>JAQWFN010000107.1 GCA_029238785.1 Flavobacteriales bacterium | reverse complement strand
TCTTCCTCCTCACTACCTGAGAACAGGCATAATTTGTGCTATTAACGTCTTACTATTCAAAACCTTTTTACCCCGCCCACTCGGCGGGGTAATTATTTAGATACTTTTCCCGTTATCAATTGAAAGGAAATCAAAAATGAAACTGCTACTACTGCAAGGAACAATTAACGCGGCCAACGAAGCTGCTGAAAACATCTCGGAAGAATCAAAGGAAGTAACGGTATCTATACTCGACCTCCTGATGGAAGGGGGCTGGTACATCATGATCCCGTTAGCTTTGCTTTCGATTATTGCGATCTACATCTTCTTTGAAAGAACTTTTGCCATCACCAAGGCGCTAAAAGAAGAGAAGGATTTCATGAACAAGATTAAAGATTACATCCACGACGGTAAACTAGACAGCGCAAAAAACCTTTGCTCTACCAGTCATACCCCGATTGCTAGAATGTTAGGAAAAGGTATTGCCCGAATTGGAAAGCCCCTAAAAGATATTTCAGCATCCATTGAGAACGTCGGTAAGCTGGAAATTTACAGTTTAGAGAAAAACCTTAGCCTTTTGGCAACGATTGCTGGTGTTGCACCAATGATTGGTTTCTTGGGTACGGTTATCGGGATGGTTCAGGTCTTCGTTCAAATGGAAGTGGCGGGAAGCGTGGAAGTACAAGATATTTCTGCGGGTACGAAACAAGCAATGGTCACCACCATTGTTGGTTTGATTGTTGGTATCATCGCCTACATGGCCTATAACTACCTCGTAGGAAAAGTGTCTAAAGTAATTCACAAGATGGAAGCTTCGAGCATCGAGTTTATCGATATCTTAGAAGAACCAGGTAAATAAGTCAAGATGGATTTAGGACAACGAAATAAAGTCAGTGTAACAGGGAACATGTCGTCAATGACCGACTTGGTGTTTCTTCTGCTGATCTTCTTTGTGATTCTATCAACACTTGCAAGCAAAGGTGTTAATGTTGATTTGCCACAAAGTAAAGGCGTCACCTCTCAAGCTTCGAAGTTAACGGTGTCGATCACCAAAGACCAAGTGTATCTCGTTGACAAGGGAAGAGTGGAAAAAGGCGACTTAGAATCGATTCTTAAGGTAAGAATGGATGATATGACCGAAAAAACCCTCTACCTAGAAGTTGACAAAGATGTTCCAACCGGAGCAACGGTGGAAGTGATTGGGATGGCGAAAGCAAATGATTGGAAAGTAATGTTGGGTTCAAGCCCTAAAAAAGACTAGACAATGACAGCCAGAGAACAAAGCGAAAAAAAAGACCGTATTGCGGCAGGATTTATTTCAGGAGGAACTTTCTTGATCATCCTTTTGTTGTGCTTTTTCTTGACGGCGTTCACCACAATGGATCCACCGCCGGGTGAAACATTTGTTGCAGTTGGTATGGCCGATTTTGGTTCAACATCAAATGCGGGCGGAGAAACAGAGTCAGAGGTGCCTTCTGAAAAGCCAGAAGAAGTGCTCGAAGAAAGTGCAGCCAGTACCACCACAAATCAAAGCGCGGAAACACAGGAAATTGTTACTCAAACAAGCTCTGATGTTAATGTGAATACGAGTAAAAACCCGAGCAATACTACAGCACCTAAACCCGATCCGGAACCTGAGGTTTCTGGTAAACTAGGCAACATTCTCGATAAGATCAACGATACCAGTGGAGGTGGCGGCTCTGATGGAGAGAATGAAGGTGAAGGAAACGAAGGCGCCCAAAACGGGAATATTGAGGGCAAAGGAATTGTGCAAGGTGAAGGTATTGGATGGGCCTTGAGCGGCAGAGGGATGATTGGAAAACCCACGCTTTCTGAACGACCGAGTGAAAAGGGAAAGGTGGTCTTAGATATTTATGTAGATCGAAATGGACAGGTGATTAGCACTGCACGAAACTATCCTCTGTCTACCACAACAAGTAATTATCTTTTTGCTCTGGCTGAAAAAGCGGCAAAAAAAGCAACCTTTACCGTGAGGCAAGACGCTCCTCCAAAACAAAAAGGGAGCATGACCTTCAACTTTGAGTTGAAATAAAAACTGAAACGAATTAATATGGGCTGCTTTTGCGGCCCTTTTTTGAAGCTATGAAACGCTCTTACTCTGAAACACTAGCCTTACTCTTTAGTCAGCTGCCAATGTATCAGCGACAAGGAGCAGCAGCTTATAAAGCCGATTTGTCTGCAACGATTCAATTGATGGACATCGCGGGGAATCCTGAAAATGGTTTTAAGTCCATTCATGTGGCGGGAACCAATGGGAAAGGTTCTGTGTCGCACCTTTTGGCCTCGGCGCTTCAAGAACAAGGCTACAAAGTAGGCCTATACACCTCGCCCCACCTCAAAGATTTCCGCGAGCGTATCCGAGTTAATGGAGAGATGATTCCAGAAAGCATGGTGATTCAATTCGTAGAACACTACGAAAAGAAATGGCAAGCAATTGCACCTTCTTTTTTTGAAATTACGGTGCTCATGGCCTTTGAGTATTTCAATTTTGCGGAAGTAGACATCGCTATAGTGGAAACAGGGATGGGAGGTAGGTTGGATTCTACCAATGTACTCACCCCCGAACTCAGTGTTATTACAAATATTGGTCTCGATCATGTTCAGTTTTTAGGCGATACGATTCCGAAAATTGCTCTGGAAAAAGCCGGGATTATCAAAAGTAATGTGCCTGTAGTTATCGGGCCAACGAGCGAGGAGGCTTATGAAGTGTTCCGCGCAATGGCAAAAAGCCAGCAAAGCAACATCCATTTCGTTCAAGAAAACGATGTGCCCAAATTTCCAAGCGACTTGATTGGACCTTATCAAGATGAAAACCTCAGAACAGCCCTTCTTGCGCTCAAGGTATTTCAATCAAAAGGCTGGAAAATAGAAGAAGATGCTGTTCGAAGGGGCTTTTTGAATGTAAAGAAAAACACCGGTTTAAGGGGCCGCTGGGATGTTTTGAGCGAAAAACCGCTTTGCATTGCAGATTGTGCCCATAACGCCGCAGGATTTGAAATTGTTTTGAATGCACTTCGAAAGCTCAATTACCACAACCTTCATTTTGTGATTGGAATGGTGGGCGATAAGGATGTAGATGCAGTTTTAGCCATGCTACCAAAAGAAGCCACCTATTATTTCTGTGCCGCCGATATTCCAAGAGCCTTACCCGAAGAAGTATTGGCTGAAAAAGCACAGGCTCTCGGTTTAAGAGGAGAAACATTTACTGCGGTTAAAAAAGCCTTTGAAGCAGCTCATTTATATGCTAAGCCAGAAGATTGCATCTACGTTGGAGGTAGCGTATTTGTGGTTGCTGAAGTGATTTAGTAGCCATTGGTTTATCGAAGAGATGTCGCTCTCATGCTACTCCCCGATATTTAAATCTGCGCTAAATTGAGTTGTGAATGTCGGCTAAGGTCTTGTTTTCCAATATTTTTAAGTTGGCATCGCGCACTTCAGACATCACGCTATTTAAACCACAAATGCTCTCGTCACAATTCTTGCAGCGTTCATAATAGTTGAGGCTTACGCAAGGGAGGAGGGCAATTGGGCCGTCAATGAGGCGGATGATTTTTGCTAAAGGAATTTCATTTGGCTCTTTGATGAGGTAATAGCCCCCACCTTTTCCTTTTTTCGACCCAAGAATACCCCCTTTTCTTAGTTCGAGCAGGATTTGCTCCAAAAATTTCAAAGAGATCTTTTTTTCTGAAGAAATGGTGGAGATGAGTGTGGGACCATCATCTTTTTTCTCCATCAAATAAGTGAGCGCATGAAAGGCGTATTGGGCTTTTTTCGAGAGCATGGGTCTAAAGTTAAGAAAACATGGAAAGTTAGCCTTATTGACAAAATTGTGCAAGCAAAGCTTGAGCCTCTTGATTGCCCAGATTAGCAGCTTTCTTCCAGCTTTTACAGGCATTTGATTTATCGTTTTTATTGAACAATACTTTTCCTGCGAGCAGCCAAGCGGCTTGATTGCTGGGATTAACCTGTACTTCTTTATTCAATTCAATCAGTCCTCCTTCATAGTCGTTTTGATTCACTAAAGCGGCGGCTTTTACATAGCGTGCATTAGGAAAAGCTTTGTTTTTAGCAACGGCTTTGTTCATGTATGAGATAGCGCGTGGGTAGTCTTTCTTGTTGAAGTAAGCCGAGCCAATGTTATAAAACAGTTGGTCGTTATCCTTCACTCGTTTTTCAAGAGCTTGGAGGTAGACCAAGCTGCTGTCCCATTGACGCAAATTGAAGTACGACATGCCCACAGTCCCCAATGCATCCACAATTGTGGTGTCTTTTTCAATCACCTCTTTTCCAATGATGATGCTCTCTTCAGCTTTTCCCTCTTTTTCGGCTAAAAATTTGGCGTAGGCGAACATGACGCTTGCTTCATCGGCATGTTCGTTATAGAAAGTTTTCATTTTGGTTTTTTGTTGATCCAAAGGCAATTTGCTGAAGATGATCGTCAGTAGTTCTCGATCCTTCGAATAAGCCCGATACAGCTCCAAGAAGTCCTTGCTTTCTCGGTTAAAGAAGCCGGCATCAACATCACCAGCCAACCTGCTGCTGTAATGGTTGTCCCACACAATGGTGCTTCCTACATCGGCATTCTTGAGGTTTTCTTGGGTAATGGTTTTAAAAAGGGTGCTGTCGTGCTTGTTGTAGCCTTGGCTCCAAAAGAACCATACATGGTTGGCATAGCTCAGCTTTTCTTCGTGAAGATGTTCGTTGTAAAAGGAGGCTACTTCGGCCATTTTCTCGCGTTCAGCTGAATAGCTGGTATTAGGAGGTTCAGAGCTAGTGATGAATGCAAGGCTTAGCGCTGAAAAAGCAATTAGATAGGTGTAAGGGAGGTAGTTCTTACGTTTTTTAAGTACGAATGCAACTCCTAAAAAGACGAAAAGCGCCGCAAGTCCAAAAAACGCAATGCTGTAATCGTTCTCTGGTTCAATGGTGTGGTGGTTACTCACTTCGTGGGCAAAGTAAGTACAAGCTAATGCTGCCCCACTAAAGGCAAGTAAAATTGCGAAGCTCCCTTGCCATGATTTGGTTGAAGGCGCTCCTTCGTCTTCAGCGTTTTTCTTGTGTTTTGATTTTTTAATGAAGACGGGAAGTGGTATGCGCTTTTGCCCGTTCATAAATCCCCATAAAGCCATCACCCCGATACTTCCAAAAATTGCCGCGAACGGCGAAAGTGTGGTGATGTTTCTCAGGAATCCAGCAGCATTTCCGAGGTTCAGTTTCCAACTAAATAACGTATAGATGAAGAATCCAAAAAGGAAGATTATACCCAGTAAAAAGTGTTTTTTCTTTGTGAGTGCAATGAAGAGTCCGCTTAAAAAAGGAATAAAAAGAACCGGACCAATAACATAGAGGTAACGATGGAGGTAGACATACCATTCGTTATGGCCATAGCGGTTTGATTCTGTATCCTTAAGTAAGGTTTGGTTTAAGAGAAACAATGGATCATCGAGAATGATGGCTCCAGCAATGTGCCAAAAGATGGTTGGGACGGCGAGAAAAATGATTGCTTTCCATTGTTTTTCCTTTATTAAAAAAAGTGCGGGAAAAATCAAAAGGGGGGTAAGTTCTAAACGGGCAAGAGGAAGTAGTCCACCGAGAACAGCCAGAGTTACCCAACGTTTATCTGCAAAGGCATAAATCATCCAGCAAATTAATGCTACTGCCAAAGGCTCGGTATAAGCTTGATAGCTTAGGATGAAATGATAGGGTTGGAAAAGTAAAAAAGGAAGACAGAGTAGTGCTCCTTGATAGTTCAGCTTTTTCATCCCCAGAAATAGGCCATAAGCTGCACCAGCAGATATTAAAGGCATGATCCAATGAACAGCATGAATGGAAATCATGCTAGGAAGGGCGAAAATGAGGACGAACAAGGGCCTGCTCCAGAGCGAAACAAAGTGCACCGGATTGTTGAATGCATCAACACAATTATAGATTCTGGTTGGAGCATCATCATCCCAAGCATAGTCTGAGTTGATTGCCCAAGTGAAGACTAGAACAAGATACACCCCTAAAACAACAAATGCAGTGATTTTCTCTTTACTCAAGAAAGGGGGCTGTTCCATCGATTCGAATTTGGGGCAAAATACAAAAATGCATTCGGCTCTTGAAATGGGGTGAATTACAATCAATAAAGCTAGTTTTGTACTCTTGAATTCATTCCCAGAAATAGTAACTAAGCGCATTGCGGTGAAGGTTCGGTCGAAGGCTGAGCGCCACATCAAAGAAGGCCATCCTTGGGTTTTTGATGAAAGCATTGAAAAAGAGAACTATCCACCTCGAACGGGCGATTTGGCCATTATTTTCGATCAGAAAAAAAACCAGTTTTTAGCTTGTGGCTTGTACGATCTTGATTCGCCCATTCGCATAAAATTGCTTCAATTTAGAAAGGGCAGGTCCATCGATGAGTCTTGGTTCAAGGAGAAAGTTACTGAAGCCCATTCGAAGCGAGAAACATTGCTGAAAACAGACACCAACAGTTTTCGTTTGATTTATGGCGAAAATGATGGGTTTCCCGGGGTAATCTGTGATGTTTACGATGATTGCGCTGTGCTGAAACTGTATTCTGGAGCATGGTTTCCTTATATGAAGCATTTAGTAGAGGCCATTTTATCTTTGCTTGATCTTAAATGCATTGTACTTCGCTTAAGCAGAAATACTGCTGCCTTGAAAGAAACTTATGGCTTTAAGAATGGAGATGTGATTTTTGGAGCGCTTGAAAATGAAGAGGTGGTTTTTAAAGAACACGGAATTCTTTTTTCGGCGAACCTTATTCATGGTCATAAAACGGGCTATTTCTTAGATCATCGGCACAATCGCAAGCGAGTGGGTGAGATGGCACGAGGAAAGGACGTCTTGGATGTTTTTGCTTATGCTGGTGGGTTTTCCGTTCATGCCTTGTGTGGAGGAGCGAATCGAGTGGTGAGTTTAGATATCAGCGCTCAAGCTTTAGAGATGGCTAAAAAGAATGCGAACTTAAACGGAAATTTCCCTCAACATGAATTGCTTGTTGGTGATGCTTTTGAGCATCTTGCGGCTTTGAAGAGGGACAAGCAAACATTTGATATTGTTGTTGTTGATCCTCCATCATTTGCAAAAAAGGCTAATGAAGTTCCAGGAGCCATCAAAGCTTACCAACGCCTATTTGGCTTAGCTCATCCTCTTGTTCGGAAAGGAGGGTTCTTGGTTTTTGCGTCCTGCTCTTCTCGAGTTAGTAATGAGGAGTTTTTTGAATTAGTTCTGAAAGGATTGGATTTTCAAGGATTTGATTTTAAGCTGGTTCATACCAGTTTGCACGATGTAGACCATCCGGTTTCATTTCCAGAAGGAGCTTATTTAAAGTGCACTTATTGCATCATCTACTAGTTTAAATTTTTGGCATTTCTTGGGATTCTAGATCTATTGTTCTACTTTCTACGCTATGAATTCATGGGTACACGATAGTTTTGGAGTAAGGTATTACAGCAGAGAGAGTGCGGTCTGGTTAGAGAATCATGTATATCCCATAATGGAAGAGTGTGTTAAGATTTTTGATCAACCTAATTTGAAGGACTATTCTTCTCCCGCCACAGCAAACCAGGCAGACAGGGCTTCAAAAGCTTTTGAAGGGTTGATTATTGCTATCAAAGCAATGAGTAGCAAAGAGATTGTTGTTGATGGTGAAATCTTTTATGCCGAAGCATCGAAATTTCTGCAAACGATGTCGGTCACAAGTAAGTTTAAAATTAAGGGACAAGATAGTCATGCTAACTTATTTGATTATTATGAAGCTTCTGAAAATAGGTGCCAAATCGTTTTAGACTCTGAGAAAACCAACTTTATACATCGACTTGATGCATCATTTAAGAACGATTTAGATCCAAGCATAATAAAAGCGATTGAAACTAATTTTGAAGTGCCTTTTGAAAAAATAGACGTGAGTTACTTCTTTAAAGTAGAACCAGACGCTGGAACCCCACCTCGATGCGAGCCCATTCATAGTCCGCATATTTTCCGTTACGGAAATATAGGTTTTGCTTTTCTGATCTGCATGCCCTTCGATTGGGCCGCGGAGCAAGATCATTACTCGGTTGAATTTAACTACTACAAAGACGGAAAGTACAGGAGCTGTAAACGGAGGTTCTCTTTATTGAACGGAAGTTTGCCGTATGTGCGTTATATGGTAGATGAATGGACTTGGGGAGATAAGCCAATTGATTTCGTTAAGCACAGAATAGCCAACGGTGAACAAGAGAACGGCGTTGGTTTAACTGCCCCTCTTGCAAATAGAATTACTCATTTATTCTACTACGTAAACATTGTGTGGCTCATCGAGAACGATGGCTTGAACTTGAGCGCTGACAACAATGAGTTTTACGATTATGATGACTTAGCTAAATCAGCCCAAGCTGAACTCATTAAAAACTTTGAAGACTCGAACAAAGCTTTTTGTTCTAAAAGCAAAGCTGAGTTTCATGAACTCTTAAAAAATTCGCCAAGGGGAAATAAGTATGTTGACACCGAAACCTTGTTAAGGCATTATGGTATCATACCTGTTGAAAAGTATCAAGAATAGTCATTCAACTAGCGTTTTCCTGAATAGTACACTTTAGTATGCTTCATTTGATACGGCCATCTGTTTAGTCAAAAGCACTCACCAAAAATGGGAAATTAGCGGTTGCAGCGTTGTTGTTTCCATCGCGAACAAATAGGAATAGTCTGTATTTCCCTGGTGCACTTGGGGCTTCAAAGCTCACTGTCATGTCTTCGTTAATCCCTTCGAATTGAACTAGGGAACTTGGGGCTTCTTCAAAGTCTCCTCCAGCTTTTGTTTGATTGCTTTCTGGAATGATCTGCCATTCGAACTTTAAATCATCCATATCGGGGTCTTCTACATCCACCTGAACAATCAAGCGCTCATCTACCATGCAGGTAAGGCTGTTTTCTTTTGTCTCTCCAGAGATGGTAAATGATTTGATAATCGGGCAGCGGTTTGGAGCAGGTCCGCCTTTCCATACTTGATGAAGAACATCAATGGCTTGTGTTCTTGAACCATCTTGTAAAAATACGCCATACCACGTTGCGGTAGTTTCTTGTTTTTGTCCCCAAAGGAAAACGTATGATCCAATGCATTGCTGTTTATTCGCTGCAATGGCATTTGTGTAACGTTGATGGTAAGAATTGGCTTTTTCTGTGCTTGTTTGCTCTATTGGGGCTCCCCAGCTTGTCTTTTGTACTTCCCAGTGTCCGTTAGGGCCCCATTCTGTAATCATGTATGGTCTTTCCCATCCATACAATTCGATGAGTTCTGGCACTGATTCTACCTCACCGTAGGTATTAACTCCGAGGATATCGATGCTAGGTGCCATTTGTTGAATGAGCTTCACTTCTGCTACATCTAATCCTGCTGTTACAGCACATGTTGGGTGATGAGGGTCTAACTCGTGAATCATTTGAGCAATGGATTCTGTTGCTGTCCATACATTCAAATCGGTATAAAAAAGGTCCACCTCGTTACCCACTCCCCAACAGAGTAAAGCAGGGTGGTCTTTGAATTCTTCAACGGCTCCTCTGAACGACTTTAGCATATCTTCAACGGCCCACTTATTACTGTAATTAAAACCATGGCGTTCGTGAGGCATCCAAAAACCCAGCATCACGCTGAGTCCTTTTGCTTCTGCGCTATCAAGCACGGCTTGTGCGTTTTCTAGTCCCCAAGTTCTTATCGAATTTGCTCCACAAGCAATGGCTTCATCCATGTGAACTTGTCCACCTACGCCCTTAACATAGTAAGGCTCATTATTGCGCAAGAAGGTCCACTCTCCATTGATCTCAGCCACTTCGGTATGCACCGCTCTGCTTTGCGCCAGCAAAGAAGTCAACGAAGCGCAGATGGCAAGTAAAAGGAGGTTTGTTTTTAATAAACGCATACTCGTTGTGCTTTTAGGGTGATGTGATCTGATTTGAGGATGTAATGTCCGGGTTTCAGATCGTGAATTTCTGCTTGTTTGTTTTCAAGTAGGATTTGTTTTACCATACGCCCCGAAAGGTCGTACACGTCTATGCTTCGGCCCAGAGGTGCGCTCAGGTATACAACTCCATCTTTCACAAAAGCACTCATTTCCTTGAGTGCAAGCCCTTCTGCAGACGCTACCTGATTCCCTAGAGGGGTGCAAGCAATGTCGAAGATGCTGATGTCGTCAATTACGACGGTATAAGGAAGCATCGGGCTGGCCAATACACGCAGCATCATTTGGTTGATGGACGAGTTCAAACTAGCATTGGCAAGTCCAGCGAGGTCGAAATAAACCCAAGACCATGTGTACTGAGGTCCTGTTGTTCCTAAATAATTGGAGTGCGTTCCAGTGAATACTCCAGTTCCAGCCATGTTTTCGTTCTGCAAACGGATTTCAAGGGGTGTATTTTCGGGTGCATTTGAATAGACCTTCATTCCAAGCACGAGTTCTTGAGAGCTGAAAAGGTTCGCGTCTTGAATGACATCAAGGCCATAGGTGATTCTATCGTCGTTATTCCCTTCTAGGTTCCAACTTGATGCCGTGCTACTGCTGTTGATGGCATTTGGAGTAGGGGTAGGTACATCGCCGTAGTTTCCAGTGAACCAAGTCCAGTGCGCACCAAAACGGTTTTCAAAATTGGCAACGTTGACGCTGCAATCATCGCCCACGTTGATGGTTCTTGAAATGCTTGAAGCGCATATTCCGTTGTCGATGCTTACACTTACATTCTGATTGCCGCTTTCATTAAAACGAACTACGCAAGAGGCTCCGTTTTCAGATACAATTTCTCCGTTTTCCACATTCCAAGTGAAGGAACTGTTTTCAAGATTACTCACATCGTAAGTGATGTCCTTGCCTTTAAAAGCACTTTTTGGTCCACTGATGATGGCATTTTCTGGATGCTGATAAACGCGCACATAATCGACTAACATTTGCTGCGGGAAAACAGTGCTGTTGTCTGGATATCCTGGCCAATTTCCACCTATAGCTACGTTGAGTATAATGTGAAATTCTTTATCAAAACGCCAAGGAAATGTCCCTAAGTTGTTGTCTACCTTAATTGAATACAACTGCTCGTCGATAAACCATCTGATGGTATCTTGTTTCCACTCTACGCTGTACACATGGAATTCATCATGCAAGGCCGTTCCGCCAAAATTCAAGCTGTTACCTTGCCATTGATTCATGGGCCATTTAGCGCCGTAATGAATCGTACCGTGCGTTTCTCCTGCTGTTTGACCGAGCACTTCAGTGATATCGATTTCACCAGATAGTGGCCATCGGCCATAACTGTAATCTTCAGGGAGCATCCAAAATGCTGGCCACAATCCTTGTCCAACAGGCATCTTGATTCTGGCTTCAATTCTGCCAGAACGAAAAGCTGCTAAGCCTTTTGTTCTTAAGCGTCCAGAAGTAAATTCAGGTGTTTGCCCTTGGTCTTGTCTGGCAGTAATTCTCAAGGTGCCGTTTTGCACGTTTACATTGTCAGGCGAATTCGTGTAGTCTTGAAGTTCGCTGTTTCCCCATCCACAAAGGTTAGGGCAACCATTACCTAATTCATATTCCCAATTGTTCAAATCGAGGGTTTCGTCGTTGAAATTGTCTTCCCATACCAATACCTCACATTGGCCAAAACTCACGTTTGTACCCAAAAGGGCAAAAAGAAAAAACACTAATCTTGAATTATTCATAGACTTCAAAAGTTTCTGTTAATGGACCAACTTGCAGACCAAAAACACCGGGTTCAACAATCCAATTCATATTCGCATCAACAAAAGCCAATGAACTTACTGGTATAAGCACATCAACTGTTTTTGACTCCCCAGCCTCAAGAGTAATGCTCTCAAATGCTCTAAGGCGTTTTACGGATGGGGTAATACTAGCTACACTATCACTCACAAACGACATCAAGGTTTCTCTTGTTGCGCGATCACCTTTGTTCGTCAGTGTGATACTATAACGCAAGGTGTCGTTCAAACCAAGCTGCTTCTGATCAAGGCTCAAATTCGTATAATCAATCGCACAATAAGAAATACCACTTCCGAACTCAAACAAAGGCTGAACAGCGTTTGTACTGAAATCGATGTGGATTTGATCGGTGTACTTGTGATCATAACAAGTATGGGCAGAAGGATGTTTTGGATAAGTAAAAGCGAGTCGTCCAGATGGGTTAATTGTTCCACTAATCAGGTTGCTTAAGGCTTCTCCGCCGAAGTCTCCTGGTAGTGGAGCATAAATAAGGGCATCCACCCCATTGAGCTCTGAACCAAGTGTTCTTGGTCGTCCTTGAATTAGAACAAGGATAGAAGGCGTGCTAATGCGTTCTATCGCTTGAATGAGTCCTTGTTGTTCATCGTCCAAGTTCAAATCTTCAATGTCTCCGGGAGTTTCGGTGTAAGGCATTTCACCACAAACAGCGATAACAACATCATAAGACTTAGCAATGTTGGGGTTTTTCTGAAAATCAGCACTGCTCAAGAAACTGCACTTGGCGTATTCTTGCTGAAGGGCTTCAAGGAAAGAAAGTCGGCCAGGGGTATTGAAACTAGGGTCGTTGTTTTGCCAAGTATGCGTCCAGCCACCGTTCAATGCATTCAAGCTTTGTGCTAATTCGCCAACAACAAGTAGTGATTTGTTT
This sequence comes from Flavobacteriales bacterium, assembly GCA_029238785.1. Classification (GTDB taxonomy): domain Bacteria; phylum Bacteroidota; class Bacteroidia; order Flavobacteriales_D; family Sanyastnellaceae; genus CALKGK01. The sequence continues at coordinate 15,701 of JAQWFN010000107.1, read as the reverse complement.
TGAGCAAGAGGGAGGAGTTCATTTTCATTTTTCAGGAGTACTAAGCTTTTTTCTGCTGCTTCTAAACAAAGATCCTGATGTTCCTTCGAAGCGAATTTGGGATAGTCTGCCATGCTAGGTGTTTGGCTATCGAACAAACCGAGTTTTTTCTTTACGGTCAAAATTCTACGAACACTCTTATTGATTCTTTCTTCGCTAATAGCGCCTTCTTCCACCAATTCTTTTAGAAGTACTGGGAATTCTAAATCGGTAGGTACCATACTCATGTCGATGCCTGCGTCGATGGCCATTTTGATGGCTGATTTATAATCTTTCGCTACACGGTGTCGGGTCACCAAGTACTTGATGTCTTCCCAGTCAGTTACGGCCAATCCTTCAAACTTAAGTTCATCGCGAAGCAAATCTTCAAGAATGGTTTTATCAATGTGAACAGGAATCCCGTTGATTTCCCCTGAATTAACCATAATCGTAAGTGCTCCAGCATCAATTGCGGCTTTGAATGAAGGTAGGACGTACTCTCTGAGTTGACGTTCAGGCATCCATGCGGGCGTTCTGTCTTTACCGGAAAGGGTAATGCTGTAGCCCAAAAAGTGTTTCAAACAAGCCGAAACGTGGAGGCTATCGATTTCTCCTTCACCCTGGTAACCGTGAATCATGGTTTCTCCCATAATGCTAGCGAGGTGAACATCTTCGCCAAAAGTTTCCCAAAAACGAGGCCAACGGGGGTCGCGAGCGAGATCAAGTACGGGCGAAAAATTCCAACGAATTCCAGATGCTCTTGTTTCATAAGCACTCATTGTGGCGAGCGATTTTACCAGAGCGGTGTCCCAAGTGCAAGCAAGTCCTATTTGTTGTGGAAACAAGCTGGCACTATCTGTATAGTTCACACCGTGTATGGCGTCTATTCCATAAAGAACCGGGATTGGATTTTCGTTTTGAAGGGCTTTTTGTTGAATAGCATTAATGGTAGCTAACCAATACTCCCGAGGGTAGGTGTGTCCGCCACAATTCAAAATGGATCCAACTTTCAGCACACGAATTACGCTGTCGAGCTTCTCTTCGGAAAGGCGATGAGGTACCTCCAAATTGTAAGGTTCGCCAACACACACCATGTCGAGTGTCAATTGGGTCATTTGACCAACTTTCTCCGTTAAGGACATTGATTTGATCAAGTCCTCAATTTCCGGGTCGCCCGTTTCAATGTTTTGTTTTTCTGTTTGAGGTGCGTCTTGACAAGCCACTACGGCCATCGCCAAGAAAAGAAAAAACAATGCCTTAATTTTATTCATTTACTCGAATATTAATATCTCTTATTTCAATGTGTCCGCTTCCTGTTGTTCTGAGGATGAGTTGCTTAATGGCTTTCATGTCCACCTTGTTCTTCATGAAATCACTTAGTGGAATATCTACTTTTACCCATTCTTTGGTGAAGTCACTCATGGAACTGGTGCTGCCGTTGATTTTGATTGCGGTTTCACGGTAATTGTAGTCTTGAAGTACCACCTCTAAGCCCAATTCTTGATCAACTCCTTTAAGGTTTTGAACGTCGAAGGTTAATGAGGCTTTATCTATCACCGAACTGAGGTCGATAAAACGCCAGTTAGCCCACGAGGTTCCCATGGAAGAAATGGCTGAAATCGAAGTGTCGTCCCATTTCATTTCAAGGGTTTTTCTTGGTGTGATGATGTAGTTGCGGGTACCAAAGTCGCCTAGTCCCCAAACTTGATCAAAATTGCCATCGAAAATATTGACACTTTCGTCAACAGTAAACTCACTCGAAGGGAATTCTTCTTTCCATTCATGGCGGTAAGGTTCGCAAGGCAAAAGGCGGATATTGTCGATGTATAGCTGACCACTTCCTTGGAACTCCACTAACAATTGTTTGATATTGGTAAGGTCAATGCCGCTGGATTTCAAATCGAAGCTGCTCAAAGGAAGTTTAAATGTTTGCCATTCTTCGTTGATTGGATAACGTTCCAAACTCTCACTCCCAACAACACCGGCGCTCATTACTCCGCTGTAATCTTCGATCAGAAAAATAAGCGTTGGGATGCCTGTTTGGTTTTCAATGGCACGAACGTCGAAAATAAAGCCTCCTTCTTCAGTGATATCGGAGAGGTCTTTTGCAAGCCATTTGTTCCACCCAATACCAAAGCCTACCCACTCAGATGTTCTGTTCCATTTTAGTTCTAGAACGTTTTTGTGCATCTCATCGAGGTTCACAATCTTGAAATCTTTGTGTGGGTCTTTTTCCATTCCCCAAACATCCGTTGGGTCGTTTTCAAAAACTGTAGGTGCTCTGAAATACTCGAAAGCATTGAATGATTCGCTAGCCGTATTTTCTTCTGGGAGCTCATTTAAAGAGAGCGTTTCCATTTCGATACCGCAGCCAATCATTACAAGGAGCACAAATGTAATTCCTAATGTTTTCATTATGGCGTCCATGGAGCGAAGTATGTAAAGTTAAGGTAATCCATCCCATAGCCAATTTGTCCGCTTGTACCTTCAACGGCGAGCAACAAAACTTCCATGCTGATGATTCTTCCAATGTCTTGCTGTCCGGTAGCATCATTGTTACCAAAACCGCCAACTGTGCTCAGCTGAAAATCGCTCAAAGGGATAGACACAACTTTCCACCCTTGCCAGTCAACAGCAATAGTGGTGTTATAGGTGCCTTCGGTAAATCGGTCATAAATGCCATCAAGGTTATCATCTTCCTGAAAGCCAATAGAGCAGCGCGTGTTTCCGTCTCCAAGACCGTAAAGCAATAAGTTGATATAAACGTTCTCAGGATTATTTGTGCCGATTGAAAAATAGGTGTCGGCTTCGCTATCTTGACTTCCAGCAGCAGTGGTGTTGGCTCCACAGATGAAAACACTGTTCATGTTGTTGGCGGTCATTCTCCAATGACGAGTTCCTTGAGGGGCGTTCACAGAGAGAAATTGACCTACGTTAACTGGGTCTTGAACAAAATAGCTACCGCTGACATTTTGGTTGGTGGCTGCTGCTTCAGCAAATGTTCCCCAGCCGGTATTTGTTTCAAAATCTGAAATCAAGATGTCGACATTGTCTTCTGGTTTTACACCAGTAACTGTGATGGTGGGGCCAATTAAGGTGTCAGGATGGTTTTCAAAGGTCATGTAGGTGATGCAATCCTCTTCACCAAAAAGCGGCGCAAAGGAGATGGTTCCGTTCCATTTTGCGATGTCTTGGTTGATTACTCTTTCGCGACCCTTAATTTCCTTTTTCGCTCCTGAAGATTCACCTAAAATGTGCAATGTCCAATCAGTTCTAATGGTCAACTCAGCATTGAAACGAACTGTTTCTCCTGCGCCAAAGTCAACGGTAGTTCTGTCAGAAGAGAGTCCTTGGATTACCGCGAATTCTCCAAAGATATCTTGTAATTCTGGCCCTTCAATTTCGTCTTTTGTGCAAGCAGCAAAAAGCACCAGACTTAAAGCGATGATTAAATGTTTTTTCATTAGAAGAATAAGTTATAGGTGATAAGCGCCTGGTTAATACTGTATGACTTACCAATGATTTGTTCGTTGGTGATGTTGGAATTTCTAACTTGAATAAGGAGGTGATTGTTTTGATTCAAGCTGTACTTTATTCCCGCGAGGAGCGTACGGTCTGTCAATTCGATGTCCATTTCGGTATAGTCAGTAATTTGATTGAATTCATTTCTCACGGCCATATATTCATTTCCAGAAGCCTGAAGGAGGTACATTCCGGCATGAATAAATAGATCGTCGCTGATCTCTTTAGCGATGGTTAATTCTAAAAACACACTGCTCAAATCAATTTCTCCAATTCCTGCAATAGCACTTAATTCACTGTCAATAGGGTCTCTTCCTGTTTGCTCATACTTTAAGTAGGCCTCGAGGAGCAGTGCCTTGTCAGTTTGAAGTAGCCCCGCGAAATTCAAAGTTGTAGAAACATCAGCTCTCATGAAAGATCTTCGTTTGTCTGTTCCTTCTCCATTGACCTCAGACATTAACCAAATGTGCGCATCGAGTTTTTCAACCCAGCTTGAATCTTGGTTCATTCTAAATCCAGCTTGTAGTCCTGTTCTGTTTGGAGTTGCTTCACCGTAAGGTTGAACGTTTGAGTAGGCTGGGTTGAAAGCGCCTAGAATAGGGTCAATTGTTCTGAAGTAGGCGGTAGGGTCTGTTAACACGTCGAAAACAGTTTGCTGACGCACATTCTCCTGGTTTCCTTGAAATGAGAACTGCGTTGGAGCAGCCGAAAAGTTGTTTCTTCTTGACTGGGCTCCAGGACTTCTAAACTGACTTTCCACGTAATTGAAATTAGCGAAGTAGTGTAGTTTCTTCTCTTTCGCCATTTCGCGCAAGCCCAATTGGAAAAAGGCTCCAGTTTCAGTGCTTGGCTCTGGCTCGAATTCGATGTAGTGCATGTTTGATAAACCTGCTTCGAAGTGATAAACGTATCTGCCCAATTTTGGGTTCTTAAGAGTACCTGCGATGCTCTGAGTGCTTATACGCTGAGCTTGACCTGAAAAAGGTGCAGTTTCAGCAATTTCAAACAACTCAGTTCTGTAGTAATCAAGTTTACCCCATCCAAGCTTTTCATAGCTCAACATACCACCACTTAACAAGCGGTCTGGTGTAAAGAAGTAATCGGCTTGTCTGTTCTTTGCCAAAAAGGCCATCACATCAAGGCGGTTTCCATTTCCAGGCAGTTTCAATTTAAAGCTGGTCTGAAGTCCTTGTTGACGCCAAGAGTTATTTCTAAAGAAGTTCTCATACTGGATGATGTCTTCATAAAGGTGAGTTGCATTGTTGTCATGTGCACCCAGATCTCCGTTAGAATTGTATAGGGTGAACTTGCTCATTTTTAAATCAAGGTCTCCAACACGGTATTTCACTTTTCCTTTCACAATACCTCTTACGTAAAGTTCTCTGAAATTGAAGTTGATCCCTTGACCCCAGAAGCCATCAAGCTCAGAGTAAACCCTCGTTAAGGCTTTAATCTCCGTTTGGGCATTAGGGCGAAACTGAAAACCGAGGTCGAATAGAGCATAACCGGCCATCTCTGAGCGTGCACTCACCGTATCTGGACTAAGCGTATCGGCTCCAATAACGAGCCCGTCATATACATCACCACTAACACCACCCGAATGCATGGAGAATCGTCCAGCTCCGTAAACCGTGAGCTTGTCTTGTGCCTTTAAGGCTTGACCCAATGCGAGGGTCACTAGAAGTAGAAATAAATGCTTTCTCATCTTAAAAGAATATTTTCAACTCAAGGGTCGTCTCCGTACCTCGGATATCGTCCATTGAAAAATTAAGGTCTTGTTGGTAGAATCTTTTGTGGCGAATGTAAAGTCCAGAATTGGGCGAAAGGTCAACATCGAGCCCAATTCCAAAACTCTCACTTTGTTGTCTCAAATTGCCAATTATCGGACGAGCAGCGCCTTCATAATTCGCCGCGGCTATTTGTGTTCCCTCTAAATCGTAATCGTCGAAACTAGCGACTGCAACGTAATCAACGCTTGCTCCAGCGGTTTGCCCGTTCTCGTCTACATAATAGATGTTGTTGGTTTTGCTGTTGCCTCTGAAGGATTCATTTCCGTAGCTCAAGGTTAAATCTAAACCGTCAAACAATGGGGTAATAAAATCAAATTCATGGTATTGTGTAATCAGGAAGGCCGTGCTGTTGGTTCTTGGAATAATGGCCAAGTCTGGGCTAACAGATCCAATCATACCCGTGTAAATAATGTAAAAGGGATGATTCTTGTATTTCAAGCTTTGTTTTACTTGCAATTGTGTGGTGTGAAAGTGCAAGCGACTGAGTGGAATTCCTGCGTCATCTGTTTCTGTGATGAAGATGTCTTCAGAAACACCTCTGTAGAAAGAGTTCCAACGGGCATACGGACCAACACCACTTGCAAAAGGAGCAAAACGCGACATTGTTTGTCCGTTGATTTTGTGTCCGAAAGAAAGTTTATTACTCAAAGATTCCAACTCCCGGGAGATCATCGTACCAAAAGAAATGGCTGTTGATTTATGTTTGGTGAAAAGGTTCAAGCTAAAACCTTCTCTATTATTTACGATTTGGCCAACGTCAGTGACACTTCCTGCAAAAGTCGCCCCTGCAAGGCCTGATCCTGACTGGTCAATAGCTACAGGTGTTAGTCTTTGTCCTGCACTTAAGAAGTTACCGTAGAAATTCACAAACTCAGGGGCTAAGCGAAACAGTTCAATTTCAGCATCGAGCCATGGCAAGATCTTGTTTCGTCGAACATTTAATCTAATTGCCTCGCCCCAGTCACCTTTTGATTCATAAGTATAGCTTTCTGCAGCGCCAATTTCACCTCTTAAGTTCCAGTCGCCCCATTTGAAATCACCAGAAACAGTGTGGAGTTGTAGTCCACTTTTTTCATCAGTGATGGAATCGTTGGTGAGGATGTAGTTCATGGTATTGAAGGAAACCGTGTGTTCGTTAAAGGTTTTTCTTAGTCGACCACCAGTGGTGTACCCAGGAAGAATAGAACCAAAGTTACCAGTAGCAGGAGTTGTTCCAACCATTACGCGAGCGCTTAGTCCGCCAGGTAACTCAGTAAAATCAAACAAAGCACCTTTAAATGCTTGCCTGGCCCAACGGTCTTCTCGGGCGATATCGCCATTTTGCAAAAAGAATTCGGCTCTGTCAGCAGCCTGTCCTACATCTTCCCAGGGCCATCTTTCATAAAGACTGAATCTGTTATAACCCACGAAGCTCGAAAAAAGCATGTCGCTTACATCTACCCAATTAATTCCGCCCAGTTGAAAGCCAACATTAGCAAATTTAGTAGGGACACTTCCGTAAAGGCTCACACCTAAATTAAGGTTGTAAGGTACGTTACCAGAGTTTCCTGTGAAGTTGGAATACATGGCGTAATCCATGTTGATTGATGCGCCACCACCTGGGCGAACACTTGCCGTCATCAAACAAATTGGAGGGTCGCGGTAAACATCACCCGCGCCGAAAACAACAGGAGGAGTGTTGGCAAACACATTGTTTGGAAGCACCACAAAAGGGCTTTCTAAGTTTCTATGCAAACCAAAAAACCGATAGTACCCATTAAGGGAGAAACCACTTAATCGTTCCTTGATCTCATATTTCTTCACTTCACCAGCGTCCCAAGACAGGGTGTCTCTCTGCTGAGCAGAAACCAGCGTTGTGAGTAAACTTAAGCTTATGATTAATAGTAGTCTCATGCAATTCCGAATTGACTGAATATTCCCCACATCAATAGCACACATCCAATAAGTGCCAATGAAAGTACGAGGTCTGTTCGTTTTTCATGTTTAGGTTCGTCTGAACTCATGGAAGCAAGTACAAGTTGACTTGTTTCACCAGTTTTGAAAAACAAGCTCACAGCAACATGAACAAAGGCACAAAGCACAAAAAGAAAGAGTGCAAAGTGAAGGAAGTTCATTTCTACAAACCACGCCAGCGAAGTGCCGGGTTGAATGCTTAAAATAGCGGTTCCATCTGCGTTCTTAGCACTCATGAACTCCAGTGCTAGACGAGTAGTCCCAACCACAAATCCAAACCAAAGCGCTGTTAATGCACCGTTCTTGTTCATCTTTCCTGAAAGGATCCCGAAGAGAAAAACAACGGCAATAGGCGGTGCGATGTAGGCTTGAATACTCTGAAGGTACTTAAAAAGTCCACCATCTTCCATCATGTTTTCCATCAGTGGAATCCACATCAATCCAAGAACAACCAAAACAGCGGTAGTAATCTGACCAACGTAAACGAGGCGTTTTTCGCTCGACATTGGGTTGACGACCTTATAAAGGTCCATCGTAACTAATGTGCTGCTAGAGTTAAATACAGAACTGAGAGAGCTCATCAAGGCTGCTAGGAGCCCGGCAGCAACAATACCTTTCAAACCAATAGGGAGGTAATTACTCACCATTGCGGGCAAAGCAGCATCAAAATTTACCTTGTTGCTGGCATCCATAAGCAGCTGGCCATCTTGCACATGAAGTGCGTAGGCAATAACTCCTGGGAAAACAAACAAGAATAGCGGGAGAAGCTTCAAAAAACCTGCGAAAATGGTGCCTTTACGCGCATTGGATTGGTCTTTGGCAGACAGCACGCGCTGTACAATAAATTGATCTGTACACCAGTACCATATACCTAAAATGGGCGCACCAAATAGAATTCCGGTCCATGGATAATCGGCATCGGAATTTGGCCTCCATAGTGAAAGGTAATTGTTGGCTTTTTCGACACTTACTTCACTTCGAATGCTGGTCATCACCTGATCAATTCCACCCAACTCGAATATTCCGTAGGCGGTAACTGCTATTGCTCCCCCGATCAAAATGAACATTTGCACAAGATCGGTATACACAACGGCCTTCAAGCCACCAAATAGGGTATAGATCCCGGTGGCAACCACTACGATGATAGCACCTATCCAGAAATCTATCCCAATAAGTTGCTCGAACACCAGGGCGCCAGCAAATATGGTCACAGAGATTTTGGTGAGGACGTAGGCAATTATAGATATGATGCTCAAGTAATTTCGAGCACTTCGCGAATAACGTTTTTCTAGGAACTCAGGCATGGTGTACACTCCCGTTTTGATGTAAAACGGCACAAAAAGCCAGCCCAGAAGTAGTAAAATTAGAGCAGCTAAAATTTCAAACTGCCCATTAACAAAGTCTCCTCTAGCGCCAGAACCTGCTAGCCCAATAAGGTGCTCACTACCGATGTTTGAAGCAAATAAAGAAGCGCCAATAACAAACCATCCACTATTTTTTCCGCCGAGGAAGTAATTGGTTGACGATTGTTCTTTTCGCTCTTTACGGGTAACCAAAAATGCTACCACAAAGATCAAAACAAAGTAGAGAACGATGATGCCTAAGTCAATACCGTGCATCTTACTCTCCAATAAATTGAACCAACTTGCGTTGAGCAAGGCTTGAAGCAGTATGACTAACTAGAACACTATACATACCTGGAGCTAGACCAGAAAGTTGTGTACTGAAAGCATTTATTTCACCCTGTTCAAAAACGAGCTTGCCACTTAGGTCGTAAACAGCCACGCTGGTGATTAATTGCTCTGAAGTGATGGTCATGTCACCTTGTGAAGGGTTTGGATATGCCTTGAATGCGGTTTGTGAATCGAGATCGTCAGTAGAAATGATGTTCTCCACAATGAGATTATCGATGTAGTAAGTTTCAGCAAGTTCTTCCCCCGGTGAAAGCAGCAATACAAAGTCGGTCACATTTGGAAGACCGGCTAAAGAAGAAAGATCAGCGCTTAAGGTTTCCCATTGATTGCTCACCGTAGTGGTGAATTCCAAAAGCGCGAGCTCTAAGCCAAATTGGTCTTGAATAGAGAAGATAACTGCTGATGGAGCATTTGGGTCGTAAATGTCCATTTTGAACATTGAAGTATTGTCAATGGTCAAGGCACCGTTAAAATCACCAACAATAACGTCTTCAGGAGCGCCTCCATTTCTAGCGTACTCAATAACATTACCACCAATTTCAGTGTCTGGGTTTGGGAAGATGCTCATGCGTCCGTCGTAGTATTCTACATTCCATTGGTCGTTTTCACAATCTGCATCCATAAGAACAAAAGGACTAGTGTTCACTTCAGTGCAAGGTTCATTCACACGTTCTGGACCATAAATGTTATCAAAGAAGTAGTTTTCTTGAATGTTGTTTCCCGGGTTGAACAAAAGCACCATTTCGTCTAAATCGTTGTTCGCCGTTGTTGCGTCTGGCCACCATCCATTGTTAGATGCGTCTGTCCATGGCTCACCTGTTAATGTAAAAGTTAAGGTTTCCCATTGAGCGCCAGTAGTGGTTACTGCTTGATATTCGCTATGTCTTCCTTGTGGGTATGGGCCTGCAGCAAGTGCTGCGTTTTGAAGTGAAAACTGAACCGTTATGCCTGGAAGAGGAGAGTAGATGTCCATGGTGATTTGTTTTGCACCGCTCAAGTAGTCGCTCACATCTGCTAATTGTCCTGGCTTAATCAAAATTACATCATAGGTTTCCGCTGGGTTTCTGCTGTACGATGCACACATTGTGGAACTATTGATCGCATTAGCTCCTGGATTCAAGGTGTATTGCAAAAACACACCATGCCACCCTGGCCATACGGTACCATCTATACCGTTACCAATTTGTTCTGGAAATGCAACGTTCAAACCGTAGTTTACGGTTCTTACATCGTCAAAACTGTCATATAGACTTTGTCCAATAATCACATTTGAACAAAAAACGAAGCATAGGCTAAAAGCAATGTAAAGTGTTTTCATTTTAAAAAGGTTTTTAGAGATTGAAAGCTAGTGATGTAGTCTTGCTAAACAAAATATTTCACTACATCGTTTATACTTCGGCAAGATAACTGGGTCTTTTCTTACTACAACAATGGAATATAGTGTTTTTTCATGAGTTGTCTTAACTATTTGTAAATGTATTGATTATATGGTTATATTGCGATTTAATTGAGAAATATTAACTACTACATCATGAGGTTGTGTCTTTATTTAATTGTCTTTTCTTTTTTCACTTTTTATTGCTTTGATGGGCGTGCACAAGGTTTCGGAGTGCCTCGAATGATGAATTTCACAAAGGAGCAGTATCAAGGAGGGGCGCAAACATTTGAGATTGACCAGTTTTCAAATGGAATAGTTGCGGCAGCAAACAATGACGGCTTACTTGTTTTTGATGGTGTGGCATGGAATTGCTTCAAGCAGCCGAACCAAACCATACTCCGGTCAATAGAAGTTGTAGGGCATCGTGTTTATGCCGGTGGTCAAAATGAGTTGGGATATTTTGATTTTTCTCACTACCCACCAAATTATGTCAGCCTACTTGATTCCAGCTCTCAAGATAACCTTGGTGAAGTATGGTCAACAATAGCATTAGGAGAGAAAATCTATTTCCGAGCAGATCATGCTTTGCTTGTTTTCGATGGTAATCGGCTTGAAAAGCGACCCTTAGATTCTAAAGTCCTTGGATTCTTCAAGGTAGATCAAAGAGATGTTTTTCAAAGTGAAGAGGGCTTGATGACTTTTGATGGAGAGTTGTTGATGAAGGTGCCTCAGGTAGATGATCGTTTAATTCACTTTGAATACGTGGACAGTACAAAGGTGTTTTTCTTTGAGAAAGAAGGAGTGATATGCGAGCGGCCTGAAGAAATGAGGCGGTTTAAAGATTTGAACGATTATCTCCTCTTACATGAATTGAACTTAGTGAAGCGCCTCAAAGATGCTTATTGTTTTGGTACGAAGCGCGGAGGTTTGGTGTTGACGAATTTAGATTTTTCAAACTTCACTGTGCTTGACGTTAGGAATGGCTTACAAAGAAATGATGTGTCTTCCGTGTTTCAGGAGGAAAATGGCGATCTATGGGTGGGTACTAATAATGGTATTGATTACGTAGAGTTGGGTGCAAGTTTTAGGAGTATTCATCCAGACGGTTATTTGAGGGGTGCTGGTTACGCAGCTCAAGAGTTTCAAGATGAAATGTATTTTGGAACAGGTAATGGTCTTTTTCAGCTCGATCGAAATGAAGCGGGAATCAACGAATATAAAGAGCTGAAAAATAGTCAAGGACAAGTCTGGGGCTTAAAAGCTTTGGGTGATTTGCTTTGGGTTTGTCATCATGAAGGTTTGATGAGTTGGGATGGACGGAAAATGACAAAGGTTCCTAATACCAAAGGGGTGTGGGAAGTGATGTCGGTTCCTGGATATGACGACCAGCTCTTAATTGGTCATTATGAAGGTCTCAGTCTTATAGAACGCAAGAATGGTGAATGGGTGAAAACAAAAGACTTTCAAGAGCTTAAGGAGTCGGCAAGGATTATTGCTTATGAAGGGGAGTTTGTTTGGTGGGTGTCTCATCCCTACATAGGCGCATGGCGGTGGACCTATGATCCTGAATCGAAAGAGATCATCAAGATTAAAAAGTATGGAAAGGAGCAAGGCTTCCCTTCAGATCTACACATTTATGTGAAAAGGGTGGAGGATGAAATGGTATTTACAGCAGAAAGTGGTTTGTATCAATACAATAAAGAAGCAGGAGTTATAGAAGAAATGCTAGGGTTTGATGATTATTTCTCTGAAGGAATTCGCTTTAGTCGGCTATTTAATGGCTTGGACAAACAATTGTGGTTTGTCACTGAAAATGAATTTGGGGTGCTTAAAATTGAGGAGTCAGCATTAAATAAGAGCATTCGAAAAATGGTTATTAGCGAATTGAAACCAAAACTTGTTGGTGGTTTTGAATTCCTGTATCCTTTAAAAGACGGAAGGGCAATAGCTGGTGTTGATGATGGTTTCGTGATGCTGGATCTCAATCGTTTCACAGAAGAAATTGGATCAAACACGGGAGTTCAAATCAGAGGGGTTGAAAACATTCGCAGCAAAGAGATGATCTATTCTCCCTTTCATGGCCCCTTGGCGAATCTTAATTCGCTTGAATTTGGTCAAGATAAACGCTCACTTAGAATTGAATACGGAAAAACGTCATTGAGGAATCAAGACAACTTGCGAATTGAAACACTCTTGGATGGTTTTGAATCAAAATGGTTGAGAGATGAAGGTGAGTTTTATCGTGAATTCACCAATTTAAAATCGGGCAATTATGTTTTCCGAGTGAGGATTTTGAACGAACAAGATTTTGTTTTGGACGAAGAGCTTCTGCGTTTTGAAATAACTCGACCGTGGTATTTGTCGTTTTGGGCTTGGTTAGCTTATGCTCTTGTGTTTTTAATCATCGTTATTACACTGTACAGATTCAGCGCCATTCAGAACGAGAAGGAGAAAGAGGCCCTAGTTTTGCAAAAGGAGCAGGAATTGGAAGATCAAAAGGCAAAGAGTGGTCAGGTTATTAATGAGCTTCGCAATAGAAGGCTGAAAGATGAGATTGTGCATAAAAACAAAGAGCTTGCCTCTGCTACAATGCACTTGGTTCAGAAGGCGAAAGTCTTGCAAGGTGTTCGAGATGTGCTCAAGCAGTTAGACCCTTCAGACGAAGCTCAAGCCAAAAAGGAAATTCGCCAAATCATCAAAACAATCAATAATGATATTAAGCTTGATAAAACATGGCAACAATTCGAGCGTCATTTCGATCAAGTCCATGTGGACTTCCTAAGGAGATTGAGAGATGAATTTCCTTCGCTTACTCCTAACGATCAAAAGTTATGCGCTTATCTTAGGATGAACCTCACCACAAAAGAGATTGCAACAATTATGAATATCTCGATTCGTGGCGTAGAAATTAGCAGGTATCGCTTAAGAAAGAAATTGGAACTCAATACTGATGTCAACCTCACAGAGTACATTCTAAAGCTTTAATCAAGGCCTTATTGATCCAAAAAGAAAGCCCGTTAACAATGAAGTTAACGGGCTTTTTATGCTTCTTTAATAAGGCTTAGTGCTGAATCACTAGTCTTTGTGTTGCAGTTGCTTGATTAGAAACCCATCTTACTTGATAGATTCCATTCGCCCATGCTGCAGTGTTTATTGTCGTTTTCGCTTGCTCAGCATTGATGTTGAATACATAAACTACTCGTCCTGACAGATCAGTTACTTCAACAGATCCCTGAGTTAAGCCAGCAAGATCTAAGTTCACGATTTGATCAGCAGGGTTCGGGTAGATTGTCCAGTTGCTTGCAGAAATATCTTCCATTCCAATCGGACAGAAAAGCAATTCAGAAGTAATGAAACAGCTATCAACAGTAGTAGAGCTCACCGTAATGATTACTTCATCACCAAAAACAAAGCTTCCGTAGTTCAAGATGCCTGTAGCATCAATCGTTGCTTCGTCAGCATTCAAGCTGTTCGTCACAGTATAAGGTCCGCTCATTCCAAGGTCAGTAACGTTGATGTCTACACTGAAGAAATCAGTTTCATCGTTACAACCATTCGTATCGAATGTTGCTGTAAGTGGAGCGCAGTCGTACATACAAGAACCATCATCAATAGTTGCTTCAGGGTTGTAGTTGTTTGCGTTTGGATCTGTACAACCTTCAATTACCTCAGCACAAGCTTCACATTGGTTGTAAACGTCACTAATGTCTGGTCCGCCAAGTTCCCAAATACGATTTGCATAGTTAGCAAAGTCAGTAATAGGAGCGCAATCACCACCATCAACCATTACTTGGATTAGGTTCTCCATCATTCCATCAACTACCCAAAGGTATTCCATGTTCTCAGTTGGAGCAGGGTCGAGTGTTACAGTCCAAGTACCATCGCCGTTATCTGAAGCAACTGGGCCTCCAGCAGGATCCCATCCCCAGAATGCCCCTGTCATTCTAACTTCGTTGGCAGCAGCGCCACAAACTTCAACAGTTAATACAACCATGTCAGTTGAGTTGTTGCAAGCCAAACACTGATTGTAGGTGTCTTGAACATCTGGGCTATCAACGATCCACTGTCTGTTAGCGTAGTTAGCGAAATCGGTTACAGGTGCACAAGAGCCACCATCGATCATTGCTTGGATCAAGTTTTCTTGAACGCCATCAACAATCCAGAGGTATTCCATGTTTTCAGTTGGAGCAGGGTCAAGGCTTACTGTCCAAGTTCCGTCTCCATTAGCTGCAGCAACTGGTCCTGCGCCTGGATCCCAGTCCCAAAAAGGTCCAGTAATTCTAACTTCATTAGGGACGTCTTCTCCACAAATGCTTAGTGTAAGGTCAAGAACTTCGTTGCTCGGGTTACAAGCCGTGCATTGGTTGTATGTGCTCATTACTTCGTCCCCAGAACCAACTTCCCATCGTCTATTTGCATAGTTAGCGAAATCAGTTACAGGTGCACAAGAGCCACCATCAATCATCGCTTGGATTAAGTTTTCTTGAACACCATCAACAACCCAAAGAAATTCCATGTTTTCGCTTGGAGCAGGATCTAGCGTAACTGTCCAAGTTCCATCTCCGTTATCTGCAGCAACTGGCCCAGCTCCTGGATCCCAGCCCCAAAAAGGTCCTGTGATTCTAGCTTCACTGGCTGTGGCATCGCAAATTTCTAGAGTAAGAGCAAGTGGACCACCACCGTTGTTTCCGGTTTCAGTTCCAACAAGTCTGATGTTATCAATAAGCAATGCACCACCAGCTCCTACAAATGCTCCTGCAGCCATGTTGAGGTGCATGCGGAAAAGATTTCCTGAGCCGATATTGTTAAAATCGAAGCTTAGTGTTGTCCAGTTTACTTCATTGATACCTTGATTTTGAATGTCAAAGGTATTGGTTACTCCAAGACCAGGGAATTCAGTTTGCAAATGCAAAGCAGTACCAAGAAGTGGGGTAGAGGCTTTAATGTCGAATTCAAGAGTAACGCTGCTTGATTGTTGATAGTCTAAAGCACCATCTACAAATTGAAAGATGTAAGCTCTTCCGATTCCATCTGATTCATTGAATCCAGAGATTTCTAAGGCGCCTGTTTCAACGCCAGTTTCGTTCCACGCTAGATCTGCCTCAGGAGTTGCAGCATCTTCTACTGCTTCCCAAGCATTGATTGATGTTGCATCATCAAATGTGAGCGTTAAAAGCTCTATGTCTTGTGCATTTGCAAAGAGCATTGCGAATGCAGCTAGAACGCTAAGTAAAATTTGTTTCATTGTGTAGTATTTATAGATGTTAATTATATAATTCTATTAAGCGATGATAAAGTTATTTTTTACTCTCGAGTTAAACTATAATTGGGCTACATCATTACTAC
>JAQWFN010000095.1 GCA_029238785.1 Flavobacteriales bacterium | reverse complement strand
AGATCGTCGCGAGAGGCATAACCGAGCTGATTGTCATCGGTTTGCCTGCTGTAAACATAGGTGATGAAGAGCTTGTCGTTCACCCTTAAACGTGGTGCAAATCGGACATTTAGTCCATACCAACCGGGCATGGCACTGTTGTTAAACCAGGTTCCATAATCAATGGCAATTCGTCGACGGTAATCTGAACTGATCCAACCTCCCACGGAGTAGGTGCCGGGGAGTTCTAGAAATGCGCCTTTTTTTCTTGGCTCGAAATAATCATAACTCACGGCGGGTTGGGCAAACCCTTCGAGCTGATAGGTGTGGAAGCCTTGAGAAGTGATGCGCGCTTCGGCCGATGTGGACCACGAAGTAAAAACGTTTGGCACATACAAGCGAGAGTAGTTGACGTTTGCGGAGGCAAAGAAGCGGTTGAACCTGCCAAAGGGCTCAAAGATGTTGTACGAAACGTAGGCCCAAGTATTGATTTCATTTGGGGCGAAAAGGAAACCCATGTCGTTGGGATCGTAATGCTCACTTTCCACCAAGGCGCCGGTTCCATAATTCCACTGACCACTGATTTTATCCACCGCAATGTCTCCCGCAAATCCTTGGTCGGTATCAGGGTTGTAATTAAACTTCTTGTTGTAAGCCCCGTTTCCAGACACCATGAGGCTGTTTTTTTTGTTTCTGATGGAAAAACTGGTTCCAACAACGTTCGCATCGTAGGTTTCGCCCGCGCGGTACACATTGGTGTTGATGAGGGAAACAAAGGAGTTGTTTTTCAAATTCTGATCGAGCACGATGATGTTGTAATTGCTCAAAGGAGCAACTTCTACTTCACGTCGATTTCCTTCAGCATCTTCAACAAGGGCGCTGGCTGAATTGACAAGGGCATTGAGTACACCCACACCTAAGCCGTTTTTGTTTCTTCCAGATACCTTGGAAACATTTAAAGGTTGTGTGATGGAGGGGAGTGAAATAACTTCTTCTCCTTCATCCAAATCAGAAAAGGCGGCTCCGGCATTGATGGGAAACTCGCCAATTCGTCGCGAATAAAACAAATCGCCTTTCGAAAAGAGCTCGATGCCTTCGGTGAAGAATTGTCGGTTTTCTACAAATTGAACTTCAAACGGACTCAAATTCAGCACGAGGTTGTCTGATTGTGCTTGTCCGAAATCAGGGATGAGGGTCATGTCGAGGGTGAAGGCCTCATTGATCCCAAACTTCACGTCCATTCCACCATTGATGGAGGTAGTGCTGGCGGTGCTTCCATCTTCGGCAGGGTAGGTGTCGTAATAGGCCGAAGCGTAAGGATAGAAAAACAAGCGGGTGGGCGGTTCGATGTTTTTAATGTTGCGAAGTTCACCGCTTTGAATAATTAAACCGTCCACTTTTGGGTCGATCACATGCCAAAAACTTTGCTCGCGGTGCCGGCGGATGACGCGGGTAAAATTGACATCCCAAATTTGCTCTTCTTGATCTGGAAAACGAAGCGCGCTGTATGGGATTTTGAATTCAGCGATCCATCCATTTTCAGTGATGGAGGTATTGCATTGCCAAACGGCATTCCAATTGAAGTCTTCCCCAAAAGTACTTACTTGTGCATCCAATTGAATTCCGGCTGGAGTAACAAAAAACTCAAAGGCATTGATTCCATCGCGAAAGGAGGAAATCCAGAATCCAAAAAAGTCGGTATTTTCAAGTTGGTCTCGAGCAGAAAGTTGACTCAAAATACTGTCAGGTGCAGAATCGTGCATGATGGCACCTACATACATGAACTCATCGTCGTAAAGTACTTTGACTTCGGTGTGTTGTCGCGATTTATTTCCAGGGTTGGGTGCAAGTTGGGTGAAATCAGCTGCCACTGGAGCGAGTAACCATGCTGCCTCATTGAGTTGACCGTCAATGCTCAATTCACCCACGCGTTTTTCTGCGTTCAAGCTGCGTTTTTCTGCAGGCCCGGAATTGGTTTTGGAGGCCAATAAGGGCGTGTAAAGAAGCAGGCCGATAAGAAGAATCCAATAACGCGTCATTGACTTTTTGGGTTTTCGAGCACAAAAGTAGCTTTTTTGGTGGCCTTCTTCACAGAGAATTCACGTGGAATTGTAGCCCTATGTCGCACGATTAAATAATTTTGCGTCCTATGAAAAAGTTGATCCCTTTCGTTTTTATGATGAGCCTAGCGCTTATTTTGGTGCTTAGCGCTTGTCAATCAGTACAAACCACCAGCTTTGATAGCGGTAAAGACAGCCTTAGCGTGGCTTTTTACAACGTGGAGAATTTGTTTGATTTGGAAGACGATCCTTCAAGCTTCGACGAAGAGTTCACACCTACGGGAAAGAAGGCGTGGACCAAAGATCGTTACGAAACCAAGTTGCTGAACCTGGGCCGAGTGGTGAGTTCTATGGACGAAAGCATGCCCGACATTATCGGTCTATGCGAAATCGAGAACAGAAAGGTGATCGAAGACCTGAACAACTCACCGTATTTCAAGGGCGTGAAGTACGACATCATCCATCAAGACAGTCCTGACGGAAGAGGTATCGATGTGGGCTTAATGTACAACGCCAGCAAGATTAAATTGGAATTGGCTGGGGTGATTGAGTCCACGCTTCCGGCAGGAGATCGACCTAAAACCCGACTCATATTACACGCAAAAGGGACACTTCAAGGACAAGACTTGCACATTTTTGTGAATCACTGGCCTTCGCGAAGTGGCGGACAAGAGGAATCGGAACCGAACCGTTTAACCGTGGCTTTTAACCTCAGAAACTACATTGACGAAGTGCTGGCAGAAAACCCTCAGGCCATGATTGTGTTGATGGGCGATTTTAATGATCATCCAAACAACAAAAGCATCAACGATATTTTGAAAGCTGGTAAAGGCGATAATTACAGCTTTGAGAATTTGATGTGGGAGATGCATAAAAACGGACAAGGTTCTTATAATTTCCGAGGGGAGTGGGGAGCTTTAGATCAGTTCATGGTGAGCCGAAATCTTGTTGATGGTGAAGGCATTGATGTTGATCGTGAAACGGTGAAATCGCATAGAGAAGATTGGATGATGTATGTGAACGACAAAGGAGAGGCATCGCCCAGCAGAACCTATGGCGGACCAAATTACTACGGTGGCTACAGCGATCACCTTCCAATTTTCATGGAATTGCGTTTGGGGAATTAAGCAACAATCTTGTTTTTTGGGCCGATGTAGCTTGGCCTATTTCAAGCGCGATTGTTCTTCATCAAAAAGCACTTTCGCTTCTTCAATATCATCATAAATGTTTTCTCCCGATTGAGGGAAATCAACGGGGTATTTGGCCAATTCGTTCATCACCGCTGCGCCTACTAGTGCTCTCATGGTGGGCTTGTGGTCTGCTGGAATAACGTACCACGGTGCGTGAGGCGTGGCACTAGCTTGAATGGCCTCTTCGTAAGCGCTCATGTAATGTTCCCAATGAGCGCGTTCTTCGATGTCGCCCAGATTAAATTTCCAATGTTTGTCTTCCTCGTTCATGCGGTCCATCAAGCGGCGTTTTTGTTCTTCTTTCGACACGTTTAAAAAGAACTTGATGATGACTGTACCTGAATCGGCGAGGTGCTTTTCGTAGTTGCGAATGTTGATCAAACGATTGGTCCAAAAAGCCGGTTTGATGTCGGCTGTACTTTTGATCCCCGGTAAGTTCTGATAAGTGATGTATTCTGGGTGAACTCGAGTAACAAGCACTTCCTCATAGTGAGAACGATTAAAAACAGTGATGTTGCCCTTTCCAGGAAGCTTCTTGTTCACTCGCCAAAGAAAGTCGTGCTCCAGTTCTTCTGGGGTCGGCTTTTTAAATCCATGGACCTGGCAACCTTGAGGGTTTATTCCAGTGATGAGTCGCTCTAAAGTACTATCTTTTCCTGCCGCATCCATGGCTTGAAAAACGATTAAAACACTTCGTCTTCTGCTGGCAAAAAGCTTCTCTTGGTAATCGGAAAGCGCTTTAACATGATCTTTGATGATGTCTTTCGATGCTTTATCGCTTAATACTTGAGCAAGGCTGCATGAGGTTTTATGAATGTAAAAAGGTCTACTACCGTCGAAACGAAGATCATCAATTGAAAGTGCCATCTCATCTTAAATTAATAATTTGGGGGGAAGATCGATTGCTTCACTCAATATTGCAAACGGCTCAACTTAAAACTGTAAAACACATGGTATTTCAATGGTGGTATCTGATACCTATTTTGTTGCTCATCGTTTTAATTCACGATTTATTTTTTTCGCAGAAACATTCGATTCTAAGAAACTTCCCAATTGTTGGGCATTTGCGCTATTTGCTTGAAAAAGTGGGACCAGAATTCGAATGAACACTTCTGACCAATACCAATCGAAAGGTTTGAATGACATTTTTGGATACGAAAAAAGTGAAGTTCCTTTTTCAGGTATGAAATCTTTAATGGAATGTGACTATCTTGGTGGAAAAGCGTCTCAACCCATAACAGAAGCACTTAAACAATGAACGGAGCATACCTTCTCCTCATCGCCATTCCCTTGATTGGCATGCTAGTACAGTCTCGATTGAAGAGTAAATTTAAGAAGTACTCTCAATTGCATTTGAGCTCAAACCTCAGCGGAAAAGAAATTGCTGAGCGCATGTTAAGCGATCATGGTATCAGAGATGTTAAAGTCATTTCAGTTGGTGGTCAGCTCACAGACCACTACAACCCAGTGAATAAAACAGTGAACTTGAGTCAAGTCGTTTACGGTGAACGCAATGTCGCCGCCGCTGCAGTGGCTGCCCATGAAGTTGGACATGCCGTTCAACATGCCCAAGGATACAAGTGGCTGAAAATGAGATCAAGGCTTGTACCAGCAGTGAACATTTCTTCAAAGGTGGTTCAATGGGTGCTATTGGGAGGAATTCTATTGTTGAATACCTTTCCTCAATTGCTGCTTATTGGTATTGTACTTTTTAGTGTAACCACCTTGTTCTCTTTTGTAACTTTACCTGTGGAATATGACGCCAGTAAGCGCGCTCTAGCATGGATTGAACAAAAAGGCATTGTAAATCAAAGAGAACATGCAGCAAGTGAAGATGCTCTGAAATGGGCGGCAAGAACTTATGTTGTAGCGGCCTTAGGCTCATTAGCAACCTTGCTTTATTACGTCATGAAATACGCAAATAGAAGATAACCAAAACCCAAGAATAATGAAAAAAACAATCCTTGCCTTTGCTCTTGTAGCAGCTCTAGCTTCATGCGGAGGAGGCGAAACTGTAGATTCACACGAAGGTGAAAATTCGATGGATCAAGAAGTAGCTGCTCCTGCAGTTCAAGAAGAAATCAATCAAATAGATAATGTAGTTAAAGAGTTGAACGAAGCTTCATCTCAATTAGACGCTGCAGTTGAAGAACTATAAAATTTTAAAGATGAAGAAGTTACTATTATCAGCAGCATGTTTGATCTTGATCACTGCTGCACAAGCTCAAGTACAAGGGAAAATAGACAAAGCAAAAGTCTCTTCTGAGAAGGGTTTGCAAAAGGCGGAAGACAATAAAGCTCAAGCAGAGAAAGGCTTAGAAAAAGCCCAAGGAAAAGTTGAAGAAGGCAAAGAAGCTTACGAGAAGGGCAAAGAAATGGTAGAAGAGCAAAAAGAAAAGCTCGACCCTACAGGAGAAAAAGAAGCAAAAATGCGCGATATGATTCGCAAAGAATCAGTTAGCGAAGACATTGCTAAATCAACCGGTAAGAGTAAAAAAGAAGTGCTCGAAATCCAAAACATGAGTGAGGAAGAGATCGCTAAAAAGGCTCCAGAAGAAGTTCTTGAAATCAAAAAAGTAAAAGCGCAAACTGAAGTTGCAGAAAGTAACGAGAAGGTGGCTAATGCTAAAATGAAAATTCAAGCAGCACAAGATAAATTGGCGGCAGATATTGAATCTGGAGCAATTTCTAAAGAAGAAGCAGCGGTGCAGAAAGAAAAAATTGCCAAAGCAATTGAAGCAGTGAAGGCAGTAAACACGAAAATCCGTGAAACCAACGCTTTAACGACGAAGAAATAAACGACATTCTTAAAACTGAAATCATGTTAGATCAACTATTAAACGCAGCAAAAAGCCAATTTGGTGATGTGCTGTAGAACAACAACGTTTCTCTAAATTTCAGTCTGGAGACGCTCCAAATTCTGCAGAAGGACTAATGGAGAGTCTTGGAATGGATGGTGGAAACCTCATGGATCAAGCGAAGAACATGTTGGGCGGAAAAGCCAAAGACATGCTTGGAGGTGGTCTAGGTAAACTTTTTGGATAAAATCATAATACAATAAATATCATGGGATACTACAAAACAATTGACGGAAAGAAATACGATGGTTAACTCATCGAACTTGCAGAAAAACTAACTGCTGGTGGTGGAGATGGCCGTATTTCTAAAGAAGATGCTGCTCAACTTTTGGATGCAGTTAAGGATGGTGCAAGCTACACGGATATCGAAAAAGATACCATGTCTTACATCAGAGATAACTTTAAATGGACCGACGCTGCTGATGATTGGTTCAGAACTGAAATTAGAAAATGGGCGGCTTCTAAGTAAGCTTCTCTTTTCTTGTTCTTTATCAAAAGGCTTTGCAATTGCGAAGCCTTTTTTTCTGCCTCAATAGGAATAAATAAAAAGAGAAGCAGAACTCAGCTAGCGCTCCTGTATTCGAACAAAAACAGGCAAATGGTCTGAAAAACCTCCTTTGTAGTCGATGCCAACATAAGTCCTGTTGGGCTTTGAACTTCCTCTAGATCGAAAGATGAGAGCTTCATTTTGTTCCAAATACATCTTCTTTACTTTCCACCCCGTAGGTGTGCCCTTTCTGAGGTTTAAAGAAACCATGATTTGGTCAAACAAATACCATTCACCCTCATGTTCAATACTGCCTTTTCCGTGTTGTTCGTAACGCCACGATAAGTTCACGAGCTCTTTTGTGCCTTCTTGGGCGTGCTCAAGGGCGCTTAAATACTTGGTAATACTGAAATCACTTGGCTCGTCGTTAAAATCACCCATGATGATTTGAACGCTTTCATCAGCGCATTGATCTACAGCATGCCTCAAGGTCTTGGCCGCAGCAATGCGTTTAAATTCGGTTTCGGCTTTGCCTTTTCTTCGGCTCGACCAGTGATTGACGAAAAAATGGAACACCTGATCACCAATTTCACCACTTACCTGCAATACATTACGGGCATTTATTTTCTCAGTGGAGAAGGTATTGATGTCGTGCCAAATGGCTTCGTTGAACTTAAAAACATCTGGTCGATAAACAAAAGCGATATCAATTCCCCTAGTGTCTTCGCTCTCTTGATGCACAATTTCGTAATGTGTTTCAGACAAGCCATCTTGCTTCAAGAGATCTTCTAGAACCTGACGATTTTCGATTTCAGCAAAGCCCATGAAGTCGGGCGCCTTGCCTTGGTCGATGCCTAAAATGGCCTTGCTGATCTGCTGTAATTTTTGTCGATATCGTTCTTCATCCCAAGCCATCAGGCCATCAGGAGTGAAAGCATCATCACTGGTTTTAGGGTCGTCGTAAACATCGAAGAGGTTCTCCACGTTGTAGAAAACAGCGATGAGCTCGCGTTTCAAAGCGCTCATCGTTTCTTCACACCTAAAGCACCGAGGATTCCACGCGTCAACTCTCTAAAAATCGTACGTCCGATTTGACGAACCATGGTGTTTTTAGAGGCTTGTTCGAAAAGACTAGGCTCTTCTTTTTTGCTTCGCGAAGCCTTTTTAACTTCCTCTTGTTGTTGCTCCATGTTTTGTTTGTGCTCGTCGCTTTTCGCCTCATCCAATTTGCCCTTCAGCATTTCGTAAGCACTTTCTTTATCGATGTTTTCATTGTACTTAGCAACGAGCTCACTGTTCTTCACGAGGTGATCAATTTCAGCTGTGCTGAGGATGTCCATACGTGTTTTCGGAGCATTGAGCAGGGTAGCGGCCAGAGGTGTTGGAATCCCTTTTTCGTTCAAGGCGGTAACGAGTGCTTCACCAATTCCAATTTGCGTAAGGAGCTCGGAAGTATCGTAATGCGGACTTGTAGGGTAGTTTTCTGCTGTTTTATTGATGGCTTTTCTGTCTTTTGCAGTGAAGGCCCTCAAAGCATGCTGCACCTTAAGTCCAAGTTGACTCAATATGGCGTCGGGCACGTCTGTTGGGTTTTGAGTGCAGAAGAAAAGACCAACACCTTTTGAGCGAATCAGCTTTACAATGGCTTCGATTTGATCCATCAAAGCACTTGAGGCTTCTTTAAATACCAGGTGAGCTTCATCAATAAAGATGCACAGTTTAGGTTGGTCATCATCACCCTGCTCAGGAAAAGTGGAATAGATTTCGGCCAACAAACAAAACATAAAGGTGGAAAACAACTTCGGTCGATCCTGAATGTCTGTTAATCGGAGAATACTGATCATCCCTTTGCCATCTTTCGTACGAATCAAATCTTGCGGATCAAAAGAGCGCTCGCCAAAAAAAGTATCTGCTCCTTGCTGTTCAATTTGAAGTACTTTTCGAGTAATCGAACCAATGGATGCAGGAGAAACATAACCGTAGTTCTCCGTAATAATGTCTTTCCCTTCTCCACCAACATATTTCAATACTTCGCGCACATCTTTGAGGTCGAGCAAAGGCATACTGTTGTCGTCGCAATATTTGAAAACGATGGTCATCACCCCTTCCTGAGTTTCATTCAGGTCGAGAATCTTAGAGAAGAGTACCGGACCAAATTCGCTCACTGTAGCTCTGAGTTTCACCCCTTTTTCCTCACTCAAAGAAAGGAGTTCAACAGGCATGGCTTCAGGAATATATTCCGTACCAATTTCGCCATGACGCCATACAATATGATCGTTCAGGCTTCCTGGCTGAGCTAATCCACTCAAATCTCCTTTTAAGTCCATCAACAGCGTAGGAACACCCTTCATTGACAGTTGCTCTGCAATCACTTGGAGGGTTTTTGTTTTACCCGTTCCCGTGGCTCCTGCGATGAGCCCATGACGGTTGAGTGTTTTTAAAGGGATTTTAACTTGAGCTCCAGGAACAACCTTACCATCAAGCATGGCTCCTCCCAGGATAAAACTGTCTTTTTTGAAGGTATTTCCCTTCTGAATGTCTTCTAAAAATTGTACTGATTTACTCATGTTTGGCTTCTTGCTACTAATATCTGAAATTCTCAATTAGGAAGTGCTAATTCCTTGTTTTGAAAGGTGTTTTCTTTGGGGTGATGATGTTTAGGGGATCAAAAATAGATTGGGTAAAAAGTAAACTTCTTGTTTTGATACATTAAGGTTGGCGAGGGTATTTTAATAAAGCCAAAGGTGTTCAATACGGCTTTAATGATTCTTCTTCGCGAAGCAAAAACAGAAAGGTCCAAATCGAAAGAAAGGTACCATTGACGCTGACGATCAAAGGTGGGGTAAGGCATGTTATTATTGTCGAATAGCGGATTACTGCTCGCTCCTATCATGCCATCTGCTCCATGTCCGATAGCTAGACACAAAAATTTAGGCCAAAAGGTATCTTCAACCAGAAAAGAAGCCACCTTAATGCTTGCCCAATACGTTTGTCCATTGTAATCTTTCAACCAAGTTTCAGAAGGGGAGCTGCCCAGTAATTCAGGTCTATATTGTACGTATGGACTCTTTTGAAAGCTGTATTTTAATTGAATTCGCTGTTCTTTCCACAGGGCTTCTTGGCTAATAAACAAAGCACTTCCAAGGGCATTGGACGCAAAGTCGGTCCAAGAAAAACCCCATTCCTCGGAGCTTCCATCAAGGAGTTCAATCCCTCCCAAATAGATAAACCCAAAGCCTCCTCCGAGCCATCGTGCTGTTTGATCTTTCGCTCCAGCCCATTTCATGGCGGCATACCCGGCTTTTCCAATTTGATAACTTGTGGTGACATGGCCCAGCTTGTCCATTTGCAACCACTGCTTCGAGTCGTCAAAACTGTGCAATGGAGATCGTGGGAAGTCTTCGTACCAAAGTTGGTCTAAAGCCAGCATGGAACCGGCATAAAGTCCTGCTGTACCCGCTGCTAAAATGACCTGTCGCCTTTGGAGTGAATCCAAACTTTGCGTTTTCACCGAAAAAGGAAGAAAAAGCAGGAAAACAAGTAAGGCGCTTGTAGGAATATTCCTCAATTTGCTGAATTTGGTCTTGTAAATTTACAACATCTACTTTTCTCACTACTTTCATGCTTGCAACCAACTATGGCGAATGGCTTACTCGAGCATCGAAAATGAAAATATCGGTCTGATTTCTGGCGAAAGTCAAAGTGTCAAGGGCGTCTTGTTCTACAGGGTGATGACTTCCTTATCGCTGGTGATGAATGTCTTGATGGCGGTTTTGTATTGGAACCTTTTCGAAAGCAATGTTGAATTCATCTACGACCGGGTAATTATCATAGGTCTTTCGCTCATCGTTTTGTGTTCAACTTTTATCATCACCTCTAAGAAGATCATTTACAAGGTGGCCAACGGACTGTTTTTGCTGTTTTCGGTTCACATTGTTTTTACTTGTTATCTCAACTCTTTTTCGATCTATTATCTCTTGGTGCTCATTATCTCCTCGCAAGCGGTAGCAGCTGTCTTTCGCGATGGGATACAGGTTTTGCGCTATGTTATGTTTCTCTTGGCGATGACGGCAATAGCATTGATTGTTGGTGAAGATTTAAGCTTCACTCATCGAATTCTATCATTCATTGCTGTAGTACTTTCTAGCATCCTATCCTATGTAAATGTTCGCTTGAAATCAAGGTTTCAGGCCATGATGAAAGTGCGTGAGGAAATTCTAAGGGCCGTTGTGGGAAAAGATGAAACGGCAACCATCATCACAGATTTTGAAGGGTTTATTCAAGAAGCCAATGCGCGAACAGAACAGCTTTTGGGCGAGGAATTTTCTATTATTAAAGGGAAAAACTTTGGTGACTTCCGGATTAATAAACTTTCCCAAGAAGAGGATGATGCGGGTGTAGTGAAGTTGAGGGAAGATCGATTTTGGAATGATGAGGTTCAGTTAAGACGAGCAGACGGCAGCACATTTTTCGCTTTTGTTTCCATTGTGCTGATTCAAAAATACGACCGCGAACAGTTGGTTTACCGTGTTCGAGATATGACTAGAGAATATGAGAACACAAGAATACTTATCGAAGCCAAAGAAGCTGCTGAAGAAGCTGCAAAAGCAAAATCAGAGTTCTTGGCCACCATGAGTCATGAAATTAGAACA
This sequence comes from Flavobacteriales bacterium, assembly GCA_029238785.1. GTDB lineage: Bacteria > Bacteroidota > Bacteroidia > Flavobacteriales_D > Sanyastnellaceae > CALKGK01. The sequence goes on along the minus strand of JAQWFN010000095.1, from coordinate 57,060 downwards.
CCAATGAACGGTGTAATAGGGATGACGCAACTTTTAGCAAGTACAACTTTAGATGATGATCAGAAGATGTATGTTGAAACGATTGAAAGAAGTGGCGACAATTTGCTTGTGATTATCAATGACATTCTTGACTTCAGTAAAATCGAGTCAGGGAAAATACAGTTGGAAGAACATTCTTTTTCCCTTGTTGATCAATTGAAAGATGTAATGACGCTCTTAAGAACTAAAGTAGATAGCTCTAGGGTGAATTTTATCGAAGAAATTGATTCGAAAATCCCAAAACACTTAAAAGGTGATTCCACCCGGGTGAAGCAGATCATGATGAATCTGGTAGGGAATGCGATTAAATTCACACAGGATGGAGAAATAGTTGTTGAACTAAAACTGATCGAAAGAAATGGCCAGTCTGTTTACGTTGATTTCTCTGTAAGCGACACCGGTATAGGGATTGAAGAAGATAAAATCGCCATGTTGTTCAGCAGTTTTTCTCAAGTAGACTCCTCAATTACCCGAAAATATGGAGGAACGGGACTTGGATTGGCCATCAGCAAGCAATTGGCTGAACGAATGGGAGGTTCAATCACCGTTAATTCTAAAACGGGAGAAGGCAGTCGATTCACCGTGCGACTTCTACTTGAGATTTGTACTTCCGCTAATTGCTTAGATCAACTATCAATTCATGAATTTGATAAGAGTTTAGCTCAAGGCATGACCGTCTTGTTGGCTGAAGATAACCTTGTTAACCAAAAAGTAGCAAGTTTGATTCTACAGAGTTTTGGTTTTCAAGTCGACATTGCCAATGATGGCCTTGAGGCGGTAGAAATGTTTGATGAAAGAGGGTATTCTTTGATTTTTATGGATGTGCAAATGCCTGTAATGGATGGGATTAGTGCTACCAAAAGCATCCTTCATAAGGCAAAAGATCGTCATGTAGAAATCATCGCAATGACCGCCAATGCTCAAATGTCGGACCGCCAAAAATGCCTTGATACTGGCATGACAGACTTCGTTTCAAAGCCGATTCAAATGGAAACACTTGAAAAATCATTAAAAGGCTTTTTTACACGCTTAGAAAGCAAAGAGACAAGGGTTTAGCTCAGCACATTATTTTAGGTATATTTGTGAGCAAACTTGACAGTTACAACCTAAAACAATGAGTAAGGGTATTTCAAAAAGGATACTTCTTTTTCTTTTGACAATGATTGTCATTGTCTTGAGCGCACAAGTGCTGTTGCATATTCATTTGAGCGAACAACACAAATCGGGTATTGAAGCAAAAGTAGTTTCAAGACAACGAATGTTGACCGAGCAAATATCACGTCTCATTTTCGAAATCGACCACAAGCAGCATCAAGGAGAAAGCTATAAAGAAGTGCTTACAGACTTGAAGCTCACGCGTCAAAAGTGGATTGATAGCCATAAAGCCATTTCTCAAGGAAGCGATTTATATCAAACCAGTGTCAAAGAAGGCGAAGAAGAGAAGGCTATTATTGCCAAATTAAACCCCGCATTCCTGAACATCAAAAAAGAGTTGGACGCTTTAATTGCTTCTCCCGAGGGCAGTATAGAAGAGCACATCAAACAAATCGCCATTCTTGACGCGGTTTATGAAGAGCAAATCCTGCAATTGCTCTATTACTTCAATAATAAGAACAATAAGCAATTCAATCGTATTCAGGTTTTGTCATGGGGCTTGGCAGCTCTGGGTATTGTGATCATGTTCACCATGTTTTACCTCATCATCAAGCCTGCTTTAAAAAGGGTGGCAAAACAAAATACAGAACTCAAAACCTTAAATCAAAGCCTTCAAAAAGCAAGTGAAGTAAAGTCAGATTTCCTCGCCAATGTGAGCCATGAGATAAGAACCCCAATGAACGGGATCATAGGTATGGCGGGTATTCTCAATCGAACAACTCTTGATAGTGATCAAAAATCGTATGTAAACACCATTAAAAGTAGTGCCGAAAACTTGATGGTCATCATCAACGATATCTTGGATTACAGCAAGCTGGATTCAGAAAAATTGCGACTAGAAAAAAGCACTTTTCAACTTCAAAATGCCGTTGAAGAGGTGGTTGATCTTTTGAAACCAAGCATTCAAGAGAAGGGACTAGAGCTCATTGTTTACCTCGAACCAGAGGTAAGTGGCGATTATTGTGGCGATGTTATTCGACTCAAGCAGGTTTTGATCAACCTTTTGAACAACGCCATTAAATTCACCGAAAAAGGCGAGGTATTGCTCACTGTTGAGCGTGTTGCTGATGAAGGAGGCTTCTCTCAAGTCAAATTCGAAATTAAAGATACAGGCATCGGCATGTCGGCAGAAACCCTAGAAAACCTTTTCGAAAGTTTTATGCAGGCCGATACATCTACAACCAGAAAGTATGGTGGAACAGGTTTAGGCTTGAGTATTTGTAAAAAGCTTGTAGCCCTTATGGCGGGACGTATTTGGGCCGAAAGTGAATTGGGTAAAGGAAGTAGCTTTTTCTTTACCACCATACTGGAATCAGAAGAAGCATTAGCACAAAGCCAGAAAGAAGAAAAATTGGCTGGGCTAAGAGCATTAGTTGTAGATGATAACACAACAAACCTTAGAATTCTTGTAAAACAACTCTCTAATTGGGGAGTGAGATCTACGCCTTTCAATAGTCCTGAATTGGTGGTTGAAATTATAAAAGACTTGTCGAAATTTGATTTCTGAGTGATGGACATGCAAATGCCAATGATGGATGGGGAGCAGTTGGCCGCAGAAATAAGAAAGTACTATTCAGTGGAAGAGTTGCCCATCATTGTGCTCTCATCTATTGGTACTGGTTTAATGAATGATGCAGACCGGCTCTTCTCTAGTTACCTAACAAAACCAGTAGCTCCAAGTAGATTACTGAATACCTTAGTCAATGTTATTGATGATCAAAAGGGAGGTGAAAGTAAAAATCAGTTTTCCCCCAATCAAAAACAAGCAAGTGCTTTCAATAAGCTTCGTATACTTATCGCAGACGACAATGAACTCAACCTCATGGTGGCAGGCAAAATCCTTGAGCAAATGGGATATGCCTCAGACCGGGTGTACGATGGGAATGAGGTTATTGAGAAACTCCACAAACAATCTTACGATCTCATTTTAATGGATATCGAGATGCCGGGGATTAACGGCACAGAGGCCACTAAGCGAATTCATGGGATGTTTGATAAAAACGACAGACCAATTATTATTGGGCTTTCAGGAAATGTAGCTCGCGCTGAAATACAGTCCTATTTGGATTCAGGCATGGACGACTTTCTACCAAAACCACTCAATGAGAGCGACCTCTTCCAGAAAATTGAGGACTGGTTTGAACAAGACTAAATGCTTCTCATCACATTAACGATAAACCCCCTGCTTGTTTAGGGCTTGTTGGTACTTCTTTGCATTTTGAAGGTGCTGATTGTAGGACTTTGCAAAATTATGATATCCCGAAAAATCAGGTTTTGCGCACATGTAAATGTAGTCGTGGGAAGCAGCATTCAAGACGGCATCGATATAATTCGTTTCAGGGAAATTAATGGGGCCGGGTGGAAGCCCTGCGTTTTTATACGTGTTGTAAGGAGAATTGATCTCTTTGTGCTTGTCTAAAACTCGTTTAATACTGAAGTCTCCAGCAGCGTAAATCAAAGTCGGGTCGGCCTGCAATGGAATTCCCTTTTTGATTCGATTCAAGTACAAACCAGCAACCAATGGTGCTTCGTCGCGTTTAGCAGTTTCAGCTTTAACAATACTCGCTAGTGTAGTGCAATCGCTTTGACTTAGTCCTTTTGATTTCGCTTTTGCTAGTCGCTCATCATTCCAAAAGGCTTTGTATTCCTTGGCCATTCTTTGGATAAACTCTTCAGTGCTGATGTTCCACTTCATCTCATAAGTGTTTGGTAAGAACATCGTCCTGAAATTGTCTTTAGAAAAACCGTATTTACTAGCAAGTTGCGTTGAACTCATGGCTTGACTTAGCTCAAGGCTATCGAGCTCTAATTGCGATGCAATGATGCCTGCCATTTCTTCGGGCAAGCGAGCAGACTTCACTAACAAACGAACAGGCTCTTGATTTCCTATTCGCAGCATGTTTACGATGTCGTTATTGCTCATCCCTCGAGAAAAGCGATACCTGCCTGGTTTCACGTTTTCGAACTTTTTTAAAGTGGCAGTTTGTTTAAAGCTCACCGTGTCTTTTAGCACTTCCTCCGCAAGCAGCACCCCCATCATCTCCTCAAAAGAGCTATCACTAGGAATGAAAACAACCTTACTTTCCTCGTAGAAACCGGTTGCGCCGCCCCATATTTCTTCATACATCTTCCATCCTTTCCAAGCCACTGCAACAAGAATCAGCAAGGCTAAGAACCAAATCACTCTTTTCATTTCCTATCAATCAGTTGATACATCCATTCATCGCGCCATTTTTTTCCGTCGAGCAACCAATCTTTGCGCGTTCCTACATGCTCGAACCCGAGACCTTGGAAAAGTTTATGGCTGGGAGTGTTGTTCGCAGGAACATTGGCATAGAGCTGATGAAGTGAAAGAATTTCAAATGAATACTCAATTAACAAGTTCAAAGCACATTTTGCAATTCCTTTACCTCGCTCTTCATCCTCTCCAATCAAAATTCCAATCCCAGCTCTTCGATGTTCAGGCTCAAAATCGAAGAGGTCAATGCACCCAAGGGGCTGGGCATCCGTGCAAATCATGAGTCGAAGCTGACGGTCTGCATAGATGTCTCGTGTATTCTTTAAATACTGTTGCAGTTGATGCTTGCTGAAAGGCGCCTTAGTACCAGAAACCAACCAGTGCTCGGTTTGGTTTTCCCATTGGAAAAGATGTTCGACATCATGAGGCTCTAAAGCTCTCAAAAAGCATTGTTCTCCTTGTAGTTTCATTTTTCAGTAAGTTCCCGCTGATAGCATTACCAACGTACAAGCAATTTCGGCTTTTATTCCCGCATTTTGAACTTTTCGAATAGAATCAAGGTCCTCGGTGCCGGGGTTGAAAATAACCCGCTTGGGAGAAAGACCAATAATGTAATCGATCCAAGGTCCTTGGTTTTTCGGACCAACATAAAGGCTTACCGTATCAATGTCTTCTAAAGCCAGTTGCTCTGTGATGATCGGTTCCCCCTGGATTTCTCCTTGGCGAATCCCCATCGGGAATACCTCATGGTGCTTGGCTTTTAAGCGCACTGTAGCCATGTAGCTATAACGCGTTGGGTTACTACTCGCACCAATGATCAGCGTTCGTTTCATAAAACAAAAGTAAGGAATGACCACCTATCAAGAGGAATACACTTGTGAATTGTTATTTTTGTTCAATACGAAACCTATTTTCATGAAGTACGGACTTTATTTTATCCTTTTTTGCCTCCTTCTGTCGAGCTGCACAATTAACAAAAACGTGATGTTCAAGACAGACCAAGATTATGAGTTCGATACCCTATCAGATACAACAACCACCAATTTTCTTATTTCTCCTAACGATGAAATCTTGTTTCGATTGTTCTCGAACGAAGGAGCACGATTAATTGAGATGACTGCAGGTGTTGATCAACAAGGTCAGAACAGGGCTATTCTTCCAAGCTTTACCTATACCGTGCAACCAGATGGCTTGATAGAACTTCCAGAAGTGGGAATGGTAAAACTCGCAGGGATGAATATTCAAGAAGCACAAATTTACCTGGAAAGCCTCTACTCAGAGTATTATAAACGCCCTTATGCGATTATAGAGATCATCAACAATAGAGCAATCGTATTTAACGGAAATGGAGGGAATGCTGTAGTTGTGCCGCTTCAAAACCAAAACATGACGCTCATTGAAGTGGTAGCAATGGCAGGAGGTGTTGCCGAAAGAGGTAACGCAAGCAAGATAAAGCTGATTAGAAGATATGACGATAGGCCCTATGAAGTTTTTCTTCTCGACTTAAGCACCATAGAAGGGATCAAGTATGCGAACATGATTGTTCAAGCCAATGACGTGATCTATGTTGAACCGGTTCCAGAAATTGCACGAGAAATCCTCAGAGATATAACACCGGTAGTGTCTATTGTTTCAAGCCTTGCGCTCATCTTCGCTATCTTTAGATCTAACCTCTAATGATTCAAGATAACCCCAACTTTGAAGAATACAAAGAGCGTTTAACAAGCTTTTCACAAGAGTTTGATTTAGGTCTTTTTATTCATCTCACTAAAAAATCCCTCATTTGGGTTTTTGGGGTGCTTATGATTTCAATTGTTTCAGCAAAACTATACTTGAATTATACCCCTCAAGTGTATCAAGCTAAATCGATTTTGCAATTGGAAGCCAATGACGCGGCGAACAAAGTACTGAACGTCAATCCTTTGTTTAATGAAGAAAGTAGTCTCGAAGCGAAAGTGGAATTGATTCGCTCTAAACTTCTCATCAAACAAAGTCTTTCAAACCTTCCTTTAGAAATTGGTTACTACGCCATTGGTGAAATCCTTACGAACGAACACTACCTGTTGTCGCCATACAGGGTAGAAATTATCGAACGTAAAACAGGAAGCATTGAGGAAACACCTGTTTTCGTGAACTATGCTCAGGGTCAGTTCAAACTAAGCTTGGGAAGTGAAAGTTATGAGAACATTCGTCCAGGAGAAACGGTAGATCTGCCTTGGCTCAAGTTTAAAATGGTGGTGATTAATGAAGAGGAACTCGAGTCCCTTTCTGAAGAATATTCGCTCTTCTTTAAACTCAATAACGTCAATAAGCTCGTAGCCCGCTTTTCGAAAAGCATGGATGTGCGCATACTGAACAACACGGCGAAAACCATTCAAATCTCGGTAAAAGACAACAATCCTTACATCGCCAGAGATATCGTTTCTGCTATCTCCAATGAGTTTATTCGCTTCGACCTGGAAAAGAAACAGCGTTCAGACGATAAGATCCTTTCGTTCATCGACAATCAAATTGATACTGTTTTCGACCGACTAAAAAGCTCAGAGATTGTTCTAAATAACTACAAGCAGGAAAATAAGATTAGCGACCTCAGTAAAATCTCGGGCGTGTATTTAGATCGTTTGAACGACCTAGAAAATAGACTCATTGAACTCGAAGTGGAGAACCGTTTGCTTAATGAAGTGGAACAACTATCTGCCCAGCCTTTAGAAAATGTTTCGGTGTTTAATATTGTTCCTCTGGTGGCTGGAAGCAAATATGAAAAAAGCCTTACCCGCTTGCTCGATAATTTAAACGCCTTGCACATTCGGAGAGAAGAGGCACTTTTTACAGTTACCGAAGACAACAATATTGTAGAGTCCTTAGAATATCAAATAGGCATTCAAAAGAACTTGATTCTTCAAACCATTGTGTCTATTCGCGAAAAGATCAGTGCTGAAGCAGCAGATGTGACCGAGAAACTGGCTGAAGTCGAGAATGTTTATTTCGATCTGCCTTCGAAAGAGCTAGAATATGCCCGACTCAATCGCTTGTTTACCATCAACGAGAAGTATTACACCATGCTCCTCGAAAAACGTATTGAATACCAAATTTCTAAAGAAGGCTTTGTAACACAAAACCAAATTCTAGAAGATGCAAGGGTGCCTTTTCAAGCCATTTATCCTAAGAAAAATACGGTTGCTTTTGGCTTTGTTTTGGCCGGACTAATTATTGGCTTCCTTATCATCACCATCAAATACTTGTTGCACAACCAGATTTCATCGCTCAACGAAATCAACAGGCTTTCAAACTCCACCATTTCCACCTTAGGAGTAGTGCCGATGTACAAAGAAACGATTCCAGTGAGCATGCTTTTGGTGAATGGAAAACCACGTTCGCTTTTCGCTGAAGCTTTCAGAAACATTAGAACGAATCTTCGCTTCATCGATAACTCTGAAGGACCCAAAGTAGCTGCCGTTACTTCAACCATCTCGGGCGAAGGGAAAACCTTGATAGCTATCAACTTGGCAGGTATTGTCGCCTACTCCGGAAAAAAGGTGATTTTGCTCGATTTAGACATGCGACGACCTAAAATCAACAAGGGGTTTGGCGTTGATAACAACTACGGAATGAGTACGGTACTCATTGGGAAATCAACAATCAAAGAGGCCATTCGCCATAGTGATCAAGAAGGCTTGGATTTTATTACTGCCGGACCAATTCCCCCAAACCCCAGTGAGTTAATCATTAGCGAACGCATGGGTCAAATTATTGAAGAGTTGAAACTCGAATACGATATGGTGGTGATCGACACTCCTCCTGTTGGTTTGGTTACTGATGGCGTTACACTCATTCAAAAAGCAGATTACCCGCTTTACATCTTTAGGGCCGATTATTCGAAAAAACACTTCGTTCAAAATGTCGATCGACTCATCAACGAAAACGGCATTAAATCGCTTTCTGTCGTCCTCAACGGAATTGATCTCGAACGGAGTCGATACGGCTACAACTACGGTTACGGCTACTCTTACGGATATGGATACGGAAGCGGTTATTACGACGAAGCCTCAAAAAAGAAAGTATCCGTCTTTAAAAAATGGTTCAAAAAATGAAAATCAGCAGTTTACCTATTGAAGGACTTCTCATCATTGAACCTTCCATATTTAGCGATGATAGGGGCACTTTTATGGAATCGTTTCGTCAAGATCAATTCCAAGAATTGAGTGGAGTGGACGTGCAATTTGTACAAGACAATGAGTCGGTTTCAAAAGCCATGGTGCTTCGAGGATTGCACTTTCAAGTTCCTCCCAAAGCACAGGCCAAATTGGTTAGGGTTTCGAGAGGTTCTGCCTTGGATGTAGCTGTTGATTTAAGAACAGAGAGTCCAACTTTTGGCAGGCACTTTTCTGTTATTTTGAGTGCAGAGAATAAACGACAGTTTTTTATACCTGAAGGCTTTGCGCATGGTTTTTTGAGTTTTGAAGACGAGACCGTTTTTACCTACAAATGCTCAGAATATTACAGCGCTGAACATGAACGTTCTTTGAGGTGGGATGATGATTTCTTAGGCATCAATTGGCTCGAAGATGCTCAAGAAGCACTGCTTTCTCTTAAGGACCAAAATGCTCCTTTGTTTAAAGATTTTGATTCGCCCTTCAAATGAACCAAGTCTTGGTTATATCACTTCTGCTGGTACTGGTGATGGGCGCTTCATTTGGTTTAAACTTAATTCTTCTGCGCTTCTTGAGAACAATGGGGACGAAAGACCAAAAAGCAAAAATTGAAGTCCGTTGGAGCGCTCAATCAAAACCCACCATTGGCGGAATAGGCTTCTTTTTCAGTTTTTTGTTTGCAGTGATTTTCGGACTCTTTATCAATTCAAGTATTGGTATGCCTCTGCTTTTTCTCTGCGCTGCTGCCATGATGGCATTTTTTATGGGCTTGGCTGATGATGCCTTTAATACACGACCTTACTTCAAATTGTTTGTTCAAATAACCTGCGCGCTGCTGCTCATTGCAGGTGGCTTTTATGCCCGCTTATTCGCTGCAGAATGGATGAACTACCTCTTCAGCCTGTTCTGGATTGTAGGCATGATGAACTCCATTAACATGCTCGATAATATGGACGGTGTGTCTGGTGGAGTAAGCTTCGGTATTTTCCTTGGCTTGAGTGCTGTTTTTATTCAGTTGAACTTGGTCTTCCTTTCACTCATTGCGCTGTGCATGGCTGCTGGAGTACTTGGTTTTCTCTTCTTGAATTGGAAAACCGCGAAACTCTACATGGGAGATTCAGGGAGTCAATTGCTTGGAGTGCTTCTTGCAGCTTTGGCCTGTGCCGGACCTCTAAACATTCACATCCTAGGCATAAGCCCATTTCAAAGTTTGAGCATACTCGTGCTCTTGTTCTTGCTACCGATTTGCGATACCACTTTAGTAACGATAAACCGACTCCGTGCGGGCCAATCGCCAATGGTAGGAGGGAGAGATCATAGCACACACAACCTTTCGTACTTAGGCTTGAAAGACGGTCAAATCGCACTCATTTATAGCTTATTAACATTGCTGCACTCGATAATAATCTTCTTCCTTATCAAGTCTCATGAAAACTATTTCTACCTTTCTATCGTTGTATATGAGATGATTGTTTTCGTCACTTTATATGCGATTTCGCGTAAAAACTTAAAACAGCAACGTTACACTTATTAATTCCACCCCAGACCATGTCTAAAAAGTTCACCCTCATTTCGTCGGCTTCCATCTTGTTTATTGGCATTTTGGCTATTCAGTTTTTTAGCTTTACCGCAGGGGATGAACACGACAAAAGCGCCATCATTGATGAAAGCTATAAAGATCATGTAACGGAAAATTACAAAGTGTTCTCGCTACCTACACCAAGCGAGGTGGATTTCTGCGGAGAGGCCGTGCCCTTAGACCGTTTTGGCGTTCGAGAAAAGTTAGATCGCGAACTTTTGGTGAATACCTACTGGCACAGCAATACCTTCTTGGCATTTAAAAGAGCAAATCGCTGGTTTCCAGCCATCGAGAAGATTCTTAAAGAAGAAGGCGTTCCTGAAGATTTCAAATATCTAGCCCTTGTTGAAAGCGGATTAACAGATGCGGTTTCTCCGGCAGGCGCTAGAGGATTTTGGCAATTTATGCCGAAGACTGCTGAGAACTACGGTTTAGAAATCAACGACGAGGTGGATGAAAGATACCACCTAGAAAAAGCCACGAGAGCCGCCTGTGCCTACCTAAAAGAGAGTTACAACAATTTTAACGATTGGGCATTAGTTGCTGCATCTTACAACATGGGTGTTGGTGGTGTGAACAAGCAATTGAACAGACAACAAGTTGAAGAATACTGGGATTTGTTGCTGAATGAAGAAACTGGTCGATACGTTTATAGAATCTTAGCTGTTAAAGAAATCCTCAATAACAGTGAAGAGTACGGTTTTGTTGTTCGTCCAAAAGACCTCTATGCACCGCACAATACAAGAAGCATCACAGTAGATTCTGCAGTGGGCGACTGGGCTGTTTGGGCAAAAGAAAACGATGCTAATTACAATGTGCTGAAGTCGCTTAACCCTTGGTTGAGAGACCGTTCATTAAGCAATAAAGCAGGGAAAAGCTATGAAGTGATACTTCCAGCAAAAGGGGAGTAGGTAAAGGCAATACTCTTTATTCGCTTCAACTCGATTCCGTCTTCTTCATCAATGAGAACGGCGTTTTTTGATTGTTCTAATTCCATTACTTCACCAACATTTCGAATGGCGCCGGCAGGAATGTTTGCGGCTTCGCATTCGCTTAGAAATGAAAACGAATCCAAGCCTTTGAACTTTTCGCGAAGCAAATCTTGAAGCACCTTTCGATTTTTCAAACGAGCGGCATTGTTGGAGAAACGCTCGTCTGAAGCCCATTCGGCTTCACCCAGAAGAGAACAAAGGGACTTGAATTGTGTGTGGCTGCCAATAGCAAGCACAATCTCCTTTCCGTCAGCACAAGGAAACGTTTCGCCGTAAGGAGCAATGTTGGGGTGCAAGGAACCAATGCGTTGGGCAATTTTTCCATGATTCAGGTAGTTGGCCGATTGGTTCACCAAAGAAACAATTCCAGCCATCTCCAAGCTGCACGACAAATAGCCGCCTTCACCTGTAAGCGCCCGATGGTACAAGGCCGCGAGAATCCCTTCTTTCAATTGATGAGCAGCTAATACGTCCATGAGTGCAACGGGCATTTTGTTCGGACCACCATGTGCTTCGCCGTTCATCGACATAAAACCCGTTTCGGCTTGTACAACAACGTCGTAAGCAACACGGTCTTCATTTGATTCAAAACCACCGAGATGAGCGTGTATGATGGAAGGATTTAGGGCAGAAATGTGATCGGGTGAAAGACCTAATCGTGCTCTACTATCACTCCTGTAATTTTCAATGAGAATATCAGCTTCAGCAATTAAGGGATCTAATTGTGCTCGTTGCTGAGGATCTTTCAAGTCTAGAACAATAACTTTTTTATCGAAATTAATAGAAGCGTAATAAGCCGAAACCGATTTTCCAGGCCACTCGTCAGAAGACTTCCATGTTCGGGTGACGTCTCCTTTTGGTGCTTCTATTTTAGTGACTTGGGCTCCCAATTCGCGCAAGAACATTCCAACAGAAGGACCAGCAAGTACACTGGCCAGTTCTAAGACCTTTAGGTTTCTAAACGATGCATTCATACCCAAAGGTAGTTAAGGAAAGGGCTAAGACAAATGACTTTTGTAAGTATCCAAGGCGCGTTGGCGGGCCATCTTGTGCTCTACTATTGGTTTGGGGTAGGAGGGAGAACCGAATTCAGGTACCCACCGCTTCACGTATTTATAGTCTTGGTCGAATTTCTTTAATTGAGATTCTGGGTTGAAAACCCTAAAGTAAGGCGCAGCGTCGCAACCAGTGCCCGAAGCCCATTGCCAACCGCCAACATTGCTGGCCAATTCGAAATCAATGAGTTTTTCAGCAAAGTAACGCTCGCCCCAGCGCCAATCGATGAGCAAGTGCTTGGTGAGAAAACTAGCAACAACCATGCGCACTCGGTTGTGCATGAAACCCGTTCTATTTAATTCACGCATTCCGGCGTCGACTAGTGGATAACCTGTTTTTCCTTCGCACCAAGCTTTAAATTCGGTCTCGTTGTTTCGCCAAGGAATACCAGCATACTTCGATTTGAATTCGTGGTCAACGCTCTCAGGGAAGTGGTGAATGATCATTTGGTAGAAGTCGCGCCAAATCAACTCGTTCAGCCAAGACTCACTCTGCTGTGCTCCTTGAAGTGCCAAAGATCGAATGCTCACTGTTCCAAATCGCAAGTGAACGCTTAACCTGCTTGTCCCTCGAACAGCAGGAATATCTCGCTGATCTTTGTATTTGCTCAAAAGTGCTTTGTCAACAGTTTTGTCTGGGAAATCTTCTTCAAACTCCTCAAAGCCCATACTTTTTAAAGAAGGCAAATCAAAATTCGAACATTTCAGAAAGGCATCCTGGTGATTCTCGCTTGGGTAAGTTTCGATGGGAAAGGAGTGTAAACGGCTTTTCCACTTCTTACTGTAAGGGGTGAAAACGGTGTAAGGAAGTCCGTCGTCTTTAACTACTTCAGACTTTTCAAAAATGACATGGTCTTTTGCTCCAATGAATTCAATCTGCTTATCCTGAAAGAATTGGTGCATGGCAGCATCTCTCTCTTTCGCATAAGGTTCATAATCCCTGTTGGTGAAGACCTTAGCAATGGAGTAATGCTTTAGCAAGGCTTCAAAGGCGCTTTGTGGTGTTCCATAATGAACCCATAAATCACTGCCCAAAGCGTTTAATTTCTTTTTTAGTGATTGAAGTTCCTGATGTATGAACAATAACCTTTGGTCTTTAGGATGCTCTAGCCGATCTAATATATGCTTGTCAAAAATAAAAACAGGTAAAACCTGTAAACCCGAACTCAGGGCTTTAAATAAAGCAGCATTATCTTCTAGTCTGAGGTCTCGGCGGTGCCAATGAATTGCAATCTTGTCCATTTCGAAGTTCAAAATTAATGGAAAAAAGAACGACCTGATTCCCCCGAATCAGGCCGTTTGTCCAAAATCAAATAAATGATTAAAACACCTTACGATCATGCAGCGCTTGCGCGCTACACTATCAATAACCAGCATGAACTTTAAATGTTCATCAGAAGGAAAAAAAACATAAGCCAATCTTGTTTTCAGTTTATCTCAGCTTAAAACTGTTAAGGGATGCAAAAAAAACTACCCTTGCATCACAATATTTGCAAGCCGTGTTTCCTGCGCAGTTTCTCTTTATCCAAAGGCATAAGGAGTGATCTAGAGACAAATCTCGGCTGCTGTGATTCCAATATATGTTTAAGTAAATCAGGAAAAGTTTAAACAATACAGTTTGAATCGTGTTCTGTTGAGTATTAAACCCAAATTTTCGCACATGAAAAAATTAATTTACACTCTTACTTTGATGGTGATGTCCATCGGAGTTACGGCACAAACAGTTGTCGACATCGTTGTGAACAGTGATGATCACAACACTTTAGAAGCAGCAGTAATTGCAGCAGATTTAGCAGGAACTCTTTCAGGACCTGGACCATTTACAGTATTTGCTCCAACAGATGCAGCTTTTGATGCATTGCCTGCTGGAACTTTGGATGCACTCTTAGCTGACCCTTCAGGTGACCTAACAGACATTCTTCTTTACCATGTGGTTTCAGGATCTATCCTTTCAACGGATTTGAATGATGGTGATACTGCGCCTACATTATTAGGACCAAATATCAATGTAGGAGTAAACATGATGATGGTGAACATCAACGGTGTTGATGTATCAGTTGCCAACTTAACTGCTTCAAATGGTGTTGTTCACGTTATTGATGCGGTATTGACACCCCCAACTGTGGTGGATATCGTAGTAGATAGCCCAGTTCACGAAACCTTGGAAGCAGCAGTTATTGCCGCTGAGCTTGCAGGTACTTTGAGTGGTGACGGTCCGTTTACAGTATTTGCACCAACTGATGATGCTTTTGCAGCATTGCCAGCTGGACTAGTAGATGCACTTCTTGCAGATCCTACAGGAGACCTTGCAAACATTTTGCTTTACCACGTAGTTGGTGGAACAGCACTTTCTACTGATCTTAATGATGGTGATGCTATTGCTACTTTGTTAGGTCCAGATGTTAATGTATCTATCGATATGGGTACAGTAATGATTAACGGAGCAGAAGTTGTAATTGCTGATATCCTTGCATCTAACGGTGTTGTTCACGTGATCGACGCGGTATTGACACCTCCAACTGTTGTAGACATCGTAGTTAACAGCCCAGTTCATGAGACCTTGGAAGCAGCAGTTATTGCCGCTGAACTTGCAGGAACTTTGAGTGGTGACGGTCCGTTTACAGTATTTGCACCAACTGATGATGCTTTTGCAGCATTGCCAGCAGGTGTCTTGGATGCGCTTCTTGCAGATCCTACAGGAGCTTTGGCTGATATCTTGCTCTACCATGTAGTAGGTGGGACAGCACTTTCTACTGATCTTAATGATGGTGATGCTATTGCTACTTTGTTAGGTCCAGATGTTAATGTATCTATCGATATGGGTACAGTAATGATCAACGGAGCAGAAGTTGTAATTGCTGATATCCTTGCATCTAACGGTGTTGTTCACGTGATTGACGCGGTATTGACTCCTCCAACAGTTTACGATATCATTGCAAACAGCGATATCCACAACACATTGGAAACAGCTATTGACTTGGCTGAATTGGATGCAACCTTGTCTGGTGAAGGAACATTCACTGTTTTTGCACCAACTGATGCTGCTTTTGCTGCGCTTGAGACAGCTGTATTGAATGAGATTCTTGCTGATCCAGCAGGTACATTAACAGACTACTTGTTGTACCACGTAGTTGGAAGCATTGCTTTTGCAGCCGATTTGAATGATGGTGACGCATTGCCAACACTGTTTACTCCAAACGAAGTGGTTATTTCAATTGACGGTGGTGTTGTAAGCATCAATGGTGTTGCAACGGTAACAATTGCAGATATCCAAGCTTCAAACGGTGTTGTTCACGTAATTGATGCGGTATTGACGCCTCCAACAAATGTTGAAGATGCAGCATTCGCAGCTAATTTGAACATCTATCCTAACCCAGCAGCGGATCAAATGACCATTGCAGGAGACCTTCCAGTAAACGCTAGAATGTTCATCACAGATGCAAGCGGAAGAATCATCATGAGCGACAACTTCTTCGGAAGCCGCACCATTGATGTGAGTTCACTTGAATCAGGGATGTACTTCCTCTCTTTTAGAACTGAAAATGCTGTTGCGGTAAGAACGTTTATCGTTGAGTAATAGCAGAGTGTGAATGCGAAAAGCCCTTTCCGTTAAAGCGGAAGGGGCTTTTTCATAATCAATTATTTTATGATTTTAATGATGATTTTACTCGCCCTAATGGGAAATACCAAGGAGCAATCAAAAATTGACTTCGGTACAGAAAAAACCAATACATGGGCTGTTATTAACGATGGTGTAATGGGCGGAAGATCGCTTGGTAAAGTGAACTTCGAAAACAATTCCATGCACTTCAAAGGCAGCATTTCTTTGGAAAATAACGGGGGCTTTTCTTCATTAAAAAGTCCGTTCAGCACGTTCAATCTCTCAGCCCAGAAGCGTGTAGAAATACGCTACCGTTCTTCAGAAATCCCTATGGCTATTACCATGGAAGTGTCGAGGGCTTGGTATGAAACCTACTATCGCCACGCACTGCCAAGTACCGAAGGGGAGTGGAAAACACTTAAGTTTTCATTAAACGATTTTCAAGGGCAGTCTGTTGGACGAAAAACGGGGACCAAGCTCGCTAAAAACGAACTGGAACAAATAATCCGACTAGGTTTCATCAATGAAGGTAAAGGTCCGGGAGACTTCGACTTTGAAGTAGACTACCTGAGCTTTGAATAGTGCATTATTTTTGAAACAAGGAAGACAAGGCTCGGTCGACTTCCTTGTATTTGAATTCAAAACCAGAATTTTCGGCTGATTTTGCCGATACTTTCTGCGAGTTCAAAACCACCTCGGCCATATCGCCCAAAACCATTTTCAAGACAAAGGCAGGAACAGCCGGTGCCCAAAATGGCTTCTTCAGTGCTTTAGCTAATTCTTTTGAAAATGCTTTTTGATTAACAGGGTGAGGAGCAACACCATTCATAATCGGAAGGGTGTTGTTTTGAAGCGCAAACACAAATAAGCGGGCGATATCATCAATATGAATCCAGCTTTGCCATTGTTTCCCACTTCCTAAAGCGCTGCCTAATCCCATTTTAAAAATGGGCAACATCTTTTCTAGTGCTCCACCTTCAGCGCTCAATACGATGCCTATTCTAATAATGCCGCCCTTAACTTTATCAAAAACGGGTTCAGCGGCTTTTTCCCATTGAACCACAACATCACTCAAAAAACCTTTCCCCGCTTTAGAACTAACGGTCATGAGTTCCTTGCTACTGGGGTAAATGCCTATGGCACTAGCGGAAACAAAGCTTTTCACTTGATTGGGCTGGTTCAACACAAAATCTACGAGACATTTGGTGCTGTCTATCCGACTGTTCAATATGGCTTTTTTGTTCGAAGCAGTCCAACGTTGGGCAACTGGAGCTCCTGCAAGATTAATAATCCCATCAACAGCGCTCATGGATTCGGTGTCTAACTCACCTGCTTCGGGATTCCAAACAGCGTAGCGCAATCGCTGATCTGAACTGCTCTTTTTACTTCTACTTAAGATCACAACTTCATGTCCTTGTTCGAGTAAAATTTTGGTGATGGCCTGTCCTAACAAGCCCGTTCCTCCGCTGATGGCTACTTTCATGTTTGTCATGTATAAAAGAACAAAGAAAAGGGCAAAGGGTTTAAACTAATTGCTAATCGAGCACTTTTTCGTAAATTCAAGCCGCGTTAACCAAAACTTATTATGAGCAAATTTTACACGATCCTCCTTGCCTTGTTTTTCTGTTCCTCTTTGTTCGCACAACAACTTTGCGAAAACGGCCTAGCTGGTGGAATATATCCTTGCAATAATGTCGATTTACTCGCACACATGAACGTTCAAGCTGTGGGCGGTGGAAATGAAATGAACGACATCTGGGGCTGGACAGACAGTAACTCAGGAAGAGAATTTGTTCTCCTAGGAAAATTAAACGGTACGGCTTTCATTGAAATCAGCGACCCTTTAAACCCCATTTATTTGGGCGATCTTCCAACCCATACGCTCAATTCCATTTGGAGAGACATTAAGGTGTATCAAAACCATGCTTACATCGTAAGTGAGGCTGGCGGACATGGAATGCAAGTGTTTGATCTTACTCAGTTGCTTTCAGTTACAAATCCTCCAACAAATTTTTCTGAAACGGCGCATTATGGTGGTTTTGGAAACGCCCACAACATTGTAATCAACGAAAGTGAGGCCATCGCTTATGCGGTGGGAACAAATACCTTTAGTGGAGGTTTGCACATCGTTGACATCAGCAATCCAAATGCCCCTGTTATTTTGGGAGACTATGCCACTGATGGTTATACTCACGATGCTCAAGTGGTGACCTACAACGGTCCTGATGCAACATACCAAGGAAGACAAATTGCTTTCAATTGCAACGAGGATGCAGTAACTATTGCTGATGTTGAAGACCCAACAGATACTCAAACAATTAGCGTTACAGGCTATGCAGGTTCTGCTTACGCACACCAAGGCTGGCTAACAGACGATCATCGCTATTTTCTTCAAAACGACGAGTTGGATGAAAGCAATAACGGAACCAATACAAGAACGTTCATTTGGGACGTACAAGATTTGAATGCGCCAGTGCTATTGGGCTTTTATCAGTCGGCAATTGCTGCTATCGACCATAATTTATATAACGACAAAAACCTTTGCTATCAATCAAACTACCGCGGTGGTTTGCGAATTCTAGATATTCAAGATGTGGCCAATGCTAACTTAAGCGAAGTGGCCTTTTTTGATGTATACCCTGCGAGCAATTCATCACAATTCAATGGGGCTTGGAGTAGTTACCCTTATTTCGCTTCTGGCGTTGTGCCGGTGAGCCACATTGAAGAAGGATTATTCTTGCTAAAGCCACAATTCCTTCGTGCTAGTGCAGCAGAAAGTCTGGTTTGTTTCGAAGATGATTACATCATTAACATCAGCATTGAAAACGGATTCGTTGGTCCGGTTAACCTCGCTGTAACAGGTTTACCACCAGGAGCTACTTCGTCATTTTCAGCAAATAACGTAGGACCTGGTAATTATACTTTAACCTTGAGCAACTTGCCTCAGAGTGGTGGAGTATTTGATTTAGAAATCGAAGGAGTAGGAGCTAATTTCACTTACAAAGCTGCTTTGAGCTTCACTGTTTTTGATTGTGTGAATGATGTTTTGGGATGCACAGATCCAACAGCTTCAAATTTTGATGCAAATGCTACTGTTGACGATGGCTCTTGCATTTTCCCTTGTTACGACTTTACACTAGAGTTACTTACAGACAACTATCCTGGAGAGACCACATGGACGGTAACAGATGATGCGGGAGCAGTTGTGGCTTCTGGCGGTCCTTATGCCTCAACCCAAACGGCTTTTACAGAAACATTTTGCCTTAATCAGGGCTGTTACACCTTCGATATCTTCGATAGTTATGGCGATGGAATACAGTTCAACGGGGTTGTTGGGAGTTACGAACTTCTCGACGCCAACGGAAATACACTGGCATTAATCGTTTCTGGAGGAAACTTTGGTTTCAGCGCAACACATACCTTCTGTGCAGAACCTGATCTAATTCTGGGCTGCACAAATTCAAGTGCTTGTAACTTCAACCCGGCAGCAACATCAGATGACGGTTCTTGTGTGCTGCCAGACGGTTGTACGGATATTAACGCCTGTAACTACGATGCCAACGCGCTTTGTGACGATGGTTCTTGCATCTTACCAGACGGTTGTACAAATCCACTTGCGTGTAATTTCGACGCTAATGCCACTTGTGATGACGGATCTTGCATAGTGCCAGATGGCTGCACTAACCCGGTGGCTTGTAATTATGATGCTAACGCGCTTTGCGATGATGCGTCTTGTATTCTTCCAAACGGATGTACCGATGACACAGCTTGTAATTACGACATGAGCGCAACTTGTGATGATGGTTCTTGCATATTCGGTGTTTGCTGTCCTGGCGACTACAACAACGATGGACTAAGAAATGCCTCAGATTTACTTGTTATCCTTGGCGATTATGGTTGCTTTACGGGATGCAGTGGAGACGTTAATGGTGACAATGTTGTGAATGCTGGAGACGTGCTCTTCTTCCTCACAATTTTCGGAGTTCCTTGCGACTAAGCTTCTGCTTCTTCTAAAAGTTGTTTTTGGTAAAGCTCGAAATAAGCCCCCTTTGTATCGATAAGCTGCTCATGTGTTCCAGCCTCGATAACCTGACCTTGATCTAAGACAATGATTTTGTCTGCATGCTTGATGGATGAAACTCGGTGAGAAATAATTACCGATGTTTTGTCCTTCATAATGACTTTCAAATTGCTTAAAATTACTTCTTCTGTTGCCGTGTCAACCGCACTTAAGCAATCATCGAAAATGAGGATCTTGGGTTCTTTGATGATCGCACGAGCAATCGAAATACGCTGCTTTTGTCCACCACTCAAGTTGATGCCGCGTTCACCAAGCAGGGTGTCGTAACCCAAAGGAAAATCAACAATGTTTTGATGCACATCAGCCATTTTTGCGGCTTTTTCAATTCTTGGCTGATCAACATCATCCAAACCAAAAGCAATGTTGTTTTTAATGCTTTCGCTAAACAAAAAGACTTCCTGAGGCACTGCTCCAATCGATGAGCGCAAGTCGCTTAGATTCACTTCTCGAATCAGCTTTCCATCAACAAGGATTTGACCAGAAGTAGCTTCAAACTGACGAGATATTAAGTTCGCTAAAGTAGATTTACCACTTCCTGTTCTACCAATGATCGCTAATGTTTCACCCGGGCGAATGGTAAAGGAAACGTCTTTCAGTGCTGCTGTGCCAGACTCAGGATAAGTGAAGCCCACACGATCAAAAGTGATTTCACCTCTTATTTCAGAGCGAGCATCAGCCTCATTCATAATCTCGGGAACTTCATCCAGAAACTCATTAATTCGGGCTTGCGAAGCTTCTGCTTTTTGAACCAAACTTGTCACCCAACCAACCGATGCAAAAGGCCAAGTGAGCATGTTAACATAGAACACAAATTGAAAAATGGCACCTAGAGCGAGTTGACCATTGATCACCTTCATTCCGCCAATATAAATGGTTAAAATCGTACTCAATCCCACCAGCAAAACGATGATCGGCATAAAAAGCGCTTCAATCTTCACCAAATCGAGCACTTTCACTTTATAGCCATCAGATTCTGATTGAAAATTTTGGGTGCTATATTCTTCTCGGTGATACGCCTTTAAGACTCGAATTCCCGACATCGTTTCTTGAACAATGGTACTTAGCTTGCTTTGTTGAAACTGAACAGCGTCTGAACGCTTGTTGATGATCGAACTGACATAATAGATGCCCATAGACATAAAGGGCAAAGGAAGCAGCGAATACAACGTAAGCTCAAGATCTATACTCACCATTTCATATACGACTAAAACAATGAGAACACCCAAGTTTAAGGTGTACATGACGGCCGGACCAAGATACATGCGCACCTTGCTCACGTCTTCACTGATTCGATTCATCAAGTCGCCCGTGTTGTTGCGTTTGTAAAAGCCCAAACTCAGCCGTTGATATTGATCGAAAATGGCATTTTTCAAATCAAACTCAATCAAACGAGACATCACAATGATGGTTTGGCGGGTGAAGAAAAGGAAAACACCTTTGATTAAGTAAATCGCGATGTAGATCATCGCCAAAAGAAAGGCCATGAAAATTAATGCTTCGCTTAAAGTGTCGTAATTGTTGATGTTCTGAGCTACACTCACATCCAATCCCAACGAATCTGAAAGCCATTGAATACTTTTGGGGATCTTGATGGTTTTACCAACTAAAAAAGCATCCCGATCGAATTCCTCACCTGCTTCAAGAGCAGCGGATTTTGCCTCATTCATGGGCTCGTATATCAGGTCTCTCGCTTCCTTCAGCATGTCTACCCCATCTCCAATCAATTTTGGTGTGTACACGGCAAAAAGATTGGTTAACACAATAAAGAACAGTCCAAGAAGGATGCTCCATTTGTACTTCCACAGGTATACGTTAAGACTTTTGAGTGCTTTCAAGGCTAAAAATTAAAGTTCCAAGTTACCGAAGGCAAAATGGGGAACAAACTTACTTGATAAGCTTGTAGCGACAAATTTCCAGAGGCTAAACCTCCGTCGGTACCAAAGTAGATGAAATATGGGTTCATCCTATTATACAAATTGTAAATCGAGAAACTCCAACTCGATTGCAGCTTGCGGAGTTCTTGAACAACTTCTCCCGTAGCGGCATCGGTAACACTTTTGTACGGACTAGGCACATAGGTGGCGGAGATGTCGGCTCGATGATAAGGCGCCATTCTGAATGAGTTCCGGTCGCCATAATTGAAAAGCACATTATTCTCAACAAAGAAAATGCTCTCTGGAAGGGTGATGGCATTTCCTGTAGCATAAACGAAAGCAGCACCAAGGGTCCATTTTTCACTTAAGTTGTAGCTCAAAACAACACTTAAATCGTGCCTACGGTCAAACTTTGCCGGAAAAGCCCTACCATCATTGATGGCTTCAAATACCCGGTCGGTTTTACTCCAAGTGTAGCCTACCCATCCGTTCAAGCGACCGGTTTTCTTCTTTAAGAAGAACTCCAAACCATAAGACGTTCCATCCCCAAAGGTGAGGTTGTTGTCTACATTCGTTCCCACATTGTCTTCAGGAGCAACACCGTCTTTGTATTCCACCAAGTTCTCCATGGTTTTGTAGTAGGCCTCTACAGAAGCCTCGTATTGGTTCTCTTTCAAATCAGTGAAATACCCAATAGAACCCTGTTGGCCAAATTGCGGTCTGATCAACTCAGAACTCGGCAACCAAATATCTGTAGGCAGTGAAGTAGGAGAGAGGCTCGCTAAGTGGATGAACTGGTAATTGTGCGTGTAGCCCCCTTTGATGGACGATTTCCCATTCAACTTGTAACGGAAATTAAAACGCGGTTCCCAACCATCATACACTTGAACCACATCGCCCTTGCCATATTCTACAATTTCATCGGGCAGTGGGCTGCTGAGGTTATCGTTTCCAGGGTTTGGGATGAAGCGGGTAAACGGACCAACTTGTGCAAAGTAAGCGTACCTCAATCCAGCATTGAACTTCCAGCGTTCACCCAATTCAAATTCGTCTTGAATAAAAACACCGCCTTCGTGGCTGAAGTTGATTTCTTCATCGCCCAAATCAAAACTGGTTTCACCGCTGTTGGCCGTTAGTGTTCCTGGGGTGAATTTGTGAAAAACGTAGTCAATTCCGCCCGTTATTTCATGGTTGATGGAAGGGTAGTAATTGAACATCACCTTTCCTCCCCAATCTCGGATACCACTTTGAAGACTGAAACTAAAATCCTCTTGGGTCGCCTCAAAAGCAAAGTTGTAATCGGAAAAAGAAGCCATGGTGCTCATGAAGAACTTATCAGAGAACAAGTGATTCCACTTCAAAGAAGCAATGGCATTACCCCAAGGAATAGCTGTTTCAAAACCGGCTGTTTGACTCCGGAAACCGAACACGTCCTGACCAAAATAACCACTCAAATAAACCTGGTCTTTGTCTGAAAAACGGTGACTCAATTTCATGTTCAGGTCGTAAAAGTAGTAGCCCGAACCACTGAAATTGCTTTCTTCCGAAATGAAAGGACGAACTAATAGATCGATGTATGTTCTCCTTCCTGAAACAATGAATGAAGAGGTGTCTTTTTTAATCGGTCCTTGAGCCGTGAAGCGAGAGCTGATGAGGCCTATTCCACCTTCGAAGGTGTATTCTTTTTTATTTCCTTCTTTTAGAGTGATGTCGAGAACTGAGGCAACACGACCGCCATATTGTGCCGGCATTCCGCCCTTAATCACCTCAATGTTTTTAATCGCATCAGCGTTGAAAACAGAGAAAAAACCGAAGAGGTGGGAAGCATTGTAAACGGTGGCATTGTCGAGCAGTATCAGGTTTTGGTCTGGACCTCCTCCACGCACGTAGAAGCCAGAATTTCCCTCAGACGCACTTTGAATTCCTGGAAGAAATTGAATCGTTTTCAAAATGTCCACTTCGCCCATGAAAGCAGGTAACTTCTTAATGGCGTCAACCTCCAATTCAACCCGTCCAATATCAGTGCTTTCGGTGTGGTCGCTTCGTTCGCCTACGACTTCAACTTCCGGACCCATAATGACGCTCAGCTCTAATTGAACGCTGATTTTTAAATCTTCAGTGAGTGCTACTTTCTTGACAATCTTCTGATAACCGATGAAGCTGTACTCAATGGTATAATTTCCTTCTGGTAGTGTGAGCGAATAGAAACCAAAGGCATTACTAGAAACACCTTTTTGCAATTCTTGCACGTAGATGTTCGCTCCAACAATCGTCTCACCATCCATTTTATCTCTGATTTCACCACTAAGTGTGAATTTCCCACTCGCCAAATCACCCCCAAAAAGGGCGCTCGACAGGAGAATAAAAATGAACAAAATCGAGGGGCGAATCATGCGGCAAAGGTATAAAGAGCAGCTTCCTAAAGGCAATCTTTTAACAAAAAGAAACCTTATTGAGAAAGGTACGTAAGTGATGAGGTATAAGAACTTCAATATGAAAAACCCGAAGCTGACCATTTTTGTTTTAACTGCACTCTTTTTCTCTCTTGGAATGGGAGTTCAAGCTCAAGATTGCCTCGATTCAAAATTGGAGAAAGCCAGTCCAGATCAAGCCAGATATCATCGAAGATTAGTTCGCGTGAACGATACGCTTTTTGTGGCCGAAGTTTTTGATCTCGAAAAACGACTGCGATTCACCGGAAACTACATGTTTTCTAAAGGAAAGCTCGTGGAACATGGCGAATTCGTTTTCTTTTACCCCAATGGAAGCATCGAATCAAAAGGTTTATACGACCTAGGTATTAAAATTGGAACATGGCAGCGCTTTGCTGAAAATGGCGCTAAAAGACCCGATAAATACTACAATCCGGCACGTACCGAAGAGCTTCGTGGTGTTATGGAATCAAAATAAGCATCTCTTAGAAATAAAAAGCCTCAGCATTTTTTCAAGGCAAAGGTTTTAATCCAATTTAGCTTGTCTATTTTTAGCGGATGAAATCCCAAAAGGCAGGTAAAGCGTTTCATTCGATTCAACATAAAGTACCCACTTATACCTTATTGGCTGTCCTTATGATGGCCTTTTTTGCTTGTGGTACTGTGGCCTCAGAAGAGGAAAAAAAGGTATTTCACTACAACGAAAGCAACGGGATAAGCAGTTTAGACCCCGCTTTTGCCCGAAACCTCGAAAACATGTGGGCCGTGAATCAACTTTTCGACGGTTTGGTGGAGTTGAACGACGAGCTCGAAGTACAACCACTGATTGCCAAATCGTGGACCATCGACAGCACAGGTAAACATTACAGTTTTCAACTTCGAAGCGAGGTGTATTTTCACCCTTCCATTCATTTTGGAACTCCAGATTCAACCCGAAAAGTTACCGCAAGCGATTTCAAATACAGCTTTTTGCGTATTGTTGATGAGAAAAGAGCATCTCCCGGGAAGTGGATTTTTAATCAAGTTGATTTCGAATACAAAGGTGGTTTTGAAGTGGTGAATGACAGTACTTTTAACATTCACCTAAAGGCCCCTTTTGCTCCGTTTTTATCAATGCTCAGCATGCAGTACTGTAATGTTGTGCCTCAAGAAGTGGTGGAAGCCACAGGAGCTGATTTTCGTTCGAAGGCCGTTGGATGCGGTCCGTTTAAACTCGCCTTCTGGCTCGAAAACGTAGCCTTGGTTTTTCATAAAAACACCTCCTTTTGGCAAAGAGATGAAAACAACGAAGCACTTCCTTACCTCGATGCCATTAAAATTGAGTTTGTGCGCGACATGAGTGCTGAGTTTATGGGCTTGGTGAAGGGAGAGTACGATTTTATGTCGGGAATTCATCCAGCCTACAAAGACGAGTTACTCACCCCAAATGGTGAACTGAATAAAGAATTTCATGAGCGATTGAATTTTCAGCGCACGCCTTTTTTGAAAACAGACTATATCGGTATTCTAGTTGATGAAACAGCTCCAGAAATGCAAGGGCACCCCTTGTTGAATCCTCTAGTAAGGCAAGCTTTGAACTATTCCTTCGATCGTGAGCTCATGGTGAGGTATCTGAGAAACAATGCCGTGGTGGAAGCGGGGCATGGTTTTATTCCGAAAGGACTGCCCGGTTACGTGGAATCTGCCAATTATGGCGTGAACTACGATCTTCAAAAGGCAAAAGATTTGCTTCGTGAAGCCAATTATCCTGAGGGAGAAGGAATACCCCCAATAACAATCTCAAGCACATCAGACTATGTTGATCTGTGCGAATACCTTCAACACGCTTGGCAGAAAATTGGTTTAAACGTCGAGATTGACGTCTTGGCGGGATCAGCTCATCGAGAAAAAGTAGCCAAGTCACAATTGATGATGTTCAGAAAATCATGGCTCGCAGATTATCCCGATGCCGAGAATTTCTTGGGCTTGTTTCACAGCAAGAACTTTTGTCCAGACGGACCAAATTACACGCATTTCAAAAGCCTAGAATTTGACTCCTTGTTTGAGGCTTCATCGCTCATGCCTTTGCAAGAGCGCGAGAGGGCTTACCGCAAATTAGACAGTTTGGTGATGAGCAGTTCTCCCGTGATTCCTTTGTTTTACGACCAAGTATCGCACTTTGTGTCCAAAGATGTGCTTGATTTCCCAACAAATCCTGTAAACATGTTAGATCTCAAACGCGTTCAGAAAAAATAGCTCGCTCACATTTCTTATTTTCGCCACAAAGCCCATTCCCATGCTAAAAATCGACATGCACACCCACATCATTCCAGAGAAGCTTCCAAGATGGACAGAGCAATTTGGATATGGAAACTTTATTCATTTAGAGCACCATAGACCGGGGTTTGCACGAATGATGCAAGGGGGAAGGTTTTTCCGAGAAATTGAGCAAAACTGCTGGGATCCTGAACTGCGCATTAGCGATTACCAAAAGTTTGATACCCAAGTACAAGTAATTTGCACCATTCCTGTGATGTTCTCGTACGACGCGAAGCCTTTGGATTGTTTGGAGGTTTCCATGTTCCTGAATGATCACATCGCAGAAATTTGCAACAAATACCCAAAGAATTACGTGGGCCTTGGAACCGTTCCAATGCAGGATGCTGAACTCGCAGTGAAGGAGTTGGAGCGCATGAAGACCTTAGGTTTAAAGGGGATTCAAATTGGGTCTAACATCAACGACAAAAACCTAAATGAACCCCAGTTTTATCCCATTTGGGAAGCCTGCGAACGTTTGGACTTGGCCATCATGATTCACCCTTGGAACATGATGGGGAAATCACAGATGGAAAAGTATTGGCTACCGTGGTTGGTAGGAATGCCCGCTGAAACTTCAAGAGCAATCTGTTCTTTGATCTTTGGAGGAATTCTTGAAAAATACCCGAAAGTAAGGTTCAACTTCTCACATGCGAGTGGCTCGTTTTTGGCCACCATCGGGAGAGTAGAACACGGTTTTAATTGCCGTCCAGATCTCGTCGCTATCGATAACCCAATCAACCCGAGAGATTATCTTGGGAAATTTTGGACCGACTGCATTACGCACGACGCCAGAATGTTAGAGTACGTATTGGAAATGCAAGGTTCGAAAAAAGTATGTCTAGGTTCAGATTACCCATTTCCTCTTGGCGACCTTGAAATCGGTCACTTCATTACTGAGATGAACTTGCCAGAAAGCACGGTGGAAGACATCTTTTGTAACTCCACCCTTGAGTGGTTGAACATGAGTAAGGAAGATTTCTTGTAGCATTTTATTCTTTCCGTTTTCACATCCAATTCCCCACAGAACAAAGCAATTTTGTCGCTATTCATGCTGGCCATTTCTTACTTTTTGTGATGATGAAGCACTAGTATGTCATTTAAATGCAACCTTTTTTCACGCTGCTTAGTCTTATATTCGATTATACCAAATGTACACACTGGAGGAACTCATAGAAGGCTGTAAAAAGCAAAGCAGGAAACACCAGGATGCCCTGTATAAAAAGTATGGAAACATGCTCTATGGAGTGGCCTTGAGGTATACGAAGAACGGATTTGATGCAGAGGACGTGCTGCAGGAAGGTTGGGTGAAGATTTATAAGAACATCGACAGCTATACCATCAACAATTCTTTCGAAGGTTGGATTCGCAGGATTATGGTTAATACAGCGATTACACACTATCGGATAAACTTAAAGCACGCTTATCATCACGACATTGAGGATGTGCCTCAAGCCCGCACTACCGACGCTCCTTTTGGAGTTGATGAGTATACCAAAGAAGAGTTGATGAGCACCATCAATAATTTGCCAGATGGGTACAGAATTGTCTTCAACATGTATGTGATTGAAGGATATAAGCACAAAGAAATTGCTGAAGAGCTCAACATCGATATCAACACATCGAAGTCGCAACTCTCAAGAGCAAAGAAATATTTGCAGCGCGAGTTGCAAAAGTTGAGTAAGATAAACTTGTGAGAATGAAACGTCACGAAGACCCATTGTTTGAAACGTACCGCGAGGCATTTGCCCAGTACGAAGCACCAGCCCCAGCAGGAACACTTGCCGCCGTTCATAGGAAAATGAACAAAGGTGGGTTCTGGTACTTCTCGTGGACGAGCCTGAACGTTTATACCCTTTCTGCCCTTATTGCAGTAGGACTAGCTTTCAGTCTCTTTGCCAACGAAGGAGGAGAAAGCTCAGCGCTTTCATTTACCCCAAAAGAGAAAGATTTGTCTTTAGCAGCGATGGAAAAGACGCAAGAACATTTGAGTTTAAATGAGGAGGAAAATCTGGACGATGATGATTCGAGTTTGAAAATTCAGAAGCTTGCTTCTCAATTGAATTCACATCAGCGTGGTCTTGTAAATCAATCAAAGTCCAATGCCTCATCTGCGAACAACAGCAAGAAAAACGCTCGTACTTTAGCAATTAATTTGGCTCAAGTTCAGGTAAGACATGAGGTGATTCTCGAAAAAGACCTTCAAAGAGATCAGAACTTGAATTTTGCAAATGCCATTGAAGAACTAGCTGCTTCAAGCGCAGAAAAAACAGAAGTGCCAAGTGTTGACAATGCTCAAGGTATTTTAGACCAAGCGAAAACAGGAGCGAAGGAAACGGGAATTACCTTGAAATCGAAACAAAAAGTAAAGTAACAAAGACTATTCAGCGAGATTGGTTTATTTTTAGCAACCATCGCGAATGAAAAAGACCTTTATAAATCATATTCGGAGCAAAGCAGTAGTATGTGCTTTGCTCCTTTGTTTTTTCGCTCCTTCGAGTGTAAAGGCCCTTGCTGATACCATTATCATCGATCAAACAACACTCATTGTTCAGCGGATTGTTGAGGTGGATACGCTTGGTCAAGAAGAAGAACCAAACAAAACATCGTGGTGGGAAAAGCAGGAGAAAATTCTCGGTTTCTTTCCAGAAGTCGGACTCACAAGATCGAGCCTAGACAAGCCGAATTCGAAAAGCGTGAATGAACTCACGGGAAATGCCACAAGATCGGGAGCAGTTCTGGGCTTTGGAAGTCGGTTTGAACTTGAAATAAAACCAGACTGGTGGCTTTTTACTGGAATTCACTTCAATAGAGCAAACTATCAGAATCGAATTTTTGATGATCAAGGGCTGGATGATAGCCTAGCCTTTTTTCAAAGCTTTGGAGAGAACGAACTCAGCCAAATACTAGAACTTCGGTATGAGATTGGCGGTATTACGGTGCTTGAAAACGACACCATCGATTTAGCCATAAACCGGAACGATTTAGTGTTGAGCTCCGTTCACGTTCCCCTAGGAGTGAGGTACCAAAAGCCTTACTACAATAGAAAAGCTAAATGGACCTGGGATATCGGCCTGGCTGTGGTTTATGGTCGGCAAGTCGCCCTTGAACAACCTTCTGTTTTGTTTCTAGATGAACCGAAAACAACTGCGTTTATTGAAGCCGAGACCTACATTACTAAAAACAATTGGGTGAACGGCCAAGTCCAGTTTGGAGCAGTTCGGAGGAATTCTAATGACAGCTTTGCTTATAGCATCCGGTACGTGGGGGAAACCCCAAGCTTGCTTGTTGATTCAAGTGCTCAAAATTTCACATGGACCACTTGGTCTTCCCGCATTCAATTTGGCTTTAACATATTTTTATAAGCCGAGTACACAACAATTCCCCCCTTTTAAGCGTCTTATTATTGAGAGTTTAGTTGAATTCTTTCATAAGGATCCCTGCAAGGAACCGATTTAAGAATTTTAATTAGTTGTTTTGGTTAAGGTAGAAGGGGACACAACGGTGTCCCCTTCTTATTTTGTCTGCTTTTTAAAAGACTGGTTTTCTTTGAAATTCAGGGGCACTTTAAAATGCATTTTCATGCAGAAATCCCTTGTAAATCATCCCAGAATTGTTATTTTTACTCTTATGAGCGTACAAGCCCGCATATCATTGATTTTCATTGCAGTACTCTTTAGTTCTTCTTGCTTTTCACAAGTGGCTAATGGAGGTTTTGAATTGAATACAGGCTTGCCGAGCAGCACAGGTGAATGGTCTTTGGTAGAGGCTTGGTCGAACGCAAGTTCTATTGACGCTAGTCCAGATTACTACCATTTGAATGGAAGCTTAGGCGGAGACTTACCAGAAACACCACTGGCCATGGTTTCTCCTCATGAAGGAAACGCCATTATGGGCTTTGTTGCTAGTGGGGTGAAGGGAACAAATTATAGAGAATACATCGTTAACGAATTGGCAACTCCCCTTGAACTTGGGAAAAAGTACCAATTGAGTTTTTACATTACGAATGGTGAACGAACAGCAGCTTCTTCTGCCGGACTAGCTTGTAGTGATTTGGGTGTGTGTTTCTCAACTTCAGAACCAATTCAAATTGGAACCTCGCCAATCAATGCGGTTCCCGACTTCGTGAAACAAAACGTGATTTACGATAGAAATTGGACCTCAATTTCCTTTGCTTTTACCGCTACAGATAACTTCACGCATTTTACGCTTGGCTTATTTGGTGATGATTCAGATAAAAGCATCGTGAACATGGAAGGTTCAAATGCAGCTTTGGCCTATTACTTTGTGGACCAATTTGAAATTCAAGAGTTGGTCGAAGGTTTTGTTTCTGACAGCGACCCTAAGAGTGAAGAAAAAACACCTGAAACACTTGAATACATTGATCCCGATCACTTTTTTATTCCTAATGCCTTTACGCCTAATGGTGATGGAGACAACGATGTTTTCCTACCAATTAGTTCTGAAATCGATCAATTCACGCTTCGTGTTTTCAATAAATGGGGACAACTTGTGTTTGAAACCGATGATATCAATCGAGGTTGGAACGGTAAATGCAATGAAGGAAAAGAAGCCAATATTGATATGTACGTCTGGGAAATCAGCTATATCAACAATGATCTCCAAGATCAGGATAAATTGACCACTTTCACGGGCACTGTTAATCTGATTAAATAAATCGGGCAATTCAAGTCTTCTCCCTAATTTCGCTTCATGGAAATGAAACACTTGGAGCATCGCAATTTGGGCTTAATACCAGAGCTTATTCAAGATTACATAGACGCTAAACCTGAACTGGGTAGCTTTGTTAATCAACTGCCCAACGCCTTTGATTGGCGTGCTTTGGCTCAAGATCGCATGTTTCCACAAGACCGTAGAGATGTTTTGATTGATGCTTTGATCAAAAGGTATGAATCCAACAATCGGCTGAGTTCATTCAGAAAAAAAACCATTGAACTGCTTCGCAAGGATGATGTGTTTACTGTAACTACGGGGCATCAACTCAACCTTTTTACCGGTCCGGCTTTCTTCTTCTACAAGATCATTTCAAGCATTAAATTGGCGCAACACCTCGAGGAGGAGCACAATTTAAAAGTGATTCCAATTTATTGGATGGCCAGTGAAGATCACGATTGGGACGAGATTAAGCACACTACTGCTTTTCGTAGTAAAATCAATTGGGACAGACCTTCGGAAGGGGCAGTTGGAGATATGGACTTAGCTGGGATTGATGTTCTTTTTGAAGCGCTTTGTGAAGTTTTGAAGTGGGATGAAGGCCATGTAATGAGGCAACAATTTCACGATTGGAAGTCTGGAAGTAACTCTTTGGCAGACTTTCATTTCAAAATGGTGAACGACATCTTCGCTTCCGATGAGTTGTTGATTTTAGATGGTAATGATCGCGATTTAAAGCCTTGCTTCGCCCCAATAATGGAGCGTGAATTGATGGAGCAAGTGTCTTATCCAGTGGTGAATAGCATCACCCAGAAAATAAAAGACCTCAATTATAAAGATCAAATCAATCCTCGTGAGATCAACCTCTTTTATCTTGGTGAGAAAAGCAGAAGGAGAATTGAGATAAACCCTGAGGGCAGATTTGTAGAGTTTGAAGGAGAGCGCTCATGGACCAAGGAGGAAATCTTAGAAGAGCTCAAACAGCATCCCGAGAGATTTAGTCCGAACGTCGTACTTCGTCCGCTTTACCAAGAGTACATTTTACCCAACTTGGCTTATATCGGTGGACCAGGCGAACTCGCATATTGGATGCAGTTAAAATCCATGTTCGAGGCTTTTAGCACCCCATTTCCTAATCTTATTTTGAGAAATAATGTGCTCGTTCTTCAGTCCAATGTTCAGCAAAAATTGGAGAAACTCTCATTAGAACTAGAGGATCTTTTCAGCGACCAGGAGCGATTGATTGCGGAGTGGAGCGATCAAAAAGGGGAGGTAAGTCTTGTTGATGCAGCTCGCGAACTCGAGCAGGTGTATGAAGGTATTATTCAAAAAGCCTTGAGCATTGATCCGCAATTGGATGCCACTGTTAGGGCTGCTCTCCAACGTCAAAAGAAAGAACTTGAAGGATTAGAAAAACGATTTCGAAAAGCGATAAAGCAACAAGAGGAGGTGAGTATTCGCCAAATTGAAGGCTTGTTTTCAATGGTTTTTCCCGAAGGTGTGTTTCAAGAAAGGCAGCAGAGTTTTTTTGCTTTAAATGAACTTGCTGGAGGAGAATTAAAGCAAAAGTTAAGCTCAAAACTCCCTGTTTTGGAACCCGGATTGAGTGTGGTTTACGTTTAAAACCAGAATAAAGTGTTATTTAGACACTAAGCCTGTTGTGCTTGAATAATCTTCTTACCTTTACTCAAAATTAGCTCATGAAAGAACTCAAATCCATCAAGGATCAGAATGGTTTAGAAGCCTCGCCCATTTTGCCTGAAGACGTAAAGAACTACCTCATTGATATCGATGGTACCATTACTGAAGATGTTCCTAATGAGCAGCCCGAGCGCATGGCCACTTGTGTTCCTTTTGAAGATGCTTTGGAGACTTTAAATAAGTGGTATGAAGAAGGACATATCATTACTTTCTTCACAAGTAGAACGGAAGAACACAGAGCCGTTACAGAGGCTTGGTTGGAAAAACACGGTTTCTTGTATCACGGATTATTGATGGGCAAACCAAGAGGCGGTAATTATCATTGGATTGATAATCACTTGGTGAAAGCAACGCGCTACAACGGGAAGTTCACCGATTTGGTAAAGGTGAAGAAGGAGATTGAAGTTTTCAAGCGATAAGTCTCCAATGATTTGGTGAAATTCAAGTTTTTGGGGCGTTTATAAAGTTCCAAAAGTCAACTTTAAGGTGAGGCAATTGTTTAATTTTGCATGATGAGATCAATTCAGCACATGCAGCGCATTTCCCTAATTACTTTCTTCGCATTTCTTTGTGGTTTTGGTTTTGCTCAAAGCGGTGAGGTTTCTTTTCGAGGGGTGGTGAAAGACAAAGCCAGTAATGAGCCCATTCCTTACGCTACGGTTGTATTAAAGTCGCTGAACACTGGGCTAACGCTGGAAGGAACCACAACGAACGATGAGGGGAGGTTTCAGTTGAGTTCAGACTCTTTAAGCACGACACTCCACGTTTTGTTTATTGGCTATCAAGAACAGGTTTTTCAGAATTTTTTAGTTGAAGAAGGAGTAGTTCGCTTGGGGCAAATTTTGCTAGAGCCAGCTACCGAAATGCTCAATGAAGCAGAGGTGGAGGCTGAGAAGTCGGTGGTTGAATTTAAGTTAGACAAACGCGTATTCAACGTAGGTAAGGACATCAGTAGTTCTGGGGCCAGTGCATTAGAGGTATTGAATAACGTTCCTTCAGTAAATGTGAATATTGAGGGACAAGTTTCTTTGAGGGGAAATTCTGGAGTTCAGATTTTAATCAATGGGAAACCGTCTGTTTTGACTGATGAAGGATCAAATGCTTTAGGAAGTATTGGTGCCGATCAAATAGAGAGTGTTGAAGTGATTACCAATCCGGGTTCAAACTATCAGGCAGAAGGAACGGGCGGAATCATCAATATTGTTTTGAAGAAAGAAGTAAAAAAGGGAACCAACGGGTCTATTTCAATTAATACGGGTATTCCAGACAACCACAGTTTTGGTTTAAGTTTAAATCAGCGCACAGATAAATTCAATTTCTTCACGCAATTAGGAGCGGGCTACCGTTCGCTTCCGCGTTTCAATGAGAGCCGCAACCTCAACCGAATAGATCAAACGGAAATCAGAAGTGAGGGCACGGAGTTTAGAAATGAGTTCTTTTATAATGCCACCTTGGGTGCTGATTATTACATCAATGATCGCAACGTAATTACGCTCAGCGGTAGTTTTGCCTATGAAGTAGAGTCGCAGCCCTCTGAAACAGATTTTTTGTTGATTGTTGATGATGTGGTGCAAGAGAGTTGGAGAAGGAACGAGGAAACATCAGCCACCAATCCAAAATACCAGTATGACTTGCAGTACAAGCGCGAGTTTAAAAATAATAAAGACCATGTGCTTCTATTTAGCACCTTGGGTAGGTTTTTTGGGAAAGACTTGTCTTCAACTTTCTCTGAAACGTCGATTATTGGAGATGCTGAACGACCAGATCAGTTAACGGAGACCAACTTCTTTCAGCGCGATTATACTTTCAAAATTGATTACACCAATCCCATCACCAAGCAAATTACTCTAGAGACAGGGGCTTTGTATGACATGAATGATGTGGGTAATGAGTTTGCTGTATTTGATGAAGGAGCAGATGGTTTTGTGCCGAACCTGGATTTCACCAATACCTTTCAGTTTGATCAGAAGGTGCTAGGGGTTTATGGAACGGCTGCTTATGAGCGCGAAAAGTGGGGAGTAAAAATGGGCTTACGTACAGAGCAAACCGATTTGAAAACCTTTCTCGAAAATACAGGTGAGCGAAACAATCAGAACTACAACAACCTCTTTCCATCTTTCCATAGTTCATATAAGTTTTCAAAATTGTTTTCGGTGCAAGCCGGTTATTCTCGGAGAATTTTCAGACCGCGACTTTGGGATTTGAACCCTTTCTTCAACATCAGAAACAACTTCAATATCCGACAAGGAAACCCAGAACTCCAGCCAGAGTTTGCAGATTCATACGAGCTCACTGGAATCATGATTTTTGAAAAGGTTTCCTTGAACACCAGTATTTATCACCTGTACACCACCAACGTGAATGAACGCGTGTCGATTTTTGAAGACAACGTGAACATTACCATGCCCATGAATATAGGTAGTAACCGGAAAACGGGCTTTGAGTTGAACGGTAAGTACACACCCATACGCAAATTGGTTTTTAATGGTGATGTAAATATTGGGGTGTTCCAAAGAAGAGGCTTTTTCCAGGATCAAGATTTCTCGTTTAGAGGAGACCAGTGGTCGTCGCGAATCACCGCCAAACTCAAATTAAAACACGAAATGGATTTAGAGATTAGCGGAGATTATCAATCGAGAGTTCGAAATGTTCAAGGTGTACAAAGTGGTTTTGCCTCAGCAGATCTTGGTTTAAGAAAGAAATTTTGGAAAGGAAAGCTCATTGCCAATTTCGCCATTCGCGACATCTTCGCTAGTCGGATTAGAGAAAGTGTGATTGACCAACAGAACTTTTATTTGTACGACTTTGGTCAGCGCGGGAGGTTCATCACTTTTGGAGCCAGTTACAGTATCGGCAAAGGAGAGGCGATGCAGTATTCTGGTAGAAGACGTTGAGACGGGATACGAGATTCGAGATTCGGGATGCGGGATACGAGATTCGTGATACGAGATGTGGGATTCGCGGGTTTGGGTGTTTGACAGATAACAACCAAGCTTCAGCATCAATACCCGCCCTTAAAAAGCCCAAGATGCTTATTGGTCATACCTAAATTAAAAAAGGCGAGCACCGTAGTACCCGCCTTTCCTTTTGTCGAAAAGTGTTTTCAGCTTATTGCTTAATAATCATTTTAGAAACTTGTTGATCGCCTTGTGTGATGGAGATAAAGTAGTTTCCTGCACTCCAGTCGCTTGCTTCTAATGAGAAGTTCATTTGTTCAGTTCCGGGGATGAACTGCTCGCGTTGGATCAATTGTCCCATCATATTGATGACACGCATTTCAGCAACTTCTTCGATATCGAGCTTGCCAACATTAATCACCAATTGAGAAACAAATGGGTTAGGTGCTGCATTCAGCTCAATCTCCAATCCGAAGAGGTCTTCTAGATCAACACCAATAATTGGATTTCCGTAAACGCAATTTCCATCATCTATGGTAGCCATAGGATTGTAGTTGATTGCCTCGGAATCCATACATCCTGCGATACCGCATTGGCTATTGATTCCAATCATGTCCATTCCACTTTCTCCGTAGAGGAGTGTACCTTCAGCATACAGCCCATCGCTGCCATAAATCATGTAGTAAGCACCATTCCAGCCATCGCCCCATGCATCGTTCATGCTAAGCGTATAGCAACCGTCGATGAGACAAAGGTTTTGAGTATAGTTGCTGAAGCTGTTGTAGTTGCCACCAACGGCAATAGTGCTGTCGTTTTGATCAGTAAGTGTCCACGAAATTTCTTGACCCCATTGTTGTGTTGAGATGAAGATAGTCACTGCATTGGATTCAAGAGAATCGCAATAGTCGGTGTTGTTGTATTGACAAGAACCATCGTCCTCATTCGCTAATGGATTATAGTTGATAGCAGTAATGTCTGTACAACCATAGATGAAGTCGATGTAATCACAAGAGCCATCATCAACAAGTGCATTTGGATTGTAGTTGATAGCGCTTGGGTCTGTACAACCAGCTTCTAATTCATCGCAAGAGCCGTTGTCTGTTGTTGCGAATGGATTGTAGTTGTTCGCATTTGGATCAGTGCATCCTTCTGAAGTTCCACAAGACACCAAAACAAGGATTTCGTCGATATTATTTGAGTTCAAGCACGATACTGATCCATCAGAATCGATTTCTAGAGTTAATGCTCCACCGCTTGAATAAACCAACATTCCAGCTAGATTTCCATCAGTAGACAGGAGTACTGGTGAGTTGTTGTCTGGTCCATCATAAATCGTGATGTAGTCGAAGTTGTTTTCAAGTTCTCCACTCAAGAATTGCAAGAAAACAGGACTTCCTTCACTTGAAGGGTAGAAAGTAGTGCTTAAGTCCTCATTTTGACCATAGCAATAGCTCAAAAGGCTTCCTTCCTCATCACATCCATAAAAGCAGGAGTCATCATCTTCAGTTGCCTCAGGGTTATAGTTTATGGCCTCTTGATCCATGCAGCCAATAACAGGCCCACAATCTTCTCCTGCAGCATTGAAATTGCTTGCACTATAACTGCTAGTTTGATCGAGTTGGTTGGTATAGATGTTCACACCATTAACTTGAATCCAGAAGTAGCCACCGTACCAGCCCAGATCGCCAGCGGTATTTATCATTTCAGCAGTAATACAGTCGGCAGGAAGGCAAATATCGAAGTACATGATCGCCCCATTCCCCAGTACAGGAGAGGCAAACACAAGTGTACTATCGTTCCCCGAATAAAGGTTTAGCGCAACATTTTCACCATTACCAAATGTGCAGATGTATAATGTTGCTTCAGTGCCCTCACATTCAGCATATTCACAAGAGTCGTCGTCTTCGTTGGCTTCTGGGTTGTAGTTCAATGCAGTTGCGTCAGTACATCCATAAACGTCATATTCACATGCTTCATTGTTTGTTCCACCAGGCACATAGTTTGATGCTTCAGGGTCGCCGCAACCTTCGAAAGATCCGCAAAGAACGGCCATTACTACCGGGTCGTAATCGCTGTTTTGACAATCGAAAATACCGTCAATAACAAATTCTACTGAGATGCTTGAGCCGCTTCCTTGATAACTCATTCCACTAATGTCGCCATCAATAATATCGATCAAAGGACTAGAAGTATCGGCACCGTCGTAGATGTACAACCAATCCCAACCTTCTTCAATGTATCCGCTTAAGAAGGCGATACTTGCTCCTTCACCAGGTGAAGTTTCGCTGATCGTCCAAACGTAATTGAGGTTATTTTCATAACAGTAAGTGATGAGCGTTGGGTCTTCGTTACAAGAATAGATGCAAGAGCCATCGTCTTCAATGGCAATTTCGTTGTAGTTGTAAGCATTTGGATCCATGCATCCTGCAGCGGAATTACCGCCACATGAGCCGTCCAGAGAGAATTCAACTTCTTCGTAAATGTAGTCGTCGTTCAGGGTTTCGTTAATGATTTCGACACCATCAACTTGTATCCAGAAGTAGCCACCATACCAGCCACCTTCTTGAGCATTGTTGGCCATTTGAACATTAACACATCCGCTATCTGGCAAGCAAATGTCAATCACCGTAATGAGTCCGTTTGGTAAACCATTGGCAGAGTAAACGTAGCTTGAATCTTCAGCAAGAATGTTAAGACTAACATTTTGTCCATTAGAGAAGGTACAAACATAAAGCTGGGCCAATGTGCCTTCACACTCCGTTGTTTCATATTCACATGATCCGTCGTTAATAGTAGCTTGAGGATTATAATTGATGGCATTGGGATCAATGCATCCTGGGATTTGAGGTAATACACAAGATCCATCATCAAAAGTAGCTTCAGGGTTGAAGTTCGTGGCATTAGGATTTGTACATCCAAGCACAACAGCTGGAGCGCAACCTTCTTCATTCACCCCAAAAGCAATTGTTCCAAATTCTCCGGTGTTTAAACCTCCTACAAGGAGTACTTCGTTATCACTAAGGATGCTGGCAATTGCACCATTCCAACCATCGCCAAATGAATCAAACATGTTGAAGTCGTAACATCCATCTTCAAGACAAATCGCTTCACTATAACCTGTTTCGTTTTCATAATCGCCTCCTTCGTAGAGGATGTCGCCAAAGGCGTTGGTGATGTTCCAAGAAATTTCATTTCCCCAGCTTTCGGTTGCTATGACGAAGGTTAAGCTATTAGCATCACAAGGTTCATTTACAATTTCGTATTCACAAGAGCCATCATCAAATGTAGCTTCAGGATTGAAATTCAAAGCTTCAACATCTGTACAACCCGGTATTGTTGGGTAGAAGCAAGTACCGTCATCATCGATGGCATTTGGGTTGAAATTCACAGCGTTTGGATCGGTGCAACCGCTTGTTGGAACCTCAGCGCAATCCTCGCTGTTCACCCCAAAGGTGTAGGTTTGAGCAGATCCACTCGGTAAATCAGCAATCAGGAAAACACCGTTATCATCGTTTAAGAGGCTTACAACTCCACCATTCCATCCGTCACCAAAATAATCCACTGCATTGAGTGTATAGCAGCCGTCTTGTAAGCAAAGATTGAAAGTGTAAGCAGTGAAGTTGTCAAAAGCTGCACCTACAAAAAGGGTGTCGCCGTTTTCATCTACAATGTCAAAATAAATTTCAGAAGCCCAAGAATCTGTTCCTACAACGAGGAGCACTTCTGTGCCTTCACAATTAATTTCTTGAGCAGTGCTTTTTAAATTAGTTAGGGAAAACAAGGCGAGAAAGGCCCCGAAAAGTAGTAAGTTCTTCATGCGACAATAGGGTTTAGTTGTTGTTCTGGAAAAAAGACATGCTTGAGTTCCAGAAAGTTGCATGAAGATAGAATATTTTTTTATCAGGCCATGATAACTCCGCTGCCAATCAAGCTTTCGTTTTCATACCAGGCCACAAACTGTCCGGCAGCTACACCTTTCTGCTCTTCTTCGAAGTCAAATAAGAGTCCGTCTTCTGTTCGAGTGAGCAGGGCCTTTGATAAACTTTGTCTGTAGCGGATTCTCGCGAAATAGGTTTTTGATTCCCCCACTTGGAGTTCGTTAATTGGGTCGATCCAATGAATTTCGTGAGGAGCTACCATTAATTTGCTTCGGTTCAATGCCCAATGATCTTCTCCTTCACCCACATAAATGATGTTCGTTTCCACATCGGTACCAATAACAAAAACGGGTTGTTTCCTGCCTCCAACATGAAGTCCTCTGCGCTGACCGACGGTGAAATAATGAGCACCTTGATGTGTTCCAATCTCTTGCGAATCGATGAGTGAAAAATCAGCTTCGCGATAGGGGTTTTCTTGAACAATAGTCGATAGGTCTTCATCACCAACAATATGAATTGCGCCTGTTTTTGGCTTTAATTGTTGTTGGAGAAAGGTGGGCAACTTCACTTTTCCAATAAAGCAGAGGCCTTGACTGTCTTTTTTCTCAGCTGTAACAAAACCGGCTTCTGCGGCGATTTTTCTCACTTCTGGTTTGCTCAGCTCGCCAATGGGAAACAAGGCTTTTGAAAGTTGTTCTTGGTTGAGCTGACACAAAAAATAGCTCTGGTCCTTATTGTTATCTGCTCCGGCCAGCAGTTCATAATGTACCTTTCCGTTCTTATCTGTGAATTCTCTTTTTCTGCAATAGTGCCCCGTTGCCACAAAATCGGCACGCAAGTCCATTGCAGCCTTTAGGAAAAGGTCGAATTTAATCTCACGGTTACAAAGTACATCAGGGTTAGGTGTCCTGCCTTCTTGATATTCCTTGAACATGTAATCAACAATGCGCTCCTTGTAATCGATGCTTAAGTCCATCACTTGAAAGGGAATGCCTAAATGTTCAGCCACCATAATGGCATCGTTGGAATCATCAATCCATGGGCACTCATCATCGATAATCACAGAGTCATCATGCCAATTCCTCATGAATATGGCGATCACTTCATAACCTTGCTCTTTTAATAGGTACGCTGCTACGGAGGAATCGACTCCTCCAGACAAACCAACCACGACTCTTTTCATGGCGCAAAGATACTTCTTTTCAAATCTTCGAACCATCGCTTATCACTTCTTGTTAGGCTCAGATTTCTTCTGTTAAGATTTGTTTTTTTTGCCATCACTTAAGATGTTTTAAATAGCGAGACCCAAAAATGCTTATCGGTTAATTCCTACATTGGCTTAAGTTATTTAACTGACAAATGAGCGGACACATAAGCCTTACTTTAGGTCCACCTATTAGCTAAAACCATGGAATTCGTCAAAAGTGTACTATTGATCGATGACAACCCGAGTTGTAACTTTATCATGAACGAGTTTATTAAGCTTGCAGACCCTAATATTCAGGTTTATGAGGCAGACTCGGTGGAAGATGCTTTGGGAATTTTGGCGAAGCTAGATAGTTGTCCAGACGTTATCTATGTGGATGTCAACATGCCCGTAATGAACGGTTTTGATTTCATTGAGTACTTCGAGAAAGAGTATACCTTGAAGAATCCCAATTGTAAAATATTCATGCTTAGTTCGTCACTTCGAGTAGAAGACAAAGAGCGCGCTTTATCACATTCTTGTGTGAAAGACTTTGTTTCGAAAAACGATATCGACAGTTTTCTTCAACATACGCTCATGAGAGAAGTAGCTTAGTGTTGAAAATCAGCTCTTTGAGTTCTTGTTTGTAGCTCATTCAAAAAAAATCACTTAATTCGTCAGAATAACGGGCAACCCTTCATAAGAAGGTGCGTCTATTAAAACAAGTGTTCGCATGCCAGAGTCGGATTTGAGAGATCTAATCAATGGATGCGTTCGTGGGAAAAGGAAATCTCAAGAGGAACTCTTCAAACGCTATTACAGCAAGATGATGATAGTTTCAATGAGGTATACTAAGAACGCGGACGAGGCGGCGGATATTTTGCAGGATGGTTTTTTGAAGGTGTTTGCCAAGTTAGAGGCATACAACTATGAAGGCTCATTTGAAGGTTGGATTAGGCGGATAATTGCCAATACAGCAATTGACCAACTGAGAAAACGAAAAAACGATTTTATCTTACTTCAAGAAGATCAATCATTGGAGGATTTTGCCGAATTGATTGAAGAAGACTTGGGAGAAGAGGAAGTTGAATTTAAACCAGACCAAGTACTAGCAGCAATGCATGAACTTTCACCGGCGTACAGGACCATCTTTAACCTTTATGTGTTTGAGAACCTGACGCACAAGGAGATTGCCGATAAGCTCGACATTAGTGTAGGGACCTCGAAATCGAATTTGGCGAAAGCGAAACGTAATCTGGCCAAAATTCTTAGAAACGGAACACACTGAGCTTAATGGCAAAACATTTAAGTACATTCGAAAATAAGGTAAAGCAGAGCGTTAACGAAATGCGTGTGGATTATAATCCAGATGCATGGAAAAATCTCGAAAAGCAGTTGCCGAGTAAGATCTCAAGTAATCTTGCAAACATGGTTGCTGCCGCAGCCTTCGTTGCGGTTATGTTAGGTGGTGCCGCGGTTTGGTATTACACAAGTGATGCTTCAGCTAGTGCAGGTGCGCTTTCAAGTCATTCTCGAAAAGAAATTGATGCAAATTATTTCCAAGTAGTTGAGGCGAAAAAGGAATTGGTTGCCTTGCACAAAAGTCAGTATAGCCATCAAGAGGCTATGGCTGATGTTCAAGAATTAGAAGCATCTACCGAAGCAAAGTTACCCGGTAATTCACGCTCAGCAATCGCTAACAATGCACCAGCGAAAGAGACTGTAGCGGCTGAAATTAACCTTGAGAAAGAAGATCCTATTGAAACCGCCTTGTTGTCGATGAAGGACGAAGGATTAGCTTTCATGCCCAGCGTGCGCTCTGCTTGCGAAGGGTCTGCTGTTGAATTCAACTTGTTTACCGACGGTAATGAGGGCAACTACCTTTGGAACTTTGGAGATGGTAATTTCTCTAATGAAGCAAATCCTGTTCATACTTACTTGAACCAAGGGGTATATGATATTACGCTTTCTGTAACGGGAAAAGAAGATGGTCAAATCAGAACGAAAACGATCGAAAACCTAATCGTTATTAATCCAACTCCTGAAGCGGCATTTGAATGGGAGTTTCAAGAAAATCCAAACGAGAAACCAAGCGTCAAAATCGTCAACCAAAGTGAGTTTGCAGACCAATGCGAGTGGCTGGTTGATGACGCTATTGCAAGCGAAGAAATCAATCCTAGTATTGCATTCAAAAACAAGGGAGAACACACCATTCGCTTAACGGTTTCTAACAAATTTGGTTGTTCAGATACCAAGTACAACTATGTTAGTGTAGATAAAGATTACAAGCTTTTGGCTCGAGAACAAATTTCCCCAAATGATGATGGCAAGTACGATAGCTTTATGCCAGAGGCTTTGAAGTCAGGGGCTCAGAAATTTAAACTTGCAGTTTATAACGGACAAGAAGTTATCTATGAAACAAGAGACGCATCAAAGCCATGGGATGGAACAGTTCCTGGAGGAGAAGTGGCAAAAGTTGGAGATAAGTTTCCATGGATTGTTATCCTTTATAACAAGCAAGGTCAAGAAGAATTTTACAGTGGAACAATTACGATAATACCTTAACCAAAACTCCTAATATACCACTGGTAGAAGGCCCGAGATTGCTCTCGGGCCTTTTTTGTATTTTTGCAATACCCGAAGCCATCCTGATTTGGCAAAGCTCAAACTATGAGAAAGGCATCACCTTCCTTCATTGGTAATATAATAGCTGTGTTCTTGCTGTCCTTTCTATGCAGCTTGGAGGTGCTTTCTACAACACTTACTAATCCAACTTTAGATTGTATTTCGTGCACGGGTGAAGCCGTTTATACGACAGAGCTCACAGGAGATGTTTTGTATGAGTGGTATGATAATAACGGAAGCCTTCTCTTTGGAGAAACCACAAATTTGGGAACATCATCGCTCTTCAATCTCTGTCAAGGAGTATATCAGGTGCAGGCGACGAATGGAGATGAAACGTCCTTTGAATGGTTCGTGATTAGCACACAAGTGAGTAACCTTCCAGAAGCTATTCTTCACAATAACTGCAATAGCGGTCCGCCAATCAACCTTTCTAATCTCTTTCAAGGTAACCTGCCAGCAGGAGGGCAATGGTATAATCCAAACGGTACACCGAATGCTACGGGTGTAATTCCTCCTGCGACTGCTCAAAGCGGTTGGTATGCCTACGAAATTCTTGTTGATGCTTGTGTTCAAACT
Source organism: Flavobacteriales bacterium (assembly GCA_029238785.1). Taxonomy (GTDB): domain Bacteria; phylum Bacteroidota; class Bacteroidia; order Flavobacteriales_D; family Sanyastnellaceae; genus CALKGK01. The sequence continues at coordinate 13,031 of JAQWFN010000095.1, read as the reverse complement.
AGTGGTGTGCAGTTGAATATTGTACAAAATGCGAATCCTGGTCTTTCTGAAACCTACCTCATTTGTGAAACATATGAAGCCTTTGAATTGGATGAGCAGTTGGATGGTGCCGACCTCGGTGGTGTGTGGTTCGATCCAAATCAGAATCCTTTTACCGGACTGTACACGCCCACTCAAGATCAACCAGGGACCTACGTGTATATGATCGATACCGTTGAATTTTGCCCAGCTGTATTCAGTACACTCACCATCCTTGAAAATACCTTAGCGGATGTGGGTGAAGACAATAATCTTTTCGTTTGTCCTGGCGCCGTTCAAGTGAACTTATTGGATTATCTGGGAGGAACTCCTGAGGCAGGAGGTACATGGTTTAATACAAACAATCAAACCTTTGATGGTCAGTTCGACCCTTCTGTTATGCCCGAAGGAGAATACCGTTACCGTATTTTAGGCGCTGTTCCTTGTCCCAATCAAGAATCCTCCGTCTTTGTCTCCTTTACAAATGAAATTAGCGCGGGAATTGGGGAAGACCATCTTGCTTGCCTCAATGAAGCTCCTAACTTCAATTTAAATAACTCATTGGATGGCAGCCAAACTTTGGGTGGACTTTGGTTAGACGAAAGCGGGACACAAGTAGATGCAATAATACCAGCAGACCTTTCAATGAATGGTGACTATACCTATTTGGTAACGGCTGTGGGTTGTGACGACGAGAGTACGCTTGTAAATGTCTTTTTCGAAGCACCTTTGAACGCAGGAAATGATCAGGATCTATTTTTCTGTTCGAATCAGCAAAACATTCTCGCTGCTGAAATAACAAGTCCAGAGATGAGTCCTGGAGGCATTTGGATGATGGAGAATAGTCAGGTAGTTTTTCCTTTAGACCTCAATACCATTTCGGGAAGTGCTACTTTAAGTTACGAAGTAAGTCCTTTGATTTGTCCGGCAGATGATTCGCAAACAACAATTAACATCGATGACACACTGCCATCTTTCAGTGATGAAGTGCTTACGTTCTGCTCAAGTGATGCTGATTTTGCTCTGAATTCCTTAGCACCCTCAGCTTATCCAGATGTTTCTTTCTTATCAAACAATCCTGTTTTTGACGATGGTGTTTTCGAACCGAGTTCTCTCCAAAATTTAATACTAGAAGTACAAGTCAATTCCAATAACGCTTGTCCAAACGAGTCGTTCTTTGTCGATTTTTTGGTTGATGAATCACTAGTCGAAAGTCAAACATTAAGCAGCTTGAATTGTGAGAACGGTGAAATCATCAACCTCAATGATTTCTTTCCTTCTCAAACAGATTGGACCATCAGCACGTGGGAGATTAATGGACAGCCAAGCAGTAATGAAATTGTAGCTGAATCTGCCTCAAGTGGAATTTATATCTACGCCTTCGATCACCAAAACGCCTGCGGAGCTGCAGCATTAACTCTTGACCTGAGTATTGAACTTTCTCCTTTTGCCGGACCCGATCAGAGTTTCACATTTTGTGCAAATGAAGCCCCTGTTGCGATAGAAGATTTTATCGCTTTTACTGGGAATCCTGTGGTATGGAATGAGGAGTTTACCAATGAATTGGAGATCTTTAACCCAGCAATTGGGAGTCAAAACATCGCATTAGTGGTTCAAGAAGTGGGTCCGTGCATCAGCGATACCGCGTGGATAGATATTGTTGTGGATGAAGGTGTGGTGCTCAATGCGGGAACCGACCTCACCATTTGCCAGGGAGAAAGTGTCCAACTTCAGGCAAGTGAACATCCGGCTTATGAGTATTTGTGGACACCAAGTGCTGGTCTCAGTAATGCTAATAATGCGCAAACCACCTTTACATCAAGTATAGGTGCCCAAAATGATGAGGTATTTGTTTTTCAATTACTGATTAGCAATGGCGTTTGCACCTTTGAAGATGAACTAGAAGTGTTGGTTCATCCTCTTCCAGAATTGACTTTGAGCGGTGATCTAGAAGTGTGTTTTGGTGAATTAATCACCCTTGAAGCGAGTGGAGCTGAAAGTATATTTTGGACGGCAGGTACCGGCGAGGAAGGGCAAGATGGTGACATTAGTGTCGATGCCCAAGAGAGTGGGACTATTATTTTTGACTTGATCAGCCTTGATGCTTGTGCAAACAACTTTGAAGTACCTTATTTGGTTCATCCCATTCCCGATGCGCAATTCGATGCTTCACCTTTAACCGGCTGTGTTCCTCACGAGGTCTTGGTTCAAAACATAAGTAAGAACACTGAAGCAGTGAGTTATCTGTGGCAAATAGGAAGCACAACACAGAATGCTGTTAATCCCGACCCTTTTGTTTTGTTTGAGGCCGGGAGTTTTTATGTGAGTTTACAAGCCATTAATGAGTGGGGCTGCGTGGCATCTCAAACCATTGAAGACTACATTCAAGCATATCCCTTGCCCATCGCTGACTTTGAATTGCTCAGTGAAAGTATATCGGCAGATTATCCTTTTTTGGATGTTGAGAACCAAAGTGAGGGAGCGAACTCTTGGATTTGGAATTTGAATGGGAATACAAGTATTTCAAGTTCCTGGGAACCTCAAGTAGAGTTGGAATATCCCGAAGAATCTCAGCTGTTAGAGCTGTGCCTTTTTCTTGAAAACGACTTTGGATGTACTGATTCTACCTGTCGGGATGTGCTTCTTTTTACCACCTTAAACGTCTTCATCCCGAATGCTTTTACACCTGATTTTGATGGTGTGAATGATGGCTTTAAGCCCGTAATTAATGGGCATGCACCTGATAGTTATCACCTCATGATTTATAACCGATGGGGTGAGCTGATCTTCGAGAGTTTCGACCCGAATGAATACTGGTTTGGATCAGCACTTCAAGCTGGTGATTACTTCGCTCCTGATGGAGTGTACGAGTGGTTTTTTGAAGTGGCTGATGATTTCAGTGGGGAGATAAAACAGTTTCAAGGCCATGTGAGCCTTCTTCGCTAAGCTTATACATCCAATTTTGTTGATTACTGGAACAACCTTATTGAGGATTATTGGGTCTTAATTCTGAACTTTGAATTTTAAAGTAGGAACGATGTTGAAACACCTATCAGTAATTGCCTTTTTTAGTATTTTCTTGTCCATAAGTATCCAAGCACAAGTCGACGTTACCATGCAAAGTGGGACTTTCTTTTCTTGTGATGGAGCTTTTATTGACAGCGGTGGTCAAGGTGGACCTGGATATGGAAATAATGAGTATTTCGTTACCACCATTTGTCCAGAAACAGATGGCGACGTTGTAACAGTGGATTTCATCACTTTCTCTCTCGACCAAACAGGAGCACAAAACACTTGGGATTACATGGCCATTTTCGACGGTGATGACACTTCTGCTCCGAGTTTGGGTTCATACACAGGGAATGATTTAGCAGGTCTTTTTGTTTCAGCAACATCACAAAATACAAGCGGTTGTTTGACCTTTGTGTTTGATTCAAATGCTAACGGTACTGGGAACTTTGGTGGCAGTATTACTTGTTCAACACCTTGTGATCGACCAATTTCTGCAGCTACTGATGACGGTCCAGTTTCGAGAAGAATTTGTGTTGGTGATGAAATCAATTTCGATGGTACAGCTTCTTTTCCCGCTGCTGGTTTTAATATTGTTGAATACAATTGGGACTTCGCAGATGGAACAACTGACAATTCTGGTCCAGTTGTGACGCACGCGTGGGATGAGCCGGGCGAATATATTGTTGAGCTTTACTTGACTGATGATAACGGCTGTTCAAGCACGAACCTGGTAAGTCTTCAGTTCTTAGTGGCCACCTATCCTACCTGGAGTCCCTTCCCTGGTGATACGGATTTATGTTTGGGTGAAGAGGTTTGTTTCGATGCATTCCCAGATGATTATGAAGAATTGTGGAGTGGGGCAGAGGAGTCTTATGAGAACCCAGATACTGTCGAACTTCCTGATGACGTAGGAGCTTGTAATGTTTCTGAAATTAACGTTTCAGGCTTTTCACCAGGTCAAACAATCACCAACGTGAATGACCTTCAAGGAATAGACGTTTCTATGAATCACAGCTTTTTGTTCGATTTGGTGATTAGTGTGACTTGTCCGAACGGACAAACAGTGCTGATGCACCAGCAAATGGAACAACCAGGCGGTGGAGCTGATGTGGGCTCAAATGGAACCAACTTGGGGGTCCCCGATGGTGATTATTACACTTATACTTGGGCTCCAGACGCTACTCAAGGAACGTGGTCGCAGGTAGCTACCAACCTTGGAGATGTTTTACCAGAAGGTGAATACAACTCATTACAGCCTATGGACGGATTCATTGGTTGTGAGATGAACGGAACTTGGCAGATTGAGATTTGCGACCTTTGGGGAGGTGATGATGGTGAGTTGGGCGGATGGGCGCTAAACTTCGACCCTTCTTTGCTTCCTGATGTTACTGAATTCACGCCGCAAATTGGATTGGCTAATGATTCTTCGTTCTGGATCTTACCACCAAATCCACCTTTTGTAACAAGCTTTTCAGACGATCAAAATAACATTTGTGTATTGCCACAAACAATTGGTTCTTGGGACTTTACCTATAGGGTAATCAACAACCACGGTTGTCAATACGACTCTACCTTAACCTTAACCGTGGAAGAGGCGCTACAAGCAGAAGCTGGTCCGGATGTGATTTTCTGTGGCGACAATACCGTGCTTGAAGGAGGTTTTATTGATTTGCCTTCTGGACAGTGCGCCGCTGTTGCTGGAACGTATAATTTCTGCTACGAGAATAGTGTTATCTCTGAATTCACCTACTGCCCAGACAACCCGGGAGATGGGATAAGCTTTATCGACATTACCTTCCAGCAGGGTTCGGTAGAAAACTTCTTTGATGAGTTTTATGTGTATGATGGTGCAGATTCTAATGCGCCTTTGTTGGCCGGACCAATTTATGGTGATTTATCAGGACTCCAATTCATCGCTACGAACCCAAATGGTTGTTTGACAATTGCAGTCGAGCCCGATGGTTCTGTAGATTGTGCATCGGCTTATGGCTCTCAAACCGAGTGGATTTATGAAGTAGGCTGTGGAGCTTCTTCACCAGATTATGTTTATGAATGGACGCCAACAGAATTTTTATCGGATGCTAACAGTCCAACACCAATTCTCGATGGTATTACTGAACCTACTGTTTTCACTTTGACGACCTACCCAACTGGCCGACCAGAATGTGCTTCTAGCGATCAAACAACCGTGAGTCCTTCTTTCGTTTACAGCTATGATTTTGAACAATCAGTTTGTCCAGGATTGCCGGGAAGCATTACAGTAGATGTTGATGAAACAAGTGGTGAGGGGCCATGGACATTTGAGTTGTACGAAAACAACGCTTTACTTCAAACCGTGGAGGGAAATACAGGGGAAGTGTATGTTTTTGATGAGCTTTATCAAAGCGACTACGACCTGGTGATTACTGAATTGAACTGTTCGTTTACCGAAGAAATAGACCTGAATGCTCCTGCCTTTGCTGAACTCATCTTGTCAAATGATACCACCGTTTGTCAGAATGGAACAGCAATCTTCACCGCAGCCATGTCCATTCCTTTGAACAACCTTCAGTTCTTCTGGAGTACAAACGAAGTAGGAGAGAGCATTACTGTTAGTCCGCAACAAAGCACAACAGTTTCTGTTTACGCTACCTACAATGGTGTTTGTGAATCAGAACCGAGCATTGTTACTGTTGATCTCTATGATCCATTATCTGTAGGTGTTTCTGAGGATGTTTTGATTTGTGCCGATGAAACAGCTTTGATAGAAGCCAATAATGCTTCAGGTGGAATTCCGCCATACAATTATGAATGGACCAACACTCAGGGAGAAACCTTGAATCAAGCGAGTCAAAGCATCATTCCAACTGAAACTACAAGCTGGTGTATAAGCATGAGCGATCAGTGTGAGTCAACTCCAGTACAGCAATGCATCGATGTGGTTTTGGATGATGAAATTCCAACGGCTTTCACTGCGGATACCTTGGGAGGATGTTTACCGGTTTTGATTCAGTTCAATACAGAAGCAGATAATGAAGATGCCGTTGCAAGCATGCTTTGGGACTTTGGTAATGGTGCTATTTCTGATTTGAATTACACGGCAGCACATAATTATGGTGAAGCTGGTATCTACAGTGTTGGATTAACCATCACCTCGGAGTTGGGGTGTATATATGATACTGTGATGACCGACATGATCAGCATCTTCAAATGGCCAGTGGCTGACTTTAGCACTGAACCTGTAATTGCTGTTTTACCAAACACTACTTTCGACTTCGTCAACTATAGCATCGGTGCTACAGAGTTCTATTGGAACTTTAACAACTTGGCAGACAGCGATGAGTTTGAACCAAGCTTCACTTTTGAGCCAAATCTAGCTTCGATTTACGAAGTGAGTTTAACTGTAGAAAACGATTGGGGATGTGTGAATAGCATCTCAAGAAACGTAGAAGTGATCGAAGATTTTATCATTTATGTACCGAATTCATTCACGCCGGATTTGGATGGGGTGAACGATGTTTTTGGAGTAACTGGAATTGATATTGATGAAAGTGATTATTCCTTGATGGTCTTTGATCGTTGGGGGAACATCGTGTTTGAAACAAGCGATCTTCATGCCGTCTGGAATGGTAGTGTAAATGGAGGTGAATATTTTGCTCCTGATGGAATGTATGTTTATCAAATCATCACAAGATCGCTCACCACAAAAGACCCAAAAGAATTTGTTGGCCATATCAATTTGATTCGATAAGCAACACTTTAAGTATTTTAAGCGTCACAGTAAATAAGAACCCTTTGTCTAGAACTTACAAAATGAAAAAAATAGCATTTTTAGCCTTTTTTGCCCTCCTTGGCGGATCAATGATTGCTCAGAATAATCCTACTGATGATTGGATGAAAACCCTCTTGGGCGAAAGCGTTCTAGCAACACTTCCAGCTGAAAAAATAGCTTACTACGAAGCTGCAGATCAAATCGCTTATCGCTTAGAAGATGTAGCTCCTAAAGACATTAGTTCTTTGCCTAACGCTTTTGATGTTAGTCCGAAATTTGAAGGAGTCCTTTCTGTTGAAGAGGCACTCGCTTCAAACAACTTTCATTATATGTTATATGATTTTCAAGTGAAAAACGACGAGTTCAGCTACTACCGTTTAGGTGACTCCGGAATCATGCTTGTGATCTATTCAGCCCAGTACACCCTCGAAAAAATAAACAATGCGCAATAACTTTACGATGAGATTTTTAACCTCAATTGTTTTTGTTCTAGGTCTGCTCTTTAATCAGAGCGCTTCAGCACAAAACAACGTGCAAATGGCCAATGGTACTTTTGAGTCATGTGGAGGTGCATTGATCGATAGTGGAGGTCAAGGTGGTCCGGGTTATTCAAATGACGAGTACTACACTTTCACCATTTGCCCAGATGTGCCGGGTGATGTTGTTACCGTGGATTTTGTGACATTTCAATTGGATCAATCTGGACCGCAAAACTCGTGGGATTACCTCGCTATTTATGATGGAGAAACAACTGGAGATACACCTCTTGGATCTTATACAGGAAACCAGTTACAAGGTTTATTTGTATCAGCAACGACACAAAATTCAAGCGGATGTTTGACTTTCGTTTTTGACTCTAACAATGTTGGAACGGGAAACATTGGTGCTGCGATTACTTGCGATACGCCTTGTGATCGCCCTGTTGCTGATGCCACCTATGACGCGCCTGCTGATAAGCGAATTTGTGTTGGGGATGTCATCAACTTCGATGGAACAGCGTCTACTGCTGCTCCCGGATTTAATCTTGTTAGTACCGTTTGGGATTTTGGTGACGGAACAACAGAAGATTCTGGATTAATTACTTCTCACTCATGGTCTGAACCTGGAGAATACATCGTAGAGCTTTTCCTCGAAGATGACAACGGTTGTGCAAGTACCAACCGAGTGAGCTTGCAAGTTTTAGTAGCTACCTACCCGAGTTGGGAACCTTTCCCCGGAGATGCACTTTTGTGCTTGGGAGAAGAGATTACCCTAGAGGCTTTTCCAGAAGATTATGAAGTCACGTGGTCTGGTCCGGATGTCACCTATTCGAATTCTGAAAATGTACTGCTCCCAGATGATGTTGGTTTACCTTTTACTTCAGACATTGAAGTTGCAGGGTTTGCTCCAGGTCAAACCCTCGATAATATCAATGACCTGTTTTATTTGAACGTTTTGATGAACCACAGTTTCCTTTTTGACTTGGTGATCATTGTATCTTGTCCAAACGGTCAATCAACCATTCTTCACCAACAAATGCAACAACCAGTTGGGGCTGATGTTGGAGCGAATGGTACAAATTTAGGGGTTCCTGGAGGTGAGTTTTATAGTTACAATTGGACACCAGATGCCACCCAAGGAACATGGTCGCAAGTAGCAACAGGTTTGGGTACCACACTTCCTGAAGGAGATTATAATTCTTTAGAACCTCTGGAACAACTCGTTGGATGTGAATTAAACGGAACTTGGACCATTGAGATTACCGACCTTTGGGGGGGTGATTCAGGAGAGTTGAGCGAATGGGGCTTGGGCTTCAACCCGGCGATTATTCCTGATGTCACTGAGTTTACCCCTCAAATTGGTGGCGATGCAGACAGTTCGTTCTGGTCTTATGATACTACTGGCCTAGACATAACAAATGCCTCTGCAGATGGCAATTCCATTACGGTGTACCCAACAGAAGTAGGGGTGTATCCTTTCACCTTTACCTTGACCAACAACCATGGTTGTTCTTCGGATTCAACAGTAACTGTTACCGTAGAACAAGCAGGACAGGCGGATGCTGGTCCGGATGTGACTTTTTGCGGACCGGGGACTCAATTACTCGGTGGCTTGGACGGACAACCGGCACCAACTTGTTCTGATGATGCTGGGAATTACACGTATTGCTATGATAATAGTGCTAATGTAAGTTTTACCTATTGTCCTGATAACCCAGGTGATGGTGTTACATTTATGGACATCACCTTCAACGCTGGTACGGTAGAAAATGGCTTCGATGAATTCTATGTGTACGACGGGGATAATACCAATGCGCCTTTGATCGAAGGTCCAATCTATGGTAATCTCGCTGGAATGTCTTGGGTGGCAACAAACCCAACAGGCTGTATCACTATTGAACTTACACCAGACGGTTCTGTATCTTGTGGCTCAGGTTCTCAAACAGAATGGAATTACGATGTTGGTTGTACCCAAGGTGGTGACAACTATGTTTACTCTTGGGAACCAGCTACCGGCTTGTCAGACCCGAATACAGCGACGCCTTTCGTTACTGAATTGAATGGTGCTACAAGCTATACCTTAACAACTTACCCTTTTGGACGACCAGATTGCTGGAGTACTGACGAGGTTCAGGTTTTACCGGCCTTTGATTTTAACATTGAAGCTAACGACCCAAGCTGTTTAGGTAATGATGGTGTGATTAGTGTGTTTATTGATGAAACCACTGGCGTAGCTCCATGGACAGTTGAACTTTTTGAAGACATGGCCTTGGTAGAAACCGTTCAAAGTAATGGTGGTACTACCGATTTTGATAACCTCCTTCCTGGAAATTACAGCGTTACAGTTAGCGATCTTGGAGGGTGCAGTTATACGAATGAGTTTGTAATCAATGGCCCACAGCCTACCTTATTTGAGGTGTCAGATGACCAGATCATTTGTTTAACGGGCACTGCTGTTCTTGAAGCATGGTCTGACGATGATGTGAACGGCACTTGGACATACACTTGGGACAATGGTTTGGGTGTAGGCTCGAGCGTAAATGTTAGTCCGGCAGTTACTACTACCTACACTGTATTCGCTACAGACGATAACGGTTGTGATGCTGATCCTTTAGAAGTCGAAGTTGAAGTTCGCGAGCCTTTGTCGGTTGAAATCGACGGACCAACAATGCTGTGTGCTGGAGTGAATAGTCAATTTGAAGTCACAAATTCAAGTGGTGGTTTAGCGCCTTATACTTATGACTGGACTTATAATGGTCAGGCCATCGGAAGTGGTGATATGATCGATTACCAAGCAGCCATAACCGGAGACTATTGCGTAACCATTAGCGATGCTTGTGAAACACCTGCTGTTACGGCATGTGCGCTTTTAGAAATTGAACAAGCGATACCTGTTGTTTTCGAATCAGATACAACGGTAGCTTGTAATCCAGCGAGCATTCAGTTTACAAGTTTAGTGGATGAAACGCTCTACAATAGCAGTTTATGGAACTTTGGTGATGGAACAGGTTCAAGTGAATTGAATCCTGCTCACGGATATGGTAATCCAGGGCTTTACGATGTGTCTCTGCAGATTGTATCAAACTTTGGTTGTACATACAACGCCGAAATTCAAAACATGATTTCTATTCTACCAGCGCCGCAAGTTGGTTATGATGCAACGCCACAGCCAGCAACGGTTCCTGACACTGAAATTCAGTTTTTCGATGCTTCAGCGAATGATGTTGTTGCCTACTATTGGGTTTTCGATACCTTGAATGTACTTGGGACAAGCACCGCGCAAAATCCTGTGTTTCAGTTTCCTTACGATGTTGGTGGATATTACCCCGTTTCGTTAACTGTTATGGATGCAAACAATTGCACCAGTACCTTAGTGAGAACCATTGTGGTGAATGATTTGTTTAACCTCTTCATTCCAAATGCTTTTTCTCCAAACAATGACGGAATCAATGATATCTTTAGAATTGAAGGAACTGACATTGATGCAAGTAGATTCAAGCTTCAAGTGTTTGATCGTTGGGGAGGGATTGTTTTTGAAACCACCGACCCAGAAGTGGGCTGGAATGGTTCATATCAAACTGTTAACGAAGAATACTACGCTCAAGATGGCATTTATGCTTGGAGGGTGGTGGTTCATTCACAGAGTACTACCGAGAGAAAGGAATTTTCAGGTTCGGTTAATTTGATGCGATAGGATTACGGGATACGGGATACGGGATACGGGATTCGAGATACGTGATACTGGATTCGAGATACGGGAATCGTGATTTGATATTTAAAAATTGAAGTGAATATTTATTTGCTTGAATCTTAAAAATTCAATTCGATGACTTTTCAAAATTGATTGAAGAAAGATGACTTCTAGCGTTAGTCACAAAATTTCCGACCGAAATCATAAAATGGTGCTGTTTTGATTTGATATCATTGTTTTTAAAACGGAAATTCAGCAGAAAAGAGCAGTATGTCTAATTTTCTGAACCTTGAAATCTATAAGCTAACAAAGACCTTCTATCTTGAGTCGCGAGCACTTTTAAAAGATACTCGAGCTGATTATTTCATCAAGCCGCAATTTCAACGTGCGGCTCATAGTGTGAATTTGAATCTAGTAGAAGGAACTTCAAGAATCACCTGGCCATCGCGAAGAAATTTTTACATTATAGCAAGAGGCTCTGTTCTTGAATGTATGACCATTTTGGATTTGTTGAAAGAAGAAGGGTTCATTACCATTCAACAATTTCAATATCATTTCAATAAGGCAGACCAAATTTCGAGAATGCTCTATGCTATGATTAATAAAAAGGGAGTAACAAAAAAGGGTGCTTAAGCATAGAAGTAATATCATTGATTGATAAGTTCTTAAGCCAAAGGAAAGAATTTTAATACCTTGTCATTCTGAACCAATTCGAGGAATCTCGGGTAAGTATTATTTCTCAAGACTCCCCAATCTTGACTCTCGACCCTCGACTCTCGAATCCCGAATCCCGGAAAACTTTCTTACTTTCGACAAAACTCCACACAATGAAGAAAATCTGCCTGTTTTTAATGCTTTCCCTAATGGTTTTGACGGCCTGCAACCACGGACATCAGCCAGAAAATAAAGCAAATGAAAGAAGCGAAGAGAGTAAATCTAAAATCGCAGCCATGAAATTAGCTCAAGATAACCACTCTTTTAGTCGGCCTAACGATGCCGTTGTTACTCACCTCGCTTGGGATGCAAAGGTTGACTTCACCACAAAAATCATTAGTGGTACGGCACATTACGATATCGACAACAAATCAGGAGGTGACAAAATCATCTTCGACATTAGAGACTTGAGCATTCAAAGCATCATCTTGGACGACAGCACGGCCACCTCTTGGGAAATTGGTCCGGAAAAAGAATTCATGGGAGAACCACTCGTGGTGACCATCACCCCAGAAACAAAAAAAGTGAGTATTGAATACCAATCAAGCCCAGATGCAGGTGCTTTGCTTTGGGTAGAAGGGGAGAAGCCTTTCCTATTCACGCAGTCGCAAGCGATTCTTGCAAGAACGTGGATTCCTTGTCAAGACAGTCCAGGTGTGCGCTACACCTACGAAGCTGATGTTCAAGTACGCGAAGATTTGATGGCTTTGATGAGCGCAAGCAATCCTACCGAGAAGTCGGCTGACGGTAAGTACCATTTTGAGATGAAACAAGCCATTCCAAGCTATTTGATGGCCTTGGCCGTTGGAGATATCGAATACCGTTCAATGGGTCCGAATACAGCTGTTTACGCCACTCCAGACTTGATTGAAGCAGCAGCATGGGAGTTTGCCGAAACCGAAGACATGTTGAAGGCCGCTGAAGCACTTTATGGCGATTATGTTTGGGACCGCTACGACCTCTTGATCTTGCCCGCAGCCTTTCCTTTTGGAGGAATGGAAAACCCACGTTTGACCTTCGCTACGCCCACCATTATTGCCGGCGACCGTAGTTTGACTTCTTTGGTGGCACATGAGTTGGCGCACAGCTGGAGTGGAAACTTGGTAACGAATTCTACTTGGGATGATTTCTGGTTGAATGAAGGGTTTACCGTTTACTTTGAAAGAAGAATAATGGAATCATTGTATGGTAAAGACTACGCAGAAATGTTAGCGCAATTGGGTTACCAAGACTTACTAGAAACGGTTGATGGGTATATGGAAGATGGCCAACCTAAAGACACACATTTAAAATTAGATTTAAATGATCGTAATCCAGATGATGGAATGTCTGACATTGCATACGAAAAAGGATATTTCTTTTTAAG
>JAQWFN010000093.1 GCA_029238785.1 Flavobacteriales bacterium | reverse complement strand
CGCAACATTTTGGGTGAGGGTTAAATCTTTTCCAAAAACCCAACCCCTTGATTCGAGCGTAAGTTTATCCCGAAAGCCTTCGGGAAGGAGGAGCTTAGAGTAGTAAGGGTTTCAAGCGTTTCAGCGTTCGAAGCCCTTTTTCATTTGCACACGATTTGCACAAAAACCAATTTATTTGAAGGGGTAGGGGTCTGTATTTAAAACGGCTTTAACTTGTAGCCAACCGTTGCAAAGGTTTCTCTTTTCGAGTCTGATTTTTTTTGGTTTTTTTGCAACAACAAGAGAGTTGCTGCCATCGGTCAAGGCTGCGAAAAAAAAAAGTTTTTTTAGGGCTTCACTTTTTTCACTTTTTACACCGATCAAATACCTTAGAATACATAAGGGTCTTCGTAAGATCGAAATATGAGGCCTGAGATGTGTTTTTTCATTTTCTACATCCCTCAGATCAAGCAAGAGGATATGCCTGGTATTGCGTAGTCTAGACTCACTTTGTATCTTTGTAGCATTACCTTAACCAAAGCCATGAAAACCTTAGTCTCATTTCTATCTCTAGCAGTATTCTGCTTTTTGTCAACTGCTACTTATTCTCAAACCACTTTTACTGGAGCCATTAGCACCGATTGGAGTATTGCTGGTAACTGGAGTAATGGGTTGCCTGCCCTAGTTAATGAGGCCACCATTCCCGCTGGACTGACCGTCGTCAACAACGACATCATCAACAACTTCGTGATCATCAACAACAACGGGATCATCGACAACAACGGGTTCATCTTCAACTACAGTACCATCAACATCGACAACGGCGGGCTCATCAACAACAACGGGTTCATCAGCAACAGATCCAATTTCGAAGACAACGGGTTCATCTACAACGGGTTCATCAACAACAGCGGGTTCATCAACAACAACGGGTTCATCGAAAACAGCTGGCTCATCGACAACAACGGGCTCATCGACAACAACGAGCTCATCGAAAACAACGGGCTCATCGACAACAACGAGCTCATCGAAAACAACGGGCTCATCTTCAACCACGGTGCCATCTTCAACTACAGTACCATCAACCAGTGCGGCTTATGGATTGAAGTACCGCCACACCTCAACTCCTACACAACCGAGAACTGCCCTGTGTTAGGTTGCACAGATACTACCGCTTGTAACTACGATGACACTGCAACAATGGACGATGGTTCTTGCTTCGGCATTCCAGAAGGTTTTTGTGACTGTGAAGGGAACGTATTTGATGAGTGTGGAGTATGTGGAGGAACAGGTATCCCAGACGGCGCTTGCGACTGCGATGGAAATATGCTTGATACCCTTGGTGTGTGCGGCGGTACTTGTGCGGCCGATGCTGACGCCGATGGCATCTGCGACGATGTGGACGATTGTATAGGCGGCGAGCTAGACGAATGTGGTGTATGTAATGGCCTTGGTGCTATCTATGAGTGTGGATGTCCTGATATTGTTACTGATGCTCTAGGTATATGTGGTGGTGACTGTATTAGTGATTATAACTTAAATGGCATCTGTGATTCAAATGAAATCACTGGATGTACTTATGAAGAAGCATCTAATTTCAATGCTAATGCGACTCTTGATGATGGGTCATGCGTATATGAAGATTGTGATATCACTTCAAATGACCAAGCGGTTTACGATGGAGCTTTTGCTGATGGAGTAGCCTCTGTTCCTGAGAATATATGTCCAGCGGACTTAAACATTGATGGAGTGGTCAATGCAGCGGACTTGCTTGAGTGCTTAGGAAGTTTTGGTGCTTCTTGTGAATGAAACCAATTGAGTATTCTTCTTTTCATATGTCTTGATCTCTTGAACATAATGTGCTTGAGCCGAAGGAAAATTATTGAAGGGGTAGGGGTCGGTATTTAGCCCTTTGATTTATCTAAACAACCATGCAAGCCGCGTCTTTTTATGGCTGAATAAATTTTGAATTTATTGTACAAGCAAAAAGCCCTACCTAAGTAGAGCCTTTCAAATTTATCTTGGTATCTGTCGCGCGTGTATTTTTTATTATTGGGGCATCTGTTCGCGTGTGTTATGTTGCCATCTGTCGCGCGTATAATTTTCAAAAGGTTTTGTTTGCTCTTCATTTTTAAATTTTCTACACTCTGAAGTTTTTCCAATCAAACCGAACTAAATAGTCTGCAAGGTCAAGCCCTCTTTCCTTTTCTTCGGGTGTAGCTCGCTCCTCAAGGAATTTCGATGTACTGAAGTCCATGTTTGAATTCACTGAATTAAACTCTTGTGCTTTCTTGTTCCAAAGGTCAAATGAGCTTCCATCTTTTGAAAGGTCTGGGTATAAAAACACTTTCCTTCTTTCCAAGCTCTTCACCTTGTTATTCTTAGATTTAAACCCCCGTCATCAGCCCTGCCGGTATGAACCTCAAACGAATGTGAACAAGCAATTTGACTTGTTTTTTAACGAAAATGTTACGAATAAACCTTTAATCGTAACATTTAGTGTTACGAAAAAGCTTATATTCGTAACATGTATGTCTATAAATTGAGAAATTGGCCTCATTTTTTTTGGGACGAAAAGCTGGTGAACAATAGCTTATTGGAACTCGTTGCCCTTCAAAATCAATTGTTAGGTAAATTAGATATTTTGGGATTTGAAGCAAAAGAGAAGTCTGCTTTGGAGACTGGGATTTTGGATGTGATGAACAACAGTGAGATTGAGGGTGAAGTATTCATGGAATCACAAATTAGATCTTCCATCGCTAAAAATCTAGGTATTGACATTCAAGAAAGTTCTTTCGAAAAATCAGAAGAGGCTGAGGGCGCTGTAAATCTGTTTTTAGATGCAACGAGGAATTATCAAGAACCAATAACTGAGGAAAGAATGTTTGATTGGCACGCAGGGCTATTTCCAACGGGAAGGTCAGCAGGCAAAAAAATAGAAGTTGGGCATTGGAGAACATCAAAAGAACCCATGCAAATTGTTTCTGGAGCAATGGGAAGAGAAATTGTTCACTACGAAGCTCCTAATTCACAATTGGTTCCTTCAATGATGCAGGAATTGATTGCTTACATTAATGAAAACAACCAACATCCTTTTCTTAAAGCGGCCATTGCTCATTTGTGGTTTGAGCTTATTCACCCCTTTGATGATGGAAATGGAAGAATTGGAAGGGCCATAGTTGATAAATTATTGTGTGAAGCAGATAAATCAGCATTGCGGTTCTACAGTTTCTCCAATACCATCCTTTTGAATAAAAAAGAATATTACCACCAACTGAACAAATCGAGTAATGATGATTTAGACCTTTCAAACGGGATTTTGTGGTTTTTTGAAATACTCAAAGAGGCCATTACCAATGCAGAAAAGGTGCTTATCAAGGTCGATTTCAAAAGACAATTTTGGCAGAAAAACGCTCATGTAAAATTGAACGATCGCCAAATAAAGGTGCTGAAGAAATTGGTCGATGGTTTTGAGGGTAAAATGACCTCTTCAAAATGGACTAGAATGACGAAATGCACCAAAATGACGGCAACAAGAGACATCAACGATTTGATCGAAAAAGGAATTTTGAGGAAGAATGAATCTGGTGGAAGAAGTACATCCTACGCACTAAATTTTGATTTGAGTTGCTCGAACAGATTTTAACACTCCTCCAAATCCACTTCAAAAATCGCTAATCGGTGTTCCTTGTTCTTCAATCGAAAAGAGAATATCGAATATCGATTAACGAAGATCGATTTTAGAAGTTTTTAATGAATTGGAGAGCTCAAAACGATGCGTCAGCAAGCTAAACCTCCACGCGAAAGCGCTTCAACAGTTGCGCGAGCAACCTAAACCGGCGTAGCCCTAAACCTTTTCCATCGTTAGTCAGTATGCCTTGTTCATCAATCGAAAAGAATATCGAACAAGGATTAACGAATTTCGATTTATGAAGTATTTTTTGAATAGGCCTACTCAAAACAATGTGTCAGCAAGCTAAACCCCCACGCGAAAGCGCTTCAACAGTTGCGCGAGCAACCTAAACTGGCGCAGCTCTAAACCCATTTTCATTCGACCAGAAAAAAACCCGAAACACGCCACTGTGCTCCGGGTTCTTCAATAAGCATTCTTGCAGGTTTGCTTACTTATTCTAGCTTTTTTAGTGCTGAACAATCAATTTAGTGCTCGAAATCATTCCTTCCGCTCCAATCGACCTCAAAAAGTATAAGCCATTTGAAAGCTGATCGAGCTGAATGCTTCCAACTGTTCCGTTGGTGCGTAGTATGACTCTTCCACTGGCATCGCAAAGCTCGTAATTCACCGCAGCATTCATGGGCAAGTTCACCATGTCGTTGGCCGGGTTAGGATAGATGTTCAAGGTGCTTACAGCGTTTTCATCAACACTGTTGAATTCTTCAATGAAGATGCAATAGTCTTCCACTTCACCAAACTCGTACTCGGCGCAAGGCGAAGGAGCAGGTTGGTTGAACGAACTCCAACGCATTGAAATTCTCATTCTGGTGCTTCCTACCAAGGCATCAGTAGGAATAGCAATGTTGTCAACTGTAATTCCTTGATTGCTGGTTTCAGAAACAATCTCTTCTCCATCACCAAATTCACCGTCTTGGTTGAAGTCAATCCAAACCTTAAAGTTTTCGTTGTATGTGCTGCCATCAAAACCAGGAATTAGGGTGATGTTATTATACTCTGGATTCTGCTTGTAATACACCCATCCAAGACTTTCGTCGCCAGTGTAATCGCCATAGCCGCCATCAGAACCAGTGTTTGAAACAACATTTGAAACACCTACTTCATCAATCCATTCTTCTGTTCCTTCAGCAGATGTAAAACAATACTCATTGTCAGTACAAGCCCCACATCCCTGAGTTCTGAAATCATCATAATTTTCTAAAGCGAGCACCGTACCGTCTTGGCAAATGATACCGATCATCACTTCATAATCGGTACAAGGCGTTAAATCGCTGAAAGTGTAATTGTTTACCTCAATGCCTTCAACAAGAATGGGTGATCCACCCTCTGGCGTAATGCTCAATTGGTAACTGCTCGCTGCTAAAACGCTTTCCCAAGTTAAACTCACCCCATTCTCACTGAGGTTGGAAATCACCAAACTATCGTCGGCGGGTAATTCGCAACATCCGTCGGTTTCAAAGGTCAAGGTGCTGGTCCAGTCGCTATCTCCATTTTCGCAGTTCGCATACATTTCTAACTCATACTCAGAACACCATAGGAGGTCTTCTAAAAGGTAAGTGCTTCCTTCGATGCCTTCGATGTTGGTCCAATCAGGAGTACCTGCTTCGCGGTATCTCAAACCAAAAGACGTCATCGAACCCAAACCGTTCCAAGTAATGCTGTAAGCACCATCTGCAGCAGGAGTAGCGGCAACAGAAAACGGCGGTAAACATTCGTCAAAAGAGCAATTATTCAAAAGGATTTGTAAGCTGTTGAATACATTTAATCGCCCACCGGTAACACACTCAGTAGTTAAGTTGGGTACCAAGTCTACCCCATCAAATAAAGCTTGTCTCACCAAATCCGCCGCTGCTTGAGGGTCGGCATGCATGATTTGCGCGAGTGAAGGACAAGGAGCAGAATACAACAAGGCAATTGCTCCAGCGGTTAAGGGCGAAGCAAAGCTGGTTCCTGAAGTACTTGTTGTTTGTCCAGATCCAGAGGAGGTCCAAACATCTTCCCCTGGAGCACCAAGATCAATGGTTGTTTGTCCGTAGCCAGAGAAAGTTCTAACATCGTTTGAATTTGTTGCTGTAACAGAAATCATGTAGTCGCTAGGAGCTGCAGTTGGGATATCACCCACTACATCTACATTTAAAGCAGAGTTGGTTGTAGCACCGCAATTCAAAATACCATAGGTTCCTAAAGTGTCGTAAAACGCCGCCCATACCGGAACGCTGTTGATATCACCTCCATCAATACCCCAAGAGGCGTTGGTTGCCACAACAAAAGCGCCCAATTCTCCATTGCTTTGTGCATACAATTGACGCTGAACCAATGGGTAAGTATAGCACTGAATAATGTTGGACTCGCTTCCAATGTTGTAGCCGCTAATTCCCATGATTTTCACATCCCAATTGATTCCAGCAACACCGTTTTCATTGTTTCCTTTAGCGCCAATCATTCCGCATACGTTGGTGCCATGACCATTTGTTGCACCGAAATTGTCGTTTTGGTTGTTGACGTTCCAACCTTCGTAATCGTCTACGTAGCCGTTGTTATCGTCATCAATGCCGTTGTCTGGAATTTCGTTTTCATTCACCCATTTGTTATCGATCAAATCGGGGTGATTGAGGTTACCTCCCTCGATGACACAAACAACAATTTCATCACCAGCAGCCGTTAATCCACCAGTTGTAATGTCCCAAGCGAGGTCAGAATCAATGTCTTTATCGTTGTTTTGTTCGTGATGCCATTGGTTTCCGTAAACCGGGTCGTTGGGTGTGGTTTCACGTTTTTGTACAAAGTGGTTGAATTGAGCAAGGCTGACGTTGGGGTTTTGTTTCACCAAGCGCAGTAATACCGACTCATCAATAAGCTCTGGGTTGAATTTAAAGTGCCAAAGGTGCATTGGTGCACTGAGTTCTTCAATTAAACTGAATTCAGTGTCATTGCCGTTGATTTCAGAAAAATCTTGAATAAGGGCTTCAACTTGATTGTTGTCTTTAAGCTGAACAATAAGTTCTCCGCTGGCGTGTTCCATCTGACCAAAAAGAAGGGTCGAAAACATCACTGCAGCAATAAGTGCAATACATCTCATGAGTAAATAGGTATACAGGTTTCTTTCAAAGTAATTGAATGCTCCGAAGAACATCAAACTTTATACAATCAAACTTAGTATTTCCATACCAAGGGTGCATGTAGGTCTTTTCTTAAAGATGAACATAGATGCGTTTAACACGCTTGGATATCCCGCTAATTACCTCATACGGGATGGTTTCAAGAAGATGAGCAATTTCTTCTATCCTTGGAATCTCACCAAAAACAATGGCCTCATCTCCGGCCTCAACTCCTAGTCCACTTACATCAAGCATGGTCATATCCATGCACACCCGGCCTAAAATAGGCACCTTATTTCCTTTAATCAATAAAGCGCCTTTTCCATTGCTAAGCTTGCGAGAGAGTCCGTCTGCATAACCAACAGACACGGTAGCGATCTCCATGTCCTTGTTTGCAATGAAGCTCCTTCCATAGCCCACTGATTCTCCTTTACGAATGGTTTTAACTTGCGATACGATTGACTTTAGTGTAGCCACTGGTGTGAGGTAGGCCCTTTCAGCGGCACTGTTTGAAATACCGTACAAGCCAATGCCTAAGCGCACCATGTCAAAGCGGGCTTGTGGCCAACGTTCGATGCCCGAGGTGTTCGATAAGTGCATCATGAAAGGGTAGTTCAAAGCCCCCTTTAGTTGCTCGCTCATGGCTTCAAACAGGGCAATTTGATTGAGGGTGAAGGCATCGTGAGCGGGATCATCGGCAGCAACGAAATGACTGTAAACCGAACTCACCTGAACGAGGTGTTTGTTTTTTTCAAGCAGTCCAATCAAAGCAGGGAGCTCATCTTCTTCAAAACCCAAACGGTGCATTCCGGTATCAAATTCGAGGTGAATTTTTTGAAGGGACTTGAGTTCCATCAATTCCCAAGTAGCCAATAATCCCTCCAGTTGTTTGCTAGAATAAATCACTGGTTCAAGATCGTATTTGGCAAACAAGGCAGCAGAAGAGGCCGGTGAGTTCAACACCATGATGGGGATTTCAATGCCCTGTTGTCTTAATTCAACACCTTCATCTGGATAGGCCACCCCGAGGTAGTCGATTTTTTCATATTCCAAGGCTGAGGCCAATTCGCTGGCTCCTGTTCCATAACCGAAGGCTTTAACCATGGCCATGAGCTTGGTTTTTCTACCCACTTTTGCTCGGTAATGGTTCAGGTTTTGAACCAGATGATCGAGGTTGATTTCCAACACGGTTTCATGGTGTTGCTCCTGAAGGTGGGTAACGAATTGTTCGAGTTCAAAAACACGCGCTCCTTTAACCAAAAGCGCTCCTTTTTCAATAGAACGGAGGTCGAAGCCGGCTAAAAGCGCTGCGGTATTTGGATATGTGGTGAAGGGGATTCCTGATTTTGAGGCGTGTTTTGAAATGCACGCGCCAACGCCAATCAATTCGTTCACTCCTTTTTCAATGAGGAGCTTAAATACTTTTTCGTAGAGTTTAGCTTCCGGCCAACTGCTCCCAATGATGTCGCTCAAGACCACCGTGCGTTTAGCATCTTCATTGCGCAACCAGCGTAATTCATCCAAGGCTATTTCTAAAGAAGCGAGGTCGTTGCTGTACACATCACTGATGATGGTGCTCTGAAATTTCCCCTCCAAGATTTCCATGCGCATGCTCACGGGCTGGAGTTTCGACAGTTCTTTCTTGATGATTTCAATAGGTAGGTCCAAAACAAGCATGCCCAAGATCACCATCATGGCGTTGTCTTTTGATGCGTTATCGCTAAAAGGAATAGTGAGCTCAAATGTTTGGCTTTTCCATTCCAACTCCAGCATTTGGGTGTCGAAGTTCCTGCTGTGAGAAAGTAATCTTAAGTGGGCATTTTCGCCTCGTCCCCAAGTAATTCGCTCCCCAGCATAGTTGAGTTCATTCAGGGCGGCGTCGATGTAAGGGTCGTCTTGAGGGAAAAGCACGGTTTCGCAATGAACGAAGAGGTTGCACTTCTCGCGGGCAAGGTGTTTTTTATCTTGAAAATGCTCCAAGTGTGCTTCGCCAATCAGGGTAATTATTCCAAGGTTAGCTTGGATGATGCGTTCGAGGGCTTGCATTTCCCCGGGCATGGATATTCCGGCCTCGATGATATTTAAATTGCGCTTTCCGCTTTGCAGCAAGATGCTTAAAGGCACACCGATTTGGCTGTTAAAACTTTTTGGTGATCGTCCCACTTGAATGTGAGCAGCCAGTACTTGTGCCAACCATTCTTTAACGGTGGTTTTTCCATTGCTTCCCGTAATGGCCCAAACCATGCTTTCCCACTGCCTGCGATGATGCCCGGCCATCTTCTGAAAAGCAGCTAGG
The DNA here is from genome assembly GCA_029238785.1 of Flavobacteriales bacterium. Taxonomy (GTDB): domain Bacteria; phylum Bacteroidota; class Bacteroidia; order Flavobacteriales_D; family Sanyastnellaceae; genus CALKGK01. The sequence continues at coordinate 30,293 of JAQWFN010000093.1, read as the reverse complement.
CTATCGTCAACAAGTAAAAATCCCGCACCTTTCAAAGGCATTTCTGGCACTTCTTCTACCAAAAAACAGCGCGCACCGAGCTCGTATGCTGCAGCAATAAAACGATGACTATCGTGCCGTTGTCCGCGCAGAGCTACAAACAAACAAGCCTCGGCATTGGTGAGTTTTCGGGTGTCCAAAGAGATTTCAGAAAAGCTCAAATCTTCTCCTAGCAATTCAGCACCAATGGCTTTTGCCCAGTACGAGAGCTTTTGCTTTTTCATGAGGGATCTTCTTTGTTTGAACGCCGCTGCTCGGCCGCACGTTCGAGGTCTTTTTTCCGTTCAGACTCCTGCCACATTTCCCACTCTTTGGCTTCCAAGTTCATGGCTTCTGGGTTGTCCATGGCATCATTGAAGGCTTCTCTACTCAGGGGGATGTAGGTTTCACTTTCACCCAATTCAACCAGGGCATCGTTCTGGTTAAAACGGTAGGAGTAATGCGCCAAGTTGCCGGTTTTAACACAAACGGCGTGCACTTTCGTAACGTATTCAGCGAGGGCTAGGAGGTGGGGCATCGGACCAAAAGGTCGGCCTTTAAAGTCCAAATCCAAACCGGCAATGATTACCCGCACACCAGAATTTGCTAGTGCGGTAACTACATTGGGCAATTCATCATCAAAGAATTGCGCCTCATCAATGCCCACAACTTCAATATCGCTCGCTAAAAACAAGAGCTGCGAACTGTGCGGAATGGGTGTTGATTGAATGGCATTTCCTTGATGACTCACCACTTCTTGATGGCTGTACCTCGTGTCAATCGCGGGTTTGAAAATCTCCACGCGTTGTCGAGCAAAGCGGGCGCGTTTCATCCGTCGAATCAATTCTTCGGTCTTTCCCGAAAACATCGATCCACAGATCACTTCGATCCATCCTCTTCGCTTACCTCTATTACTCGTATTTTCTAAAAACATATTGGAGGGTAAAGTTAGCCAAAAGCGTACTTTTGATAACTTAAATGGTAATATGAGAACAATTTACGGTTTTGCCCTGTGCTTTTTAGTACTTGCAACAGGCTGCACAAAAGAAGCTGGAGAAGGCGGCAGAGCGTCGATTCGAGGCATTGTTGAAAAGGAAATCAGACTGGTTTTAAGTAACCCAAATACTTTTCAAACACGCTATCCGGCTCCTGATCAAGAGGTGTTTATTGTTTATGGTGATGCCCTTTCGCCAAGCGATCGCATCCACACCAACTACGACGGGGAGTTTGAGTTTACTTTTTTGCGTGAAGGAAAATATACGATTTACGTTTATTCCAACGACACCACCGGAAATGTGAATGCCGACCCTAACAGAATGCCCATCATTCGAGAAGTGGAGATAACAGATCGCAAACAAGAACTTGATTTAGGACGAATTCGAATTTATGATCAGAACTAGTCTTTTTGTACTTGTTGTCCTGCTTTCTTTTTGCTTCGCGAAGCAAGTTCATGCCCAGTATCATGATTTTGGTACATGGACGTCGATTGGACTAAAGCAAAACCTGAAAGGGCCTTTTGAAATCGGACTTGAGCCACAGTGGCGAACAGATCAAGGAGCCACCCGCACGGCTGACGTGATTTTCGATTTGGGCGGGTCGTGGAAAGCAAAAAAATGGTTGAGCTTTTCAAGTACCTATCGCTTTGGTTGGCAGTATCAGCTCGACGGCTTCGCGGAGTTGCGTCAGCGAATGGCCTTCGATGTAAAATTCGATCGCGATTGGCGAGAAACAAAGTTTGATTTTCGTGTGCGATATCAAAGCGGGCGAGTTGCTTCTACCGAGTCGTTTATCGATTTTAGAAGGGCTTTCCGCGCTAAATTAGGAGCTTCTAGAAAAGTGTTTAAGAAAACCCAAGCCAGCTTTGCATGTGAAACCTTTTTCGCCGCTGGAGAGGGCACGAATGAACTCACAGACACCCGATTTAAATTTGAGTTGGAACGGAAAATCAAGAAAAGACGCTACGTTTCTGTGGGCTATCAATTTCAGAACGAATGGAACACGGCTAACCCCATGTTTGAGCACGTTTTGTTGCTCAATTTTAAAATGGAATTCAAATAGTGCATAAAGTTGGCGCTTTTTCGTTTCCAAAGTACCGCTAACCAAGGCAATGCTTAGACCGCGCCGTCAACATATCGTTTTTTTGGCCTTGATGTGCTTCTTGTTTTGCTTCGCGAAGCAAAATCACGCTCAATCAATTCCTCGAGCAGAATACCTTTGGGTGCAAGCTCAAAAAGACACCCTTGTTTTACAGGGAGATTACCCCTTTGGTGCGAGCATAAAGGTGCTTGAAGGAAGTCTAGACAGCACAGATTACGAAGTTTTCCCAAATTTACCGGGCCTTTATTTTCCCCAATTTGAAGGCCAAAAAGACTCCTTGCGCCTCCAAATTTCGGCCCTGAGATTACCTCCTTTAAACTTCTATCATAAAGACACCTCCCTTTTTCGCCCAACGAGCGACGGAAGTTTTCGTCCTTATGTTCTTAACGCGGGCGAAAGAAATTTAGACGAACTCGAACAAAGTAGCTTAAATAAATCAGGTTCGCTTTCTCGTGGTTTGGTCTTTGGAAATAACCAAAATTTATCGGTGAATGCGGCGCTGAACCTGCAGTTGTCGGGATTCATCACAGACGACATCCAGATCTTGGCCAGTGTTACCGATGACAACCTGCCCATTCAACCCGATGGAAACACTAGCCAGCTCCAAGATTTTGATCAGGTTTATGTGAAGTTGTTTAACGACCAAAGCTCGCTCGTTGCTGGGGATTTTCAAATTACCGAGCGCGACGATCATTTTGTGCGTTTTCAAAAGCGTTCTCGAGGGGCGAATTTTGAAACGGCTTGGGACAAGAATCAAGTGCAAGCAAGCATGGCAGTGTCGAAAGGAAAGTTTGCCCGTAACGTGATTCAAGGGGTAGAAGGAAACCAAGGGCCCTATCGATTAACAGGCGATGAAAACGAGCTATTTATTGTGGTGTTGGCCGGTACAGAGCGCGTTTTTATCGACGGACTCCTTCTTCAAAGAGGTCGGGATTACGATTACATCATCGACTACAACTCGGCCGAAATCACTTTCATGCCTACAAAACGAATTACCAAAGACCGACGAATTGTGGTGGAGTTTCAATACAGCGATAAGAATTATGCGCGCACCATGCTCCAAACTAAAATCACGGGCGAAGAAGATAAATGGTCGTGGACCATCCACGGGTATAGCGAGCAAGACAGCAAAAACCAGCCCTTGCAACAAACGCTAGAAACGGCAGACCGCAATGTGCTGAGAGACGCCGGTGATGAGGTTTTGAATGCCGTACGAAACAGTATTGATAGCATTGGCTTTTCAGAAGGCGCTGTTTTGTATATGCTTCGCGATACCCTCGGGTATGACAGTGTTCTGGTGCGTTCAGACAACCCCAATTTGGCCGTTTACGCTGCGAGCTTTGCCTTTGTAGGTGCGGGAAATGGTAATTATTTAGAAGACGGTTTTACGGCGAACGGACGAACATTCGTGTGGAGTGCTCCTGACACAATTAACGATGTGATCGTGAGAACCGGAACCCACGAGCCCGTTCGGGTGCTGATAGCGCCCAAGCGAAGACAAATGGCCAGTGGTACTTTGCGTTATTCGTACAAAGAGAAAAGTTACCTCCAAAGTGGCTTGGCGATTTCGCGGAACGATCAAAACACCTTTTCCAACATTGATAAGCAAGACGATAATGGTTTGGGCATTTATACAGAATGGCAGCACCTCATTGAGGCCGATTCGAGCAGTGTGAAAATTCAAGCAAACCACGAGTATGTGAGTCGCTTTTTCACCCCAATTGAACGCTTTCGAGCCGTGGAGTTTGACCGAAATTGGAACACCCTTGGCCTCGATTTAGGCACAGACCAGCATTTAGGAGAGTTGAGTGTTGAGCTTCGGAAAGGAAAAAACAAAGAGCTGCGTTTAGCAGGAGAAACCTTTCAAGCGGGCGGAAATTTCGAAGGCTACAGAGGAGCGGGGGCTTTTAAATGGGTGAATGATAAAAGTGTTTTGAATTACAACGGAAGCTACACCCGAACCTCAAAGCAGTTGAGCAGTAATTTTTACAGGCACAAAAGTATTGCTGAGCGGCAAGTGGGGAAATTGCTCTTTCGCTATCAAGATGAATTTGAGTTTAACGAACAACGAAGAGCTCAGCTCAATGCCTACCAATTTCACGAGTGGCAAAGCAGTATGGGAAGTAAAGAAAACCAAGTGCTTTCGTGGCGCATGTTTTACGGTCAGCGCGTTGATGAACTCCCAGACAGCACCACATTAATCCGAGTAGCAAGGGCGGAGGAGTACGGTGCTCGTTTTGGCTATAATAATAACGGACCCCAATCTGTGCAGCTGAGTGTTAGTCAGCGTACTTTAAACGTGTTGCGAGATGACCTTAGCAACATTGAACCCGATGAGACCTTGTTGGGAAGGCTCGAGCACCGTTTGAACTTGGCCAAAGGCGCCATTTCTTCCAATCTATTTTACGAGTTAGGAAGCGGATTAGAGCAGCGCAGGGAGTTTATTTATTTGGAAGTACAACCCGGTCAAGGCGCTTATGTGTGGAACGATTATGACGGCGACGGCATTCGCGATTTGGACGAGTTTGAAATTGCTGCCTTTGCTTATGAGGCCAACTTTATTCGTTCGTGGGTGCCTTCCAACCAGTACAGCAGAACCTTCAGCAATCAATTTTCTGAGACCTTATTATTACAACCAGCGCGAATTTGGAGCAATGAAAAGGGTTGGAAGGGAAGTTTGGCCAAGTGGAGTAACAATGCCGCTTATCGTGTTGAACGTAAAACGAGCAATGAGAACGAGCTTTCTCGCTTCAATCCTTTTGAACAGAACATCGCAGACAGTTCGCTCATCACGCTTCAGAGTTCGTTTCGAAATGCCCTTGCTTTTAACCGAAGCAGTGCTGTCTTTAGTGCAGATTACACCTATCAAGACCAGCGGAACAAGAATTTGTTGAGTAATGGCTTTGAATCGCGGAGCGACCGTTTTCATGAGGTAGGTGCGCGCTGGACCGTTTCAAAAGGCATCACCGGCTTGCTGCGAAACCGCATTGGTCAAAAACGCGCTTTGAGTGATTTTGTGAGTGGGCGAAACTACTTTATTCGCTACCAGGAAATAGCTCCCGAGCTTCAATGGCAGCCCGACCCAACGCAACGGGTGAGTTTGAAGGGAAGGTATGTGGTGAAGAACAACGAAGACGAGTTGGGTGGGCAGCAGGCCGAGATCATTGATTTTGGAATTGAAGGAAAATGGAGCGATCCTAGTAAAGGCTTATTGCAAGCGGACTTTCACTGGGTTGAAATTGCCTACGACGGCGAGAACAACAATGCTTTGGCTTTTGAGATGTTAGAGGCTTTGCAAATAGGGAGAAACTTCACCTGGTCGGCAAGCATCCAGCGCACCGTGGGCAAGAACCTGCAGTTGAACTTGGTGTATAACGGGAGGAAATCGCCAGAAATCGACGCCATTCATACCGGTGGAGTTCAGTTAAGAGCGTTTTTCTAGGCATAAAAAAAGCGCTTGTGCAATTGCAGCAAGCGCCTTTTCGGAAATCAAGCAAAATGATGGATTATTTATCGTTAAAAATCCAGATCAAATGCGCTGTAGTGGGAGTAAAAGATATTTTCATAGCTGTGGTATTTTTAGAGGTTCGAAACAAAACTTAGTATCAATTTACCGAGAATCAAGGGTTTGTATAGGAGGGAATGAGGTAGCGGTGGTGATGTTTGGGTGAACGGACACGATTTCGGGGTAAATGGTTTTTTTGCTTCTGATTGAAAGAAGGATCTCAAAAACAGCGTGCTTAAAGGAGCGTTTAGGGTCGGTTTTTTGCAGTAAATAGGTATAAAGCGATTGGAGATGTTCAAAACTTTAGGCTTAATTTTGATAAGCTCAAGACAGTTTTCTTCCTTCTTGTGAATTACTTTTCTTAGGGCCTTGATGCGCTTGAATTGCTCATTATATGGGAAAAAGCGGTCGAAGGGCAGCCCTAACTTCATGAGAATGATAATAATTCATGGATTATTTCCTCAAGGGGTACTTGGCATAAAGGAAAATTCGTCTTATCTTCGCAGCCCGTTTTTGGGCGCTAAAAACCCTTTTAAAACCAATTGAGGTGGATACGATAAGTTACAAGACAATTTCAGCTAACAAAGAGAACGCTGATAAAAAGTGGATGATCATCGATGCAGAAGGACAGGCTTTGGGCCGTTTGGCGTCGAATGTTGCTTCTTTGTTAAGAGGTAAACATAAAACAAATTTTACCCCACATGCAGATTGTGGAGATTACGTGATTGTAATCAATGCAGGGAAGGTAAGTTTGTCTGGTCAAAAGTGGACACAGAAAGAGTACATCCGTCACACTGGATACCCAGGTGGTCAGCGTGTTCAAACTGCGCGTGAAGTGCATGAGAAGAACCCGATCGCTTTGGTTGAGAAGTCGGTAAAAGGGATGTTACCAAAAAACACTTTGGGTAGAGCCATTTTCAGAAATGTGTTCGTTTATGCCGATGCAAATCACAAGCACGAAGCCCAAACTCCTACAGAATATACAATTAAAGCATAAGCAATAATAAGGTGCCAATTATGGAAGTAATCAATACCTCCGGAAGAAGAAAGAACGCTGTTGCTCGCATCTACTTGTCTGAAGGCAAGGGAGAAGTTGTGATCAACAACCGCAAGTACGAAGACTATTTCCCAGTGGGAACACTTCAGTACAAGATCGTTCAGCCCTTCGCTATTACGGAAACCGTCGGTAAATACGACGTAAAAGTTAATGTTAACGGTGGTGGTATCACCGGACAAGCAGAAGCTGTTCGCTTGGCGATTTCAAAAGCGTTGATTGAAATCAACGAAGAATGGAAGCCGTCATTGAAAGCTGAAGGATTGACAACGCGTGACCCACGTATGGTTGAGCGTAAGAAATTCGGACAGAAGAAAGCGCGTAAAAAATTCCAATTCTCGAAGCGTTAATCTGCTTAACAGAATTTTATCACACATTTATAAATCATTGTTTAGGATCCAAATCGCTCAGATCTAATTTAGCTACTCAGCGATTGCCCTAAAGGAAGGTAAACAATTATCATGGCAAGAACCAATTTTGACGAACTCCTCGAGTCAGGCGTTCATTTCGGTCACCTCAAAAGAAAGTGGAACCCACATATGGCACCTTATATCTTCGATGAGAAGAAAGGGATCCACATCATTGACCTCAATAAAACCGTTGTTAAGCTCGATGAAGCTGCCAACGCCCTGAAGCAAATTGCTAAATCAGGAAAGAAAATCATCTTCGTTGCAACGAAGAAACAAGCAAAGGACATTGTTGCTGAAAAAGTAGGAGCGGTAAATATGCCATTCGTTACTGAGCGCTGGTCTGGTGGTATGTTAACCAACTTTGCTACGATCCGTAAAGCTATCCGTAAAATGTCGCAAATCGACAAAATGGAAACTGACGGAACATTCCAAATTTTGTCGAAAAGAGAGCGTCTTCAAGTAACACGTCAACGTGCGAAATTGGAGAAAAACCTTGGGTCTATTGCTGATTTGACACGTTTGCCTGCAGCAGTATTCTTGGTAGATGTTCGTAAAGAGCACATCGCACTTGCTGAAGCGAAAAAATTGGGCATCCCAACGTTCGCAATGGTAGATACAAATTCTGACCCTCGTTCGGTTGACTTCGCTATTCCTTCAAATGACGATGCTTCTAAATCAATTGCCAAAATCATGGACGTTGTTACTGGAGCTATCGCAGAAGGTTTGTCTGAAAGAAAGATCGACAAGGACAAGAAAGATGCAGCTCCTAAGAAAGAGAAAGCAGCTGAAGAGAAATCTGAAGCAGCAGAATAAGCATACAAATTCGTAAGCACAATCAGTGTGGTTGTGCGTTTAGAAAACTTTTTAAATACTGTTGAGATGAAAATCACTGCAGCTGAAGTAAATAAGCTTCGTCAACAAACCGGTGCGGGCATGATGGATTGCAAGAACGCACTGCAAGAAGCAAATGGAGATTTCGATGCCGCTATCGATATCCTACGTAAAAAAGGTCAGAAAGTAGCCGCTAAGCGTAGCGATCGCGATGCTGCTGAAGGTCTAGTTCTAGCGAAATCTACGGCAGACGGAAAACGCGCTGTGTTGATCGTGTTGAACTGCGAAACTGATTTCGTTGCGAAAAACGATCAGTTTGGTAACGTAGCTAACACCATTCTTGACATCGCTATCAACAACAATCCTGCTTCTATGGACGAGTTGAAAGCAATGAATTACACGGGTTCTGATCTAAGCATCGGAGACAAGTTGATTGAAGAGATTGGTAAGATTGGTGAAAAAATCGACCTTTCTGCATTCGAAACTGTTTCTGCTGAAATGGTAACTGCCTACAATCACCCAGGAAACAAATTGGCGTCAATCGTAGGATTTACCGCTGATGCTGGTGCTGAAGTAGCAAGAGATGTGGCAATGCAAGTTGCGGCAATGGCTCCTGTTGCTGTTACTCCTGATACCATCCCTGCCGACCTTATTGAGAAAGAAAGAGAAATAGGCAAGGAATTGGCTATGCAAGAAGGTAAGCCTGCAGATATGGCTGAGAAAATTGCCGAAGGACGTGTTAAGAAGTGGTTCAAAGAAGCTACTTTGTTGAACCAACCTTTCATCAAAGACAACAAGTTATCTATCGATCAGTACTTGAAGAGCCAACAGGCAGATCTTACAGTAACTGATTTCAAACGTATCGCTCTCGGATAATATCCTTGAACTTTATTACTACTCTTTAAGGGCTGTTTCATTGGAACAGCCCTTTTTGTTGTCCAAAACCTACTGCTACATTCCACGAAAATTTTGCATCTTCGCAGTGCAAATATCTAACGAGCATGAAGTACCATCGCGTCCTATTGAAATTAAGTGGAGAAGCCCTTATGGGGGAGAAGAATTATGGTATCGATAACAAGGTGCTTAAGCAATACGCTAGCGAAGTAAAGGCTATTGTTGAAGCAGGTGTTGAAGTAGCCATTGTTATTGGAGGAGGAAACATCTTTAGAGGTGTTCAGGCAGAAGAAGGAGGTATGGAAAGAACCCAAGGAGATTACATGGGCATGCTGGCTACCATGATTAACGCAATGGCTTTACAAGCCGCCCTCGAATCAATGGACGTGAGCACACGTTTGCAAAGTGCTATCGAAATGAAGCAAATTGCAGAGCCCTTTATTCGAAGAAGAGCCATCCGTCATCTTGAAAAGGGAAGGGTAGTTATTTTTGGAGCAGGAACAGGAAACCCTTTCTTCACCACAGATTCTGCAGCCTCACTCAGAGCCATTGAAATTGATGCCAACGTGATCCTTAAAGGAACGAGAGTTGACGGAATTTATACCGAAGACCCAGAAAAAAACCCAGATGCGGAGCGTTTTGAAACCATTACCTTTAACGAAGTGTTTGAGAAAGGACTCAAAGTGATGGACATGACCGCCTTCACCCTGTGCAATGAGAACGAACTGCCAATCATTGTGTTTGACATGAATGAATCTGGAAACCTCATGCGGGTGATTAAAGGAGAACAAATTGGCACATTAGTGAATTTTTAGTACAAGACTGAACAGTTGAAATTATGAACGAGGAGATACAAATGGCCCTCGATGAGGCCAAAGAACAAATGGAAAAGGCCATTGCTCACATGAAGGCCGAATTGGTAAAAGTGCGCGCAGGGAAAGCGCATCCAAGCATGCTCGATAGCGTTAAAATCGACTACTACGGTAGCATCACTCCGCTCAAACAGGTTGCGAACGTTACCACTCCTGACCCAAGAACCTTAACCATTCAGCCTTGGGAAAAAGGAATGCTCGATACCATTTCAACCTGCATCACCAATGCGAATCTCGGACTCAATCCACAAAACAACGGGGATGTGATCATGATTAACGTTCCACCATTGACGGAGGAGCGTCGTCTAGGTTTGGTAAAGCAAGCTAAGGCCGAAAGTGAAAATGCTAAAGTTTCGTTGCGAAATGCACGTAAAGAGGCCAATGACTTCATTAAATCTGCTGAAAAAGATGGATTAAGTGAAGACGAGGCCAAAGTTGCAGAAGCGAAAGTGCAAGAACTCACAAATGCTTATGTAGCAAGAGTAGAGGAAATCCTCGTAGAGAAAGAAAAAGACATCATGACGGTGTAATCGTCCAATAAAATGAATTTAAAAGGCCGGCTTTCTTTCCAAAGAGCTGGCTTTTTTGTCTCAGTAAAGAACTTAGCCTAAATACTCCTCAGCAACTAGTCTCGTCTGTTCATCACTTTCGATAAGTTCTTCAAGCTTTGGTTTGGCTATAAAAGGAACGGTATTCATGCAGTGCTCTACCAAATCACTCATGGCCAAGAAGCCAATCTCCTCCTTTAAGAAGGCGGCAACTGCTACTTCATTCGCGGCATTAAGGATGCACGGCATGTTTCCTCCCTTTTCCATCGCGTCAAAAGCCAATTGGAGGTTGCGGAAAGTTCGCGTATCAGCTTGCTCAAAAGTAAGTTGAGGGTAATCTAAAAAGTTAAAGCGCGGGAAGTCGTTCTGCAAACGAGTAGGGTACGCTAGGGCATATTGAATCGGTAATTTCATGTCGGGCAAGCCCATTTGCGCCTTCATCGAGCCATCTTCAAACTGCACCAAGGAGTGAACGATCGATTGTGGGTGAACAATCACTTCGATTTGATCAGGACGAAGACCAAACAACCACTTGGCTTCAATCACCTCCAAACCTTTGTTCATCAAACTGGCAGAGTCGATGGTGATTTTTGCACCCATTTCCCAATTGGGATGTTTTAAGGCCTGGGCCTTGGTAACGGCCTTAAGTTCTGTGGTGCTTTTGCCTCTAAACGGACCCCCAGAGGCGGTTAAAACGATTTTCTCTATTGGATTGTGGAATTCACCCACCAAGCACTGAAAGATCGCTGAATGCTCTGAATCTACGGGATAGATGTTGACCCCTTTTTCGCGGGCCAATTTGGTAACGAGCTCGCCGGCTACAACGAGGGTTTCTTTATTGGCCAGGGCAATGTGTTTTCCTGCATGAATAGCGGCAAGGGTTGGCTTCAAACCGGCATAACCCACCAAAGCAGTAAGCACCACATCGATTTCCTCCATTTCTACCACTTGCTCCAAAGCCTCAGCGCCGGCATACACCTTTATACCAGCATCCCAAAGGGCATCGCGAACGGCCTCAAACTTTCCTTCATCACCAATAACCACAGCGTTGGGACGGTAGGCCAAGGCTTGTTCAATCAAGAGCTCCGAATTGCTATGTGCAGTGAGCACTTCAACCACGAAACGATCGGCTTGTTCCGACATCACTTCGAGGGCTTGTGTACCTATCGACCCGGTTGAACCGAGGATGGCCACGTGTTTTTTACTTTCGTCCGTCATGGAGGGCAAGTTAAGATTTTGGGGGCTTAAAGGAAACCAAGTTCAAGCTTGGCTTCTTCACTCATCATGTCTTGTGTCCACGACGGTTCAAAGGTGATTTCCACCTTAGCGGAGTTGATGCCATCAATAGTAGCTACTTTTTCTTCCACCTCCACGGGGAGCGACTCTGCTACTGGGCAAGAAGGTGAGGTGAGGGTCATCATGATGTGGCAATGCCCTTCATCAGATACCTTTACTTCGTAAATCAATCCGAGTTCGTAAATATCGACTGGAATTTCAGGGTCGAAGATGGTTTTCAAGACCTCAACAACCTGCTTTTCGTATGCCCTTTTTTCTTCTATTGTCATGACGACTGCTTTGCGGCCAAGGCCATTCCGTATAATTTCATTTGTTTCACCATGCTCACTAGTCCGTTACTGCGTGTAGGACTTAGGTGGTCTTGCAGGCCAATTTCTTGGATGAATCCCATGTCTGCTTGCGCCACATCTTTTGCGGGCAAATCTCCCATGTAACGAATCATCAAGGCGATGAGCCCTTTGGTGATGATGGCATCGCTATCTGCTGTGAAATGAACCAGACCGGCATCTCCTTCATTGGCGTGCAACCACACTCGTGATTGGCAGCCTTTGATCAAGTGCTCTTCGGTTTTATATTGTTCATCAATCAGCGGTAGTTCTTTTCCCAGCTCAATGATGTGCTCGTACTTCTGCATCCAATCATCGAACATCATGAATTCATCGAGAATTTCCGCTTTTCTTTCTGCTAGTGATTCCATAGTACAAAGGTAACAAGCTCAAACAGCTGGGGTTCTATTTTATGCAAAGAAATGTGACTAACGAAGCATCTTCAAAGCGCGTTCTAAGGAATGCACAAAAACATCCACTTCTTCGAAGGTATTGTAGCAAGCAAAGCTCGCGCGAATGGTTCCTGGAATACCGAAATGATTCATCAAAGGCTCAGCGCAATGGTGTCCGGTTCTCACGGCAACACCCATTTGATCGAGGAGGGTTCCCACGTCATAAGGGTGCGTGCCATCAACCAGAAAAGAAAAAACGCCTGCCTTTTCTTTTGCCGTTCCATACACCTTCAAACCATCAATGTGAGCAGCTTTTTCGACCAAATAATTCAAAAGCTGGGCTTCGTGGCGTTCAATGTTTTCGACACCCAGAGTATTGACAAAATCAATGGCGCTTCCGAGGACAATTCCGCCGGCGATATTTGGTGTTCCCGCTTCGAATTTATGAGGCAAGGTATTGTAGGTAGACGACTGATAAGTTACCGAAGCGATCATCTCTCCTCCACCTCTCCAGGGGGGCATTTGATTCAATAGGGCTTCTTTTCCATAAAGGATACCAATGCCTGTTGGTCCGTACACCTTATGCCCACTAAAGGCGTAAAAATCGGCATTTAAATCGCGCACATCTACTTTAGCGTGGGGCAATGCTTGAGCACCGTCGATCATGGTTTTGGCACCTGCTTCGTGCGCCAGTTGAACCATTTTTTTTATCGGGTTGATGCTTCCCAAGGCGTTGCTAACGTGGTTAACGCAAACCAATTTCACTCCGTTTTGAAGCAATTCTGCATAGGCCTCCATGTTCAAGCTTCCATCTTCATGAATGGGAATGACCTCGATATGAATGCCTTTTTCTTGCTTCAACAGGTGCCATGGAACCATGTTTGAATGGTGTTCTAAGGCCGAAATGAGTACCGTATCTCCTTGATGAAGTTCGCTTCTTCCCCAGCTTTGCATCACCAAGTTAATGGCGTCTGTAGTTCCCATGGTGAAGATGATTTCGTGCGCATGTTCAGCATTGATGTGTTGCTGAATGGTTTTGCGCGCATCTTCGTAGGCTTGGGTTGCCTCTTGCGCTAAACTGTGAACACCACGGTGAATGTTTGCGTTGTAATGCGAGTAATAATGCACGAGGGCATCGATCACGCTTTGGGGCTTTTGAACCGTTGCGGCATTATCGAAATACACCAAGGGCTGTCCGTTCACCTTTCGTTCCAAAATGGGGAACTCTTGGCGAACATGAGCCACATCAAACGCGGGTATGTCCATGGTTTTTTCTTGCATCGAGGACTTCTTCTTTATTCTTCTTCTCCGAAGAGGGCTTTCACTTCTGGGTGATGGATTTTCTCCAACACTTCGCCAATAAAGGCCTTCACCAACAATTCTCTTGAATTTTGCTCAGAAATACCTCTTGCCATGAGGTAGAACACGGCTTCTTCATCGAACTGACCAGTGGTTGATCCGTGCGAACATTTAACGTCGTCTGCATAGATTTCCAACTCTGGTTTGGAGTTCATGTGCGCTTCATCGCTCATAACGATGTTGGCATTTTGCTGGAAGGCATTGGTTTTTTGAGCGTCTTGTCGCACAAACACTTTTCCGTTAAACACGCCTGTAGATTGATCATACAAGATGCCTTTGTAATGCTCGTTTGATTCGCAATGCGGCACTTTGTGGTCGATCATGGTGTGGTTGTCCACATGCTGTTTTCCACGCAATTGATAAGTGCCGAACAGGTTCGTTTCGCAGTTTTCTCCACTCACGCGAACATTAACGTTGTTGCGCACCCAGTTTCCTTTCAAGGTGGAGGTGCTGAGTGTAAATCGGCTATTGCGTTCTTGGTTTGCCCAAATGGTATTGATGGCGAATTGCTCTTGTCCTAAATGGTTCTGAACCAAATCGCAGGTAAACTGTGCATTTTCGCCCACAAAAACCTCACTAAGGTCGTTGCTAAAAATCACCTCGTTCTCATCGCTGTAGTTCGCAACAATCATGTTTAATTGTGCACCTTTTTCGAGGATGATGAGGTTTCTATTTATGGCTGCAACATCGTTTCCACTGATGTAGTTTTCTACCAAAACCGATTCTTTAAGCAAAGCGTTTTTACCTACTAAAAGGCAAAAACCGTCTTCCGCGCTCACCAAGTTGTGGGCTTCGAAAAGGTCTTCCTTATGAGCAGAAAGGCTTCCGCAGTGCGAATGAATCAAGTCGCGTTGTTGTGCCAAAGCGCTTTTCATGCTTGAAACAGAGAGGCCGTCTTCTGCCATGATGTTTGAAAGGTCGTCTCTATACAAACCGTTCACCAAAACGATTCGAGAGGCATTCCAGTTTAGAAAAAGGCTTTTGTCTATATCAATGCTGCTATCACCAGCATGCCATTCCTGCTTGATGATTTTATTAACTCGGGTATATTTCCAGCTTTCTGTTCTACGGTTAGGAAGTTCAATTTGCTCCAAGGCAATTTTCGCTTCTTCTTGTAGTTTCGGGAGTTGATTTACCAGTGCATCGGCATTGGAAAAGCGCTCCAAAAATGCACCTTTCTTATGGTCTTTTACTGTTGTAGTTTCCATGTTTTGGTGCTTTAAATGGCCATTTCTTCTTTGATCCAATCGTAGCCTTTTTCTTCAAGCTCTAAAGCCAATTCTTTTGGTCCAGATTTCACAATTTGTCCCTTGTACAGTACATGAACAAAATCAGGAACGATGTAATCTAATAAACGTTGGTAATGCGTAATCAGCAAGAACGAGCGCTCTGGAGAACGCATGGCGTTAACACCTTGCGCCACAATTCGGAGGGCGTCGATGTCCAAGCCAGAATCGGTTTCATCCAAGATGGCCATCTTCGGTTCCAACATCGCCATTTGAAAAATCTCGTTGCGTTTCTTTTCTCCACCACTAAATCCTTCATTAACAGAACGGTTGGTGAGTTTACCATCGAGTTCTACTAAGGCCGACTTTTCTTTCACTTTCGCCAAAAATTCTTTTGCCGTTAG
The DNA here is from genome assembly GCA_029238785.1 of Flavobacteriales bacterium. Lineage (GTDB taxonomy): Bacteria > Bacteroidota > Bacteroidia > Flavobacteriales_D > Sanyastnellaceae > CALKGK01. The sequence goes on along the minus strand of JAQWFN010000093.1, from coordinate 15,061 downwards.
CTGGTCGATTTTTTTGTATTCGTGAATTTCCTTCAAAGCAGCTCTCAAAAAGTTGATGTTGCTCACACCAGGAATTTCAACGGGATATTGGAAAGCGAGGAAGAGGCCTTCTTTAGCGCGTTCAGAAGCGTCCATGTCGAGGAGGTCTACTCCATCGAAGTCAACGGAACCACCAGTTACTTCGTAATCTTCATTTCCAGCGAGCACGCTAGCGAGTGTGCTTTTTCCTGAGCCGTTCGGACCCATGATTGCGTGTACTTCTCCTGGGTTGATGGTGAGGTTCAGGCCTTTCAAGATCTCGTGTCCTTCTACTTCTGCCTGTAGCTTATTGATGGATAACAATGGTTTCATGTGTATCTTTTTTGTCTGATTGAACAGACCGGTGTTCAAGTGTTGTTTTTGGTTTATCCGACGCTTCCTTCAAGGGAGATCGCCAACAGTTTTTGTGCTTCCACGGCAAATTCCATGGGAAGTTTGTTCAGTACATCTTTAGCGTAACCGTTAACGATCAGGCTGATGGCTTGTTCTTCATTCAAACCCCTTTGGAGGCAGTAGAAGATTTGGTCTTCACCAATTTTCGATGTGGTTGCTTCGTGCTCTACTTTGGCGCTCGCATTGTTGACTTCGATGTACGGGAAAGTATGTGCTCCGCAGCGGTCAGTCATCAACAAGGAATCGCATTGCGAGAAGTTTCTTGCGTTTTTTGCTGATGCGTTGATTTGCACCAATCCTCTGTAGCTGTTCTGACTTTTTCCAGCGCTAATTCCTTTTGAGATGATGGTTGAATTGGTGTTTTTACCAATGTGAATCATCTTCGTTCCGGTATCCGCTTGTTGGTAGTTGTTGGTTACCGCAACAGAATAAAACTCGCCCACACTGTGGTCGCCTTTCAAAATGCAGCTGGGGTATTTCCAAGTTACTGCAGAGCCTGTTTCAACTTGGGTCCAAGAGATTTTAGAGCGGGTTTCGCAAAGCCCTCTTTTCGTTACGAAGTTAAATACTCCGCCTGCGCCATTTTTATCGCCAGGGTACCAGTTTTGAACCGTAGAGTATTTGATTTCTGCTTCATCCAAAGCAATCAATTCAACTACCGCCGCGTGCAATTGGTTTTCATCTCGTTGAGGAGCGGTACAACCTTCGAGGTAGCTTACGTAGCTGCCTTTGTCTGCAATCACCAAGGTGCGTTCGAACTGACCAGTACCCGATTCGTTGATTCGGAAGTAGGTGGAAAGTTCCATAGGGCAACGCACTCCTTTTGGGATGTAGCAGAAAGAACCGTCGGTAAACACCGCAGAGTTCAAAGCTGCGTAGAAGTTGTCTTGTTTAGGAACAACAGTACCCAAGTATTTTTTAACCAGTTCTGGGTGTTCTTGAACTGCTTCGCTCATGGAGCAAAAGATGATGCCCAGTTCGCCCAATTTCTTTTTGAAAGAAGTGGCTACCGATACTGAGTCCATTACAAAATCGACAGCCACACCAGAGAGTCTTTTTTGCTCTTCGATGCTGATGCCCAGTTTGTCCATCGTAGCTCTCATCTCCGGATCGAGATCGTCAAGGCTATCGAGTTGAGGTTTTTTCTTTGGTGCAGAGTAGTAAGAAATGGCCTGGAAATCGGGCTTTTTGTAGTTCACATGAGCCCATTCAGGCTCTGTCATTTCCTTCCACTTCGCGAAAGCATCAAGTCGCCATTCGAGTAACCATGCTGGTTCGTTCTTTTTGGCTGAAATTAAACGGATGATGTCTTCATTCAGTCCTGGAGGTGCTTTGTCTGATTCAATGTTCGTGGTGAACCCGAATTCATACTCCTTCCCCGTTACTTCTTCTAATAAATCGTCTCCTTCGTATGCCATAATTCCCTTCTGTTAAATGGAGAAGCTTTCACCACAACCACAGGTTCGGTTTGCATTGGGGTTAACGAAAACAAACCCTTTTCCGTTCAAACCACCAGAATATTCTAGCTCGGTACCCACCAAGTATAAAAAGCTCTTTTTGTCTACCACCACTTTGGTTCCATTGTCTTCAAACACCTGATCTCCTTCTTTCACTTCGGTATCAAATTCCAGCTCATACATGAGTCCGGAACAACCACCACCTTTCACTCCAACACGTATAAATGCATTGGCCGGGTGTGCTTCGGTAGCTATTAATTTAAGCACTTGGTCGCGAGCGCTGTCGTTTACTTTTATCATAGTCTTATCTGCACATTAAACAACTGAATTGCTTAGATGTTGCAAAAATACCGATATTGTTTAGAATATTTCTAAATAAAGGGGAATAAATTGGGAATTTGTGAATGTGTGAATTCGTGAAGGATTGAATGTGTGTTAGCTTTGATTCGTGAGAGTTTGATTTTATTTAGTGTCGTCATTGAGCTTCTTTCGAGAGCAGGCAGATGGAACCAATGATTTTTTGAAGTTCGATAGCTTGTTCTGTTGGGGGTGCTTCGTGGATTTCTTTGAAATTTTCCGACGCATGGATCGGCTTCAGCCAATAATGACGCTCTCTAGCTTCCTTTTATGCAATGGTCATGTTATAAAGAAAGTCTTTCTTGGAAATTGCCCCTATGAATGTGCCTGACCTCAATAGCCTTGACCGCTTAGGAAGCCCTGCAACAAATCAAAAAATTCGCCATTCATCCAAACGTTCACCCCCTCCGACTTCGGCTCGCTCAGTCTCCTATAGTGGTGTTGGCGAAGCGAGCAATACCTTGTTTTATGGATGTATTTCACCTCAGCACTTTCGCCCAATCCCCAAATTCCTAATTCGTCATTCCCAATTCTTAATTCTCAATTCCTAAATCCCCTACTTTTGCACCATGAGCGAAACACGTACAGAATTAAAAGAACTTGGTGAGTTTGGTTTGATTGATCATCTCACAAATGGAATTAATCATTGTCAAGCGAGCACGGTGCTTGGTATTGGAGACGATGCGGCAGCGATTGATGCTAACGGACAATTGCTTTTGTTGAGCACGGATATGCTTTGCGAAGGCGTTCATTTTAACCTGATGTATGCTCCACTGAAACACTTGGGCTACAAGGCCATTGTGAGCAACTTGTCTGACATCTATGCCATGAACGGTACTCCAACGCAAGTGGTGGTTTCTTTGGCCTTGTCGAATCGTTTTAGCGTTGAAGCAGTTAATGAGCTCTATGCAGGAATGCGCAAGGCTTGTGATTTGTACGAGGTGGATTTGGTGGGTGGAGATACCACAAGTTCAATGGCGGGATTGGTAATTAACGTTGCGGTAACCGGTTTGGTGAATGAAGCCGATATGGTGAAACGAAGCGGGGCTAAAAAGGGCGACCTCCTGGTGGTTTCTGGCGATTTGGGAAGCGCTTATATGGGACTTCAAATTCTCGAACGAGAGAAGGAAGTGTTTAAGGCTGCGCCAAGTGCTCAACCTCAATTCGAAGGCTTTGACTACATGCTCGAACGTCAACTCAAGCCGGAAGCACGCAAGGATGTGATTGAACTGCTTGCTCAAATGGAAGTGAAACCATCTGCCATGATCGATATTTCAGACGGTTTGGCTTCAGAGGCATTGCACATCGCGAAGCAATCAAAATTGAGTGTGAAGATTTACGAAGACAAATTGCCTATCGACCCAAAAACGGTGGAAACGGCCCAAGAATTTAATCTCGACGCTACCACCATCGCATTGAGCGGAGGGGAAGACTATGAGCTCTTGTTCACCATCAGCCAGGAAGATTACGATAAAATCAAAGGCAATCCGAGCTTAACGGTGATTGGGTATATGGACGAAGAGGGCATCGAAAATTCGCTCATTACGAGAAGCGGACAGGCGATTGAGCTTACGGCCCAAGGCTGGAATCACCTCGCTTAAGGCTAACTAGCGCTTTTTTTGCTCTTCCATCCACTGCACTTGAACTTCTTGGAAAGGTCGCTTTTCAACCCAAGCACGTGCCCATACTTCAAAATGAAAGTACTCGTTCACGGTTTGCTCAAAGGGGTCTTTGTTTAGTTCGCTCAACTCTGCTTGAAGTAAGCGGTAGAGCTCGTCGTCTGACTTGTCTTTTCGAACTTTAAGCAGCTCGTTGACGAATTTCAAGAAAACATTTTCGAACTGATAAACCTTCTCTCGGGTTTGCAGGTAGCGCTGTGTAGAGCGGAGGGTGTAGGGCAATAGCGACTTGTTTCCCAACTCCAAGTGCAGCACCAAGTTGAAGAGTTGTGCCATGCAATGGATGTCTTGCGTTTTGTCGATTTCAATGTTGTTCAAGAGCTGGTTGATCCACTTTAAGGCTTCATTGGGTTTTCCTGCGCCGAAGAGCAAGACGGCAATGTTGAAGTAAAACGAGGCCTTTCTCACAGAGCTCAGTTTATCTTCATACTGCAAAAGTCCCTCCTCTATGGTAGGAATTAAGCTCAAGCCTTCTTCATAGCGGGCACTTTGTGCATACAGCGCCAATTCGGTGCTATTTGAAATCGAGAACACCCGCAATTCGAGGTCTTCTTTGGTGTTGATTTCATCGTTTTTAGGCAAGGAGCGGAGTTCTGCCAAGTACTTGAAGGCTTCGTCTGTCCGACCTAATTTTGTGGCCACATTGATGACGTTGGTGAGTACCGAAAAGAACACATTGGGCTCTTCTGAAAAAAGGTGGGGCTTGCTTTTGATGAGGTCTAGATTCTTCAACAAATGAGTATAACAAGCTTCATGATCGCCCACGCCATAATGATATGCGCTGTAGGTGTGGTTGAGCAAGTATTGGTTCTCGGCGATTTGAGGCACTGATTTGCTCTCCATGGCCAGGTCGTCGATGATCTTCTTGAACTTTCCTTGTTCTTTTTTCGATCGCACCTTCCCTTTGGAGTAGAGGTTTTTGAAGACCCTGCTTTTGGCATTCCACAATTCGTCATACAGTCCTGCACGTTGAATGAGTTCTTGGTCTTCCTTCAAGATCAACTTAAGTTCTTTTTTCTCTACGCCTTCATAATTCTGTTGTTCTAAAAGGCGCTTTTCCCACCTGCGGATTTCAATGAGCGTGGTGATTTTTTCGTGCTTCTCAGCTACTTTTTTTGCTGAATGAAGGATTTTTCCACTTTGTTGATAGAGCGACTTGTTGTAAAGAATTTCAGCGCAATGAATTTGTCGCTTCAACTGCGCTTCGATAGAACTGTTGGCATGGTAGGCATCAAGGCTTTTTAAAATTGATTGGTACAATCGGCTCTTCGCAATGCTGAATCGGCTCACAAAGGCCTCTCCCGCGAATTTCTTTAGAATGGCGGCTTCATCGTATTCTGCCTGCTTGTCGATAGCGTCAAACAAGCGTTGGTAGTTGTTTTGATCGCCAATGACATGGCGAGATGAAAACACTTTGAAGTAGCGCTTTTCTGGTTTTGAAAGCGACTTAATGAGGCGGTGGAGGTGATCAGATGCTTTGTTACTCATGTTCTTAGAATTGCTGCTTGGAATGTAAGAATACTTTTCACTATTCCAAAAAATATCAGTTCTAAGAACTTTTATTTATTTCACTTCATCGTAGTATTCGAACACAGCTCGGGCTACTTTTTTGTTCACCACTTTTTCAAGATCTTCAATGCTAGCGGCTTTTATAGCGTCGATGGTTTTGAATTCATACAGCAGATTTTGTGCAGTTCTAAAGCCCACTCCTGGAACAGAAGTGAGGGAGCTTTCCAGCGCTGCTTTTGATCGACGATCGCGGTGATGGCTGAGGGAGAAGCGGTGGGCCTCGTTTCGTAAGTGCTGGATGAGCTTCAAGCTGGGCGATCGTTTATCGATGTAAACCGGAATACTATCGCCAGGAAAAAAGATCTCTTCTAAGCGTTTCGCGATGCCGATGATGGCGATTTTACCCCGCAAACCAAGTTGGTCAAGTGCCTTTAACGCAGAGCTGAGCTGACCTTTACCACCGTCAATAATGATGAGTTGTGGCAAGGGTTCTCCTTCATCGCGAAGTCGCTTGTATCGGCGGTAAACCACTTCTTCCATGGAAGCAAAGTCGTTCGGACCCTCCACGGTTTTGATGTTGAATTTTCGGTAGTCTTTCTTGCTGGGTTTTGCACCTTTGAACACCACACAGGCCGAGGCAGGATGCGTTCCTTGGATGTTGGAGTTATCGAAACACTCAATGTGCTCGGGCAATTCGCTTAGTCGCAAGTCGTCTTTCAAGCTGGAGAGCACCAAATTTTTATGGGCATCTGGGTCGATTTGTTCTTGTTTCTTTTGCTGATCCCGCTGATAGTAACGCGCATTGCGGTCGGAAAGATCGAGCAAGTTTTTTTTATCGCCCCGCATTGGCACCACAAATTGCACATCGGGCAGGCTGAGGTCGGGCTCAATGTTCACCAAAACTTCCCGAGCGGTACTGCTGTATTTTTCGCGGATATCGATGATGACGTAGGCCAGCAAGTCTTCTTCGCTTTCGTCCAAACGCTTTCGCAATTCGGTAGTGTAGCTTTGGATGATGATGCCGTTCATTACCTTCAAAAAGTTCACGTAGGCACTGCGTTGATCAGAAACAATGGAGAACACGTCCACATTGTGAATGCTCGGGTTAACGATGGTGCTTTTCGCTTGGAAACGCTTGAGGGCGTCGAGCCGTGTTTTTAGCGATTGTGCTTCTTCAAACTGGTAGTTTTCTGCCGCCTTTTGCATCATTTCAGTGAGGGTTTTAATCACATCTTGATGATTTCCTTTGATGATGTTTCTGATGGCATCGATGTTTGCGTCGTAGCTGCTTTCGAGCATTTTTCCTTCGCACGGACCCAAACAATTCTTCAGGTGATATTCCAAGCACACCCGAAATTTTCCAGCACTAACGTTGGCCTCACTCAAGTTGTAGCTGCAATTCCTGATGGGATAGAGCTTTTTGATGAGGTCGAGAATTTGGTGCATTAACTTCACCGAGGCGTAGGGACCGAAGTACTCCGAACCGTCCTTAATCATTTGTCGGGTTGGAAAAACCCTTGGGAAACGCTCTTTTTTAATGACGATCCACGGGTAGGTTTTATCGTCTTTTAGGTTGATGTTGTAGCGCGGCTGGTGGGTTTTGATGAGGCTGTTTTCCAACAGCAAAGCGTCCAATTCCGTTTCCACCAAAATCGCCTTTACATCAGCAATTTTCGAGACCAAAATTCGTGTTTTTCCGTTGTCGTGATTTTTTGTGAAGTAAGAGCTTACTCGTTTACGAAGTTGCTTCGCTTTTCCCACATACAGCAGCTTCCCGTCCTTATCAAAGTACTGGTAAACCCCCGGTTTTAAAGGGAGCTTCTGAATTTTTTCACGGAGATGGTCGGGAGCGGACACGAGCGGGTAGAATTTATTAATATGTGAATGCGCTGAATTTCTCATTGCGAAGTTCGAATTTTCTGAGTTGTACTTGGCTCCGAGGGTTCATTTTTTTATCATTCCTACATCAATCAATTTCGTAATTTTCCCCCATGGTATTTGTAACAGGAGGAACAGGATTGGTGGGCATGCATTTGCTGGCGGCTTTGAGGGCGGATGGAAAAGTAGTAAGGGCTTTGAAAAGACCGAGTAGCGATTTGGGTCCGATTAAGGAGTTCTTTGCCTACAGTTTCCCCAATAAGCCTGAGGCCTTTGATGAAATTGAATGGGTCAATGGTGCGCTCTTAGATGTACCTCTACTTTCAAACTTGATGGAGGGATGCGAAGAAGTGTACCACGCGGCGGCAATGGTTTCTTTTCATCCAAAAGATCACAAAAAAATGCTGGAGGTGAACGTTGAAGGCACGGCTAACATGGTGAATTTGGCTTTGGCTCAAGGAGTGAAACGCTTTGGCTATGTGTCGTCTGTTGCGGCTTTGGGAAGAGACGATAGGTCGCCCATTACCGAAGAAACCGAATGGAAGTACGACAGTAAAAACAGCACCTACGCGGGGAGCAAGTACAACTCGGAGCTTGAAGTTTGGCGCGGCATAGAGGAGGGTTTGAACGCCTATATGGTGAACCCGGGAATTATACTAGGCATTGGCGATTTTAAACGAAGCAGCGCGGAATTGTTTTTACAAATGCACAAGGGTTTTCCTTATTATCCGGGCGGACATAATGGTTTTGTTGCTGTGGGCGATGTGGTGAGGGTTTTGAGGAAGATGATGGACGAAGGAGCGCCCTCACGTAGGTACTTGCTGGTGCACGAAAACTGGAGCTATGAATTGCTTTTCCAAAAGGTAGCGGCATCACTCAAAAAATCAGCACCAAAAAAAGTAGCCCCACTTTGGCTCATGAAGGCCTTTCAGCGATTACAACAAGTAACAGAATTCTTCACAGGAAAACGCGCCTTCGTAACCAAGGAAAGCGTTCGAAATTCAAATCAAAACTACAGTTACGACGCATCAAAAGTGAAGAAGGAACTCAAGTTCGAATTCCAAAACCTCGATGAAGTGATTGAAGAAACGGGGGCGTATTTTATGAGCACGCGCTAAGCGGCATTGTCCTTGAATGGCTTGATAGCGTTGATTTCGTCTCCTTTGTTCAAGAGTTCTTCTTCCATATCGAAATCGGTTTGCAAGCCAATCCAAAATTTAGCACTGTTACCAAAGAAACGTGAAAAACGAAGTGCTGTGTCTGCTGTTATTCTGCGTTTACCTTGAATAATCAAGCTAATTCTCGTTTGCGGTATGAAGGTAGCTTGTGCTAATTTGTAAGCAGAGATCTTCATTGGCTTGAGAAACTCTTGTGCTAAGATTTCACCTGGATGTATGTTTTTGAGTTGGTCCATAATTGCACTTTAATGATAATCTACAAATTCTACCTTGTAGCAGTCTTTTCCATCAAATTCAAAGACAAGTCGCCAGCGTTTATTCACCCTGATACTGAAGAACCCTTGCCGATCTCCATGTAGTTTTTTTAAATGATTGGATGGTGGAATTTTCAGATCATTGAGGTCTTGAGCACTGTTCATCATTCGTAATTTCATTCGTGCCATCCGCTGAAGTTTGATGTCTAGTTTACGATTATATTCTCCAAACCAAAGCATTTCAGTTGTCTTGTCTTTAAAACTTTTAATCATGGTATCGTGTTGCGATACTAATGCTAAAGATAAGTAAAATCTCCGCGTATTCTCATTTCCTTAAAAATATTCGAATTGAGAATAAGTCTTGATTTCAGTGCTAAACTGAAAAGGGTCATTCACAAATTTCCAAAAACTGATTTTGCTCCTATTTTGATTCAGGAAAAAACGCTCCATTTGACTTTATTATCTTCCCATCATGAATGCAACTTGGCAAGCACTGCGCGCTTACTTCCCTGTTTTAGAGAAAAGACCATATTTCAACACGGCTTTTGCGGGTTTAATTCACCCAATTGTGGAGGAAAAACTCGTCGCCGTTCGCAAGCAATACATGCAGGAGCTGACTCATTATCGGCTGCATGAATTTGAGGCGATGAAGGATGAAATTCGTACGCTGTCTGCTGAAATTTTAGGGGTATCAGCAAGCAATATGGCCTTGTTACACAATTATTCTAGCGGGATGAACGTCATCACCCAAAACCTAAAAAACAAAAAGGTGATGATGATGCGCGAGGATTATCCCAGCCTCTATTTGCCTTTTCAAACAGCGGGTTTTGAGATCACCTATATTGGAGAGCAACAAAACGGCAAGGTGAGTTACGCCGAAATCGAAGCGGCCATTAAAGCACATCAGCCCCCTTATTTTGCGATTTCTCAAGTGCATTACAATTCTGGTTGGTGTGTTGATTTAGTAAGAATTTCAGCTATTACAAAGAAGTATGGCGTAAAGCTAATTGTTGATGGAACTCAAGCTTTTGGCGCTATTGAAACGAATTTAAACAGACTCCATGTTGATGCCTACTTAGCCAGCACCTACAAGTGGTTGATGGGCGGATACGGTGCTGGAATAGCCTACATCAGTGAGGCGCTTTTGGCCGATTTTTCATTTTGTATGGCGAGTCAGAACAATTTGGTTTTTGATGATGATGGGGCGATGCACTACGAGCCGGGCATTAAAATGTTTGAACCGGGGCATAAAGATCATGAGGTGTTTGCCCGACTCTTGGAAGCGCTGAAACTGACACATCACATAGGCATTTCAGACATCGAAGCGCGCATTCGTGCCTTAAGTGTCCGACTAAGCGCGGGATTAAAGGCACAATCTATTGAGCTGATTGGAGATCCTGATTTGGATGATTTTGACCGTGCCAACATCTTGTGCATCCCGAACAAAAAGGAGTACGCCGAGGCCCTAGCTGCTTCCAAGATCGATTGTTCTGTGCGCGGAAAGGCCATCCGTTTCAGCATTCACGCCTACAACAACGAGGAAGATGTGGATGCTTTACTAGCAGTATTTTCGAAGTGAGTGCAGTGCCTTTAAAAGAGCGACTTCATCGAAGCGTGAGCTTCTTCGAAAAAGGTCTTGAGCATTTCCGGCTCGGGGTCGAGCATCTTCAACACGGCGCCTTGAAAATGCCCCTCATCTAACCAAGTGCCTTCGCCGCAAGGCAGTGCTGTGTTTAATCCAATTTTTCCTGACTTTTTCCATCCAGACACATAGCAATAGTCTTCGTTCACCAAGTCATCTGCAATGGCTAGTCCGCTAGAAATGCTCATCAAAAGTTCACCCTTCTCGTCCATTTCAAGCACTTCCAACGCCCCCGTATCGAAATGGTGCGGCCAAACCCGGATGTTGTTGGGTTTGATGGCATCGATCATAGCGCGTTGGGCCATGGTTCGTTCTTCGGCATAGATCTCCAACATTTCGAAGAGGTCTTCGTCTGGTTTTGGAAAAGTATAGTGCGCATCAATGGCCTTAAGGGGCAGGTTCTCTGGCCAATGAAAACGGAAATTTCCTTTTAAATTCAGTTCTTTCCACGAACGTTCAATCCATGCAATCACTTCGCTGTGTTTCGACCCACCCAGGTCGAATTCCACCAGAATTTCATTGTTTTGATTCACGAAGAACAGTGCAAAATCTTCGTAGGAGAGCACCATTCTCAGGTGTTGATCGCTAAAATAGTGCGTTTCAAGCGCCGAGGTAATGGGGTTCCAAGCGAAGTTACGGTGGTTATCATCGTCTTCTTTTGGCAGTACAAGATCTGCCGCTGATGCCAAATACTGCGCAGCAATATGGAGGTGGGTTTGCGTCATGATGGGGAAGGTATAGATTTTTAAAAAGAGTGCTTACTTCACCACCTCAACGCCCTTCCAAAACGCTACCCGTCCTTTGATACCTTTAGCTAATTCTGACACTTCAGGATAATACCATGCGGCGTTTTCATTGGTTTTTCCGTCCACTTCCAAACTGTAGTAGTTGGCTGTTCCTTTCCACGGACAAACAGTGTGGTGGTCGGTGCTCTTGAAATATTCTTGTTTTAATGCCTTAGGCGGAAAATAGTGGTTTCCTTCGATCACCACGGTGTCGTCGCTTTCTGCAATAATGGTTTTGTTCCAAATGGCTTTCATGTGCTTAATTTTTTGAAGAGTACATCAGCAAAATAAGCCCGCTGATCTAAAAATGTTTGTTCAATTTGGAGTCCGCTTGCCTTTGCAATCGCCTCAATTCCAGATTTGCTGTACTTCTGAGAAATTTCCGTGTGAATGCTTTCCCAAGCTTCAAAGGAGAAGGTTTTTTGAAGCGCCTCGATATAAACTTCTTGGTCGCAAAGACTGATGAGGTAACTTTTGGCCGTTCCTGTTTGCGGATTGTAAACGGGGTAATGTTTGAACTTGTTTAAATCGAAATTCCCTCCCAACTCATGATTGATGCGCTCCAAGAGGTTCATGTTAAAAGCTCGGGTATAACCTTCTTTATCATTGTATGCCGCACGCACAATGTCGGGCTCCTTTTTCAAATCGAAGCCAATGAGCAAGCGGTCGTTTTCTTTCATGTTTTCAGCAATCGCCCTCACAAAACCGTGGGCCACTTCATCCATCATGTTTCCAATGGTCGACCCCAAGAAAAGAATCAACTTTGCTCTTTCTGAACGGGCATTCACCTCATTCAAAATCTCAAAATAATCGCCTACTTGTCCGCTTGTTTCCACTTGAGGAATCTCCCTTTTCAACTTGCTCACCAACCCCTCAACGGCATTGGCAGAGATGTCTACTGGCATGTAGCGCGTTTCAATGCGCTGTTGTACTAGAGCTTTAAGTAATTCTCTTGTTTTGAGTCCGTCTCCCGCACCCAGTTCAATCACATTTATCCGGTCTTTCGGGAGTTCACAAGCCTGAATAATTTGAGTCGATTGTTCTTTTAAAATCTCCAACTCACAGTCGGTGGGGTAGTATTCCTCGCAATGCATGATTTTTACGAAGAGTTCGTCTCCTTTCTTGTCGTAAAAGTACTTTGAAGGAAGTTTTTTGAGTTGAAGCGATAAGCCCTCTTCCACATCTTGCGCGAAGCGTTGGTTGATTTGGCTTGGTAAAGTATTCATCTTAGTGTTTTTTAGCGAGTCGAATTCCAGTGTATTGCCATTGTAAGTGGGGGTGAAAGAAATTCCGGTAGCTCGGTCTTAAATGTCTTGGTGGTGAAGCTACAGAACCTCCGCGAAGCACCATTTGATTCACCATGAACTTACCGTTATATTCACCCAGAGCACCCTCGGCTTTTTTATAATTGGGGTAGGGCAAATAGGCACTGTTGGTCCATTCCCAACGATCGCCAATGTTCAAGTGTTCGTGTGCTGCTTCCCATTCGAACTCCGTAAGTAAACGGGCGTTTTTCCATTCGGCGAAGGCCGCGGCTTCATAAAATGAGATGTGAGAAAGGCTTTTTTTCGGGTTGATGGGCTGGAGTCCGTCTAAAGTATAGTTCATCCAAGCACCATCGATTTTGTGCCAATAGAGCGGCGCAGAAATGTTGTTTTTCTTCACCCAATCCCATCCTTCAGCATGCCAAAATTCGAACTTTTGATAGCCACCAGCTTTGATAAATTCGAGGTATTCTTTGTTCGATACTAGGGCAGAGCTCACTTCAAAAGCAGGAATAAAGACCTGATGTGCGCCCAATTCATTATCAAAACAAAAGCCATCACCCCGAAAACCGATGGGATACAAACCTTCTTCAATAGCAATCCAGCTTGCTTTTTGCGCATCGGGATGTTCGTGGAAGTCGTTATAAACAGGAAATAAAGGATTGTGTCCAAGGATGTATTTGATATCGGTAAGCAGGAGCTCTTGATGTTGTTGCTCGTGTTGCAGTCCGATTTCAATCAAATCCAGCACCTCGTCGCTCACCTCTTCAGCAAGAAGCCTTTCCATTCCTTCGTTCACATATATGCGATAAGCGGCAACTTCCGCTACTGTTGGTCGGCTCAAATTCCCCCGATCAGTTCTCAAAACCCTTGCACCTTCGCTTTCATAGTAGCTGTTGAACACAAAGTTGAATTGATCGTTGTAGAGGTTATAGGAATCGTCTTTAGCGAGTATAAAATTTTCGAAGAACCAAGTGGTATGTCCCAAATGCCATTTTGGAGGAGAAACGTCAACACAAGGTTGAACTACGAAGTCTTCAATTTCAAGTGGTTGACAAAGCGAGACCGTGCGTTGCCTCACCTCGCGGTAAGACACCAAAAGGCGGTTCTTTCGATCGAGGGTTTCAGTTCGGGTGGAGGATGGTGCATTCATTTAGGGCGAATATACTTGGTTTGTGGAAAGTAGAAATCACAATTTAGTCAAGTTCTGTTAAGCGCATGTACTTGGTATAATGACATGAAATCCGGGCTATTTGTTCATTTATTGCTGGTGTAAGATGAATTTTTGCTTGTTGAAGCAGGTGGAAATGGCGAGTATTTTCCCTTTTGGAATACGATTATTGGAAAGTTCACATCGATTAACAAAGATCTGCTCGCAATTTTCTGCGCCATGTATTGTAAGGTCTTGAGAGAGCGTTAACTTCGTATACTAAAGTTGAAAAACATGAACAACAAGACATCCCTCGTAATTATTGCTTTGCTGCTGATTGTGTGTGCTTACCTCGGTTTCAAATTGAAGAACTCGAGCGACACAGTGACTGATCAAGTAGAGACCATTGGCGAACTCGGTATTGAGCGCGACCAGTTGGAATTAGATCTTCAGAAGATGATGTTTAGCTACGACACTTTGAAAACGGAGAACTCGTTTTTGATGGCGGAGATGGCTGATCAGCGCGGACAAATTGAAGATTTGTTGAAGAAGGTGAAGGATAGAAATTGGAGTGTTTCCAAGTTGAAAAAAGAAACCGAAACCTTGAGATCAATCATGAAAGGTTATGTGGTTACCATCGATTCATTGAACCAGTTGAACATAGCACTTCAGGAAGAGAACTTGGCCATGAAACAAACGGTTGAGGATGTGACCAAGCGCAATGAAAATTTACAACAGCGCCAAGAGAATATGGAAACCATCATAGCTAGTGGTCAACGTTTACAAAGTACAGGCTTGGTTGCTGAAGGTATTCGCTTATCGAGCGGAGGAAAGCAGTCGGAAACCAATCGTGCGAAGCGTTCCGACATGATTAAGTCGTGCTTCACCGTTGTGGAGAACCGCATTGCAAAGCCAGGCAGCAAGACCTTGTACATGCGTATTATTGCTCCAAACGGACAAGTGCTTCCAACAAAGAACGGGGCCATGCAGTATGATTTCGACGGTGGTTCGGATTTCTACTCTGTAAGCCGTGAGATTGACTACAACAACAATCAGATGGACGTGTGTATTTTCTATAGTCCAGAAGCGGAATTGGAAAAGGGCGATTACAAGATCTTCGTTTATGAAGGTTCAAGCTTGATTGGAAGTACCGATTTGGTGTTGAAGTAGTTTTTCGGGAGACGTTTTTTGTTTAGAGCGGTTTGGTTTAGGGCTTCGCCTGTTTAGGGTCGCTTTGCTCCTGTTTAGTCGCTTGCGCGGATTTGTTTAGGCTTGGGTTGATGTTTTAGTTTAGGGCTTCGCCTGTTTAGGGGTCGCTTTGCTCCTGTTTAGACGCTTGCGCGGATTTGTTTAGGCTTGGGTTGATGTTTTAGTTTAGGGCTTCGCCTGTTTAGGGGTCGCTTTGCTCCTGTTTAGACGCTTGCGCGAGTTGAGTCTAAAGGCATTGTGAAATCATCCCGAGTTCAGCATCAACA
>JAQWFN010000045.1 GCA_029238785.1 Flavobacteriales bacterium | reverse complement strand
GGCAACACCTTTAAAAAGGAGTGAGAGTTGTTCTTTTTTAGACTTCATCAAACATCTAATTGAATAGAAGCATCGATTTCTTCCACCCAAGCTGAAATACCCCCGCTTAAATTGTGAAGGTTATTTAATTCAAAACGAGATTCAAGGCTAGTAATTACAGCTTCTGAACGAGCTCCTGATCTGCAATGAATTACGACCGGAATATCAGTTCTTAACTCATTGATGCGTTCGACGATTTCTCCCATTGGAATATGGTATTCAGCAAAAAAGCCCACCTCTCTTTCGTGAACTTCTCTAATGTCGATAACCTGACATGCTTTACCTTCGTCTAGCCAAGCCTTTAGTTCTGCTGCGCTTAACTCCTTCATGCTTACTTCCCTTTAGCTTTATTCACCATTTCCTCAGGAACAAATGTGAAGAACGTGTCTCCTCGGAGACCAAGACGCAAGGTCTCGAGAGGAATTACCTCTGTAGGAGCTATGTTTCCTAGGTTTACGTTTGCTCCAAATTGCTTGATGAACCAAACCTGTTGCGTTTTTTGAGGCGCTTCCCAGAGAATGTCTTCTTGTTTTACTTTGGAAAGAATTTTGTTGATCAAAACAACGTGAGCAGATCCATTAGGGCGGTAGATACCAACTGTTCCGCTTTCACGGGCTTCAGCAATCACTTTCCAGCTTCCAGCCTCGAGTTCGTTGGTCATCATTTTAATCCATTTTGCTGGACTAATTAAGATGCCTTCCTCTTTTGAACCTACCTCAGAAAGAACAGTATAGTTTTTAGAAAACTTCTGAATCATCTCACATTTCTGATCGTGAGGTATATCCATTGAACCATCAGATACTTCAAGACATTTAATGCCGTATTTCTCCATGAAACGCTCGTAATCTTCCATTGCGTTTCTCATCAAAAAAGCTTCAAATAAGGTTCCACCGAAGTAAACTTTTTTATTGGCTTGATGATAGAGGTCAATTTTCTCTTTTAAGTTAGGGGTTACTAAAGAAGTTCCAAAGCCGAGTTTGATGACATCAATATACTCGCTAGAGCCTTCTAACATATTTTCTGCTTCTCTTATACTTAAGCCTTTATCCATGACCATGGTTACCCCACTGTTTCGAGGTGATTTTGGACGAGCGGGTACGTGAGGAAGTTCGAAATTCATAAGCTTATGACTTGTGTTCGTTATAAAGTAAGATAAAATCCGGGTCATTTTCGAGCTCCGGAAAATCATCCAACAAAGATTGGCATTTTTCGAAGTCCTGTGCAAACAAGTGTTCGAATAAACTCAAAGCAGCTTCTTTCTTCCCAATTTTGAAAAGGTAAGCTGCCTTGCGATAATGCAAAGCAATTGACTCGCTGCTCAATTCAAGAGCGTGCTCTATTGCGAGGAGTGCTTTTTCTGCAGAATCTGTTTTATCGTAGATGTCGGCATATTCGATCCAAACTTCGGTATTATCATTCGAAAGAGTCATTGCTTTCTCCAAAGTTCGTTGTGCTTCCATATAGCGTTCTGCCTTTTTCAAAGCAGCTGAGTGAAGCAGGTAGTAGTCAATTTGATCTGGTTCTAGGTCGATGGCCTTTTGAATGAAAGCGATACTTGCTTCAATTTCATCTTCAAGGTCTTTCACCATTCCTAAACCAATGTATGCATCGGCAAAAAATGCATCTGTTTCCAAGGCCAAATTATAATATTCAGTGGCTTTGGTGGCGAGTTCCATTCTTTCGTAACATTCTCCGATAAAGCAGTACGTTGCTGCATGCGCGGGTTCAAATGCTATAATTTCCTTGTACGTTTCTATTGCTTTGTGGTATTCCTCATTCTTTACAAAAGCAGAAGCCTTGTTGAGGTATGCAGGGGTAAACACATCGTTTATAGCAATAGCAAAGTCATAACAAGAAATGGATTTCTCAATATCATCTAGACGTTGGTATACGTTGCCTAAGTTATACCATGCCGGAAAGCTGTAGGGGTAATTGTTAATGAAATTATTAAAGTATTCAGCACAGGTTTCGAGCTGGTTGGTTTCATCATAACAATAGGCCAACTCGTAAATCGCCGTTTCGTTCTCAGGGTTTCGAGCTAATGCGTTTTTCAAAACATCAATCGCTTTATTCCATTGACCTAAGTTCTCATGTTCGAGTGCTAAATCGATGTAAATGTCGTCTTTAATTTCTTCGTCGCAGAACTCTAAAGCTTGATTGAGTAAGCGAATGGCGTTCTTATGGTCGCGAATTTGACTGTAAACCGAAGCTAAAATCAGTAAACCTTCTTCGTTTTGTGGTTCAAATTGGAGGAGGACCTTTAGTTTGGTGATGGCTTGGCTCAATTTTCCGCTGCTCAACATGATTTGCCCTTCTCTTAATAACAAAGATGTGCTGTCTGGGTAAATGCCATTGGCGTAGCTCAAGGCGTCGAGTGCTTTCTGCAGTTTGCTTCGCTCCATGTAGTGATCGATGATCACCTCAAATTGATCCACATCAAAGAAGTAACTCTCGTTTTGTTCAATCATGCTTTCGTAGCGCTCAATGATTGACTTGCGTTCTTCTTCTCCTGGTATGTTCCTATCTTCACTCATGCTTTAAGCGATTCACATTCTAACAAAGCTAACGAAGGAACTTGGTTTTTTGTGTCTACTTCCTTTGTTCTTTTCCACAGCTTTGTGAATGATGTGTCTTCTTTTTTGCTCAGCGTATCAAGTACTGAGCCACTTGAATTGTTTCCGGGGTTAATAACTTCTTTCGGTAAACTTGGCAGTTTTTGGCAGTAAATCACCTGTCAGGCGATGTTTAAAAGTGCTGAATAAGAAAATGCCCAAGGGTATAAAGTCATTTTTGTGCCCTCACATCTAGTTATATCTTTGTTCAAAATTGGAATATGGCACTGATTAAATCAATTTCAGGAATTCGAGGAACAATAGGAGGGAAGCCAGGAGATGGTTTGTCGCCCATTGATGTGGTGAAATTCGCTGCGGCCTTTGGTACATTTATTCAAAAAAGATCGGGCAAGCAAAGACCATTAATTGTTCTTGGAAGGGACGCTAGAATTTCTGGTGAGATGGTGAACAGTTTAGTTGTTGCTACATTAAACGGTTTAGGTGTTGATGTGCTCGACTTGGGCTTAAGCACCACGCCAACAGTTGAAGTAGCTGTTCCAATGGAAAAGGCAGATGCGGGGATTATCTTAACAGCATCGCATAATCCGAAAGAATGGAACGCATTAAAACTCCTCAATGAAAAAGGAGAGTTTATTGATGCTGAAGAAGGAGCTGAAGTTTTGCGTTTAGCAGAAAGCGATGAACTTGTTTTCGCTGAAGTTGATGATTTGGGTGCTCACCGTCATAGCGATGAGTACTTGAACAAGCACATTCAAGCCGTATTGGATTTGCCTCTAGTTAATGTTGAAGCGATCAAAAAAGCCAATTTTAAAGTTGCTGTGGATGCGGTGAATTCTAGCGGCGGTATTTTTATTCCGGCTTTGCTTGAAGCCCTCGGTGTAGCGCAAATTGAAAAGCTTTATTGTGATCCTACCGGGCACTTTCCTCATAATCCGGAGCCACTTCCGGCGCACCTTACTGCTCTTTCCGACTTGGTGAGAGAGAAGAAATGCGACTTGGGTTTTGTGGTTGATCCGGATGTTGATCGTTTGGCAATGGTTTGTGAAGACGGGAGCATGTTTGGTGAAGAGTACACTTTGGTTGCTGTTGCTGATTACATTTTAAAGCACACTCCTGGGAACACGGTAAGCAACATGAGCTCGACTCGAGCACTTCGCGATGTTACGGAGAAGCACGGCCAAAAGTACACCGCAGCGGCTGTAGGAGAGGTAAACGTGGTGAACGAAATGAAGGCCGTCAATGCCGTTATTGGAGGAGAAGGCAATGGTGGAATTATTTATCCAGAGTTGCATTATGGTAGAGATGCTCTAGTTGGTGTAGCAATGTTCTTGAGCCACTTGGCCGATGTAAAAATGACCTGCAGTGAATTGAGGGATGCTTATCCTAAATACACCATCAGCAAGAATAAAATCGCCTTAGAGCCAAGTATGGATGTTGACGGAATATTGAAATCCATGGCCCATTTGCATCGAGAAGAACAAGTGGATACTAAGGATGGAGTAAAGATTGATTTCGAAGAAGAATGGGTACATTTGCGTAAGTCAAACACGGAACCGATCATTCGGATCTATGCCGAAAGCAGAAGTGAAGAAAAAGCAGAAGCCTTGGCGCTCAAGACCATTCAAGAAATCCGTTCCTTTTTATAAGTGCTGCTATGCGAGTTTATCTAGATAATGCTGCTACAACGCCCATGGACCCGAAGGTGCTAGAGGCGATGATGCCGTATTTTACCGATCACTTTGGAAATCCATCTTCAACCCACGCTTTTGGAAGAAAAACCAAAACGGCGATTGAACAAAGCAGAAGAACCATCGCGGCCGCTTTGAATTGTGCACCAAGTGAAATCTGTTTTACTTCTGGAGGAACTGAGGCAGATAACATCGCGCTCAAAGCAGCGCTTACTGATTTGGGCTGTAAAAACATTATTACAAGTGCCATAGAGCACAGTGCGGTGATTAAAACAGCTGAATTGCTCTGCGATTGCGACGATTTGAATCTTCACCTCGTCAAGCTCACAGCAGATGGCAGTGTGGATTTAAACCATTTAGAAGAACTCCTAAAAGCAAACCCTAAGGCTTTTGTTAGTTTGATGCATGGGAATAATGAGATTGGGAACCTGCTTCCCCTCAAATTGGTAAGTGATCTTTGCGAAAAGTACCAAGCTATTTTCCATAGTGATACGGTACAAACCATGGGGCATTATGAGTTCGATTTGAGCGAGCTTAAAATTCATTTTTTAACCTGTGCAGCTCATAAATTGCACGGACCAAAAGGGATTGGTTTTCTTTATATCAACAAGTCTGTAAAGATCAAAGCACTCATCACTGGGGGAGGGCAAGAGCGTCAACTTCGGGGAGGTACTGAAAACTTGTACGGAATTGTTGGTTTGGCAAAAGCGATTGACATCGCGAAGCAAGACATTCAAGGACATCAAAATCATGTGCTTGGTTTAAAAATGCACATGGTGCATCGTTTGAAAAATGAAGTGCCAGGAATTGAATTCAACGGGCGATCCGAATTTGAAGACAGCCTATACACGGTTTTGAATTTAACCCTTCCAGAGAACCCAAATTCGGGAATGATGTTGTTTCTGCTCGATTTAGAAGGAGTAGCATGTAGCGGTGGAAGTGCCTGTAGTTCTGGTGCGGCGAAAGGATCTCATGTTTTGGAAGGAATCAATGCCATCAAGCCCAAAAGAGCCAGCCTTCGTTTTAGTTTTTCAAGGTTCACCACCAAAGAAGAAGTTGATTTTGCCGTTGACAAATTAAAAGTACTTTGCGGCATCACTGAAAGAGAAAGAGTTGCTATTCCTCAAGGGAAGGCTTAAGAAAAGAAATTTATGACTCAGAATACCATTTCATCGCTCACAAAAGAGCAAATTCTAGATATTTACAATCAACCGCTTATTGACTTGCTCTTTGAAGCGTCGAAAGTGCACCGTTTGCATCACGATCCTAAAAAAGTGCAGGTTTCTACCTTGCTTTCGATAAAAACAGGAGGCTGTCCGGAAGACTGCGGTTATTGTCCGCAAGCCGCAAGGTACCATACCGATATTGAGAAGAACGATTTGATGTCTTGCTCTCAAGTAAAGGCCCAAGCCCTTCGCGCTAAAGCTTCAGGCTCGTCGCGACTATGTTTGGGAGCTGCTTGGAGAAACGTAAAGGATGATGCCGATTTTGAGCAGGTACTTGAGATGGTGAAAACTGTGAATTCTACCGGTTTAGAGGTGTGTTGTACGCTCGGTATGTTAACGGAGAGTCAGGCAAAACGCTTGGCTGACGCTGGTTTGTATGCTTATAACCACAATTTGGACAGTGGTGAGGAATACTACAAAGAGATCATTTCAACACGGGGCTATGAAGACCGTTTGAAAACCATTGAGAATGTTCGTACCGCTGGAGTTACAGTTTGTTCAGGTGGTATTATTGGTATGGGAGAATCTGCTGAAGACCGTTGTTCTATGTTGGCCACTTATGCCGCTATGGAAACCCCACCAGAGAGTATTCCAATTAATGCTTTAGTAGCTGTTGAGGGAACGCCACTTGAAGAACAACAACCCGTTACCATTTGGGAAATGCTCCGCATGATAGCTACCACGCGATTGGTACTGCCTACATCAGTAATCAGGTTGAGTGCAGGCAGAACAGGGATGACAGAAGAAGGTCAGGCCATGTGTTATATGGCAGGAGCCGGGTCGATATTCGCTGGAGATAAATTGCTCACTACGCCTAATCCCGATGTGAACAAGGACATGGAATTGTTTAAGATTCTTGGAATTACGCCAAGTGCACCTTACGAAAAAGGAGAGCAGCCTGTTGTAAAAGACGAGCCGGTGATCTTGAATACACATCCAGAGGAAAAGGTGAAGTGGAGTAGACCAGGACATAAAATTGAGCGAAACGAGGCGAAACGAATTCGCAAGAACAACCCCTAATCCATAGAAAAAAGTGAACGGGAGCGCATCTTTCTGGTTTTTTTTGACACAGGTTTAATATTTGATCTGTTGATGGAGATCCATCAAACCAAAATCAAAAGGAGTCCAGAAGCAAGCTTTCAAGCCGCTCGCCTTAAATCCCTCATTCACCCAAGAGTTGCAAGTGTTGAAGCAATAATATTCACCATTGGCTTCATAAAAATTATCGTGAGCACTATATCCAGGCTCTTCCAAGAGATATTTTCGTCCTTTTTGGTCGGTAGTGAATGACTTGAGAATATAGTCGTTCAGTTGTTCAAGTTGCTTCTGGCTAAGCGGGATTTTAGTCCATTTTGGGTTGATTTCTCTATGCCGAGTGATGTGCATCAGGCTCGAGCTTTTCCAGAGTAGAGCTTGGCAAGCATTGTAGACTGTTAGGTCGCTCCAAGTTGGTGTTTTAAGGTAAAAGTTCTCTTCCCCCCAGCCAAAGGACAAGTAATCTTCATTCTTCTGATGAACAATGTCAGCAAGTAATTCTTTTGAAATCTGGTTTTTAGGAATGATGATGTCAAGATGAATGCCACTCGTATTGAGGTAAATGAATTGTTCAAATTCTTGATCTAACGATGTTTGAGGCGCATCATTCACAGTGATTTTAGTGAGGACGTAGGAAAGTGCTAAAAAAAGCAATGGGACGCCTATCAGAAAACTGAAGCACCACTTTAATATGCGCTTGATCCATTTCACTTTTTAAAGGTAAAATATTTTTTGGCGACGTAAATGGATAAGCCGTTTTTCTGAGCGATGAAGTGTTTGGCGACCTAAATGGATAAGCCGTTTTTTCTGAGCGATGGGCAGTTCGGCGACCTAAATGGATAAGCCGTTTTTCTGGGCGGTGAAGTGTTTGGCGACGTAAATGGATAAGCCCCAAAATCACTTTTCAACAAAAAAAGCCCCCAAATTGGAGGCTTCTCAAAAACAATACATTGATCTAAAATCTTAACGAACTTCGAAGAAATCTTCAGATGATTTTCTCACCTTCGGCGCATGCTGCGTGTCATCTTCTTCAGATCGATAACCCAAAGCAACAACTACGGCAGCGCTCAAACCTTGCTCATCGAGGCCTAAAATTTCATCTACTTGGTCGGCTTCGAAGCCTTCCATCGGACAAGCATCGATTTCCATCTACGCTGCACTAGTAAGTAGGTTTCCAACTGCGATGTAAGCCTGCTTTGCGTTCCAAGTAGCACGCTCTTGAACAGACTTCTCCCCAATCTTCATCACCATAAAGTCTTGGTATCCTTTCAAGGCACTTGCGTCTATTCCAGACAATTCGGCTTTATGCGCTAGGTAGGCAGCAACTTCTTTTTCGCCAATATCTTTTAAGCTGGCAAAAATCAATAAGTGAGAGGCATCAACAATCTGAGTCTGCCCCCAACATGCTGCTTGCAATTTTGCTCTTAAGTCAGCATCTTCAATCACCAAGACCTTAAAAGGTTGAAGTCCGTAAGAACTTGGTGTGAGCTTCACTGCTTCTTTAAACTGCTCGAAATCACTCGCTACGATTTTCTTCGCCGTATCGAATTTCTTCACAGCATAACGCCAGTTTAAGGCTTCTTGTAATTTTTTCATAGTCGTATATTTATGAAATCTGCATTGGTACTTCCATCAAGAGTACCTTGCTTTTTCCTTTTGATTTAACTGAAATTGAATTGGTGTTCCATATTCCGAAACCGTCTCTGCGCTCAAGTGCTTGACCATCGATTTCAATTTCGCCTTCTAGAACAAAGGCATAAACGCCATTTCCGCTCTTTTTTAAATCGTAGTTGCTCAAAACACCATCGTCAAAATGACCAATGTGGAACCAAGCGTCTTGATGAATCCAAACACCATCATCATTTGGGTTTGGAGAAAGCACTTGATAAAATTCATTTTGCTTCGCGATGTCTTTTGTCGAGATCTGATCATACCTCGGCTCAACGGCCTTTTTATTCGGGTAGATCCAAATTTGAAGGAACTTCACCTCTTGATCTTCGTTTTTGTTGTATTCACTGTGGTAAATTCCAGTACCCGCGCTCAAAACCTGAACGTCACCTTCGCGAATAACGGCCACGTTTCCCATACTGTCCTTGTGCTCCAAATCTCCCTCTAAGGGAATAGAAATGATTTCCATATTGTCGTGAGGGTGGGTTCCAAAACCACGAGCAGCAGATACGGTATCATCATTCAAAACACGTAAAACGCCAAAATGCATGCGCTCAGGATTGTGATAATTTGCAAAGCTAAAGGTGTGATGAGAGTTCAGCCAGCCGTGGTTCGCATGTCCGCGAGTAGCTGCTTTGTGCAATACAGTATTCATGGTTTTCTCCTCCTTATTGGGTAAATGATTAAATCCTATTTGTTTATTCAGTTCTAGCTTGGTGTCTGCATTTGGAACACTCCCAATGTTCCCAAAAACGCTAGGAGCAAACATGCCTAAAGCACCTCCTAAAACCGACTTCCTTAAAAATTCTTTCCGTTTCATCGTTCTTCAATTTAAGACGAAACAAAGTTCAGAAGAAGGCATTGATCAGCTGGTATGAATAAGCGGATAGGGCTTATGAAAATCCGACCTATCACTAAACTCGACTCGCTTTTAGTGGTTTTGCCTGAAATCAGAAGGACTCAATCCCACGCATTTTTTAAAGAAAGCACTGAAATTCGCTGCTTCAGAAAAACCAAGCTCGTAGCCAATTTCCTTGCTTGAGAAATCAGTGAAGTGCAAAAGTCGCTTGGCGGCAACAATGATTCGAGATTGAATATGCTCTTTGGCCGTTTTGTCGGTTTTAGCTTTAACGATTCGGTTGAGATAATCCGGACTAATATTTAGCGCTCTGGCGTAATGGCTTGTGGCGTGCCATTCTTTATGCTTTTGGTTGATGAGCTGTTTGAATTCAAGCAAAATGGCTTGACTGTGGTCGTTTTCCGGGCGAATGTTCTCGCTGAGGGAACAAACGTTGTTGCATCGGATCAAAAACAGCTTCAATAAAGCGCCAATTGCTTCGGCCTTTAAACTTAAGTCGCCTGCGAAAAGCCCAAGCATTTCCTCACAATACAAAGCCAATTGTCGATGTTCCTCTTCGCTCAGTTGGAGTGGTGGCGCCTGCCCAAAGTCATGAAAGAGTTTTAGTTGATCGATGAAGTTCACGGGGATGTTGTTCCTCATCAAAAAGTCATCAGTGAATAGAATAACAAAGCCTTTGGGTTCTTGGTCTTCCACTACATGACGCACCTGGTCTGGAGCAACAAAAAATACTTGATGTTGATCTAAAATGTATTCATTGAAGTCGATGGCATGCGTTCCTGTCGCTTTATCAACCAATAAAACGGTGTAGAAATTGTGACGATGCGGATGTCCGGGGATTCCCTTCCGCTCTTCGTAGCTGCTCTCCATCCTTGAGATGCTAACACCTACTTCTTCGTTTTTGATATGTATCCGCTCAAATTCCACGCTCGATACAAAGTTAGAAAGATAGTCCTTCCCATATAAGCCCAAAAAAAATGGCGAACATTTGTCCGCCATTTAAAATAGGTATTTCCTAAAAAAGATATTTCACACATTCCTAATTCTAAAGATGTATCACTTCATCATAAGCCGCCGCAGCTGCTTCCATGATGGCTTCGCTCATGGTTGGGTGTGGGTGAACGGTTTTGATCAACTCATGACCAGTTGTTTCAAGTTTTCTCAAAGCAACGATTTCCGCGATCATTTCGGTTACGTTAGCACCAATCAAATGTCCGCCAAGTAACTCACCGTATTTTGCATCAAAAATTAACTTCACAAAACCGTCTTTGTGTCCGGCAGCACTTGCCTTACCAGACGCAGAGAAAGGAAATTTACCAACCTTGATGTCGATGCCTTTTTCTTTTGCTTGTTTCTCTGTCATACCAACAGAAGCTACCTCAGGAGAGCAGTAAGTACAGCCGGGGATGTTGTTGTAGTCTAGAGCGTCAACATGCATTCCTGCGATTTTCTCCACACAAATAATTCCTTCAGCAGAAGCAACGTGCGCCAAAGCTTGTCCAGGAACACAGTCTCCAATAGCATAGTAGCCAGGAAGGTTGGTTTGGTAGAAATCGTTTACAATGATCTTGCCTTTATCAGTAGCAATACCAACATCTTCCAGCCCGATGTTCTCAATATTAGCAACAACACCAGCCGCGCTCAATACCACGTCACACTCAATCACTTCTTCGCCTTTTTTGGTCTTCACAGTAACTTTACACCCGCTTCCAGATGTATCAACTCCAGTAACCTCAGCGCTCGTCATGATTTTAACTCCGGTCTTCTTGAAAGAGCGCTCCAATTGCTTGCTCACTTCTTCATCTTCAACAGGAACAATGTTGGGCATGTATTCTACAATCGTTACCTCAGTACCCATAGCATTGTAGAAATAAGCAAACTCAACACCTATAGCTCCAGACCCTACCACAACCATTTTCTTTGGCTGCTCTTTTAAGGTCATTGCTTCTCGGTAACCAATAATTTTCTTTCCGTCTTGCGGCATGCTAGGAAGGCTTCTTGAACGCGCTCCAGTAGCAATAATGATATGATTGGCCTCATAAACAGTTGCTTTACCATCATCACCAGTCACCTCTAATTTCTTTCCAGGAAGAACTTTTCCGTTCCCCATGATGACGTCGATTTTGTTCTTCTTCATCAAGAATTGAACACCATTGCTCATTCCATTGGCTACTCCTCTAGAACGCTGAACCACCTTAGTGAAATCATGCTTAGCGTCGCTTACCGAGATACCGTAATCTTCAGCATGATTGATATATTCAAATACGTTCGCACTTTTCAAAAGGGCTTTGGTTGGGATACAACCCCAGTTCAAACAAATACCACCAAGGGCTTCACGCTCAACTACAGCTACTTTTAATCCTAACTGAGATGCGCGAATGGCGGTTACATATCCACCCGGGCCACTGCCCAGAACTATTACGTCGTATTTCATACTTCTTGTTTTTTGCAGATGGCGAAGGTACAAAACACTTCCTTAAATGTCTCATTCCTTTTTGCCCTCAAAACTGAACTTTAAGTAAAGATTAAGGTCGTGATCTGAAAGATGCCTCATGTGAAACAATCAGTGAAGCCACAAGCCGTAAGAAGTTGTTCTTGCAAGCTTCCTTCAGGAACAGCATCCAATCACTTTGAATAAGCCGCTGTAGACGTTTAGTAGCCATTCAAAAAGACGAATTGGCCGATTTGTATTCTCTTTGACTGAATTAAACAAAGGGATTCCGTAAATTTGACCCTTTCCAAAAATTGAAAACACATGTTGAATGTTGTATTGTTCGGACCTCCGGGCGCAGGTAAAGGAACACAGAGTGAGAATCTTGTAAAGAAATTCGACCTTGTTCACTTGAGCACGGGCGACATCTTTCGCGCTAACATAAAGGGAGAAACCGAATTGGGTAACTTGGCGAAAAGCTACATGGATAAAGGCGCTTTGGTGCCTGATGAAGTAACCATCAAGATGCTCGAGTCTGAAGTGAAAAAACACGAAAGCCCTAAAGGATTTATCTTTGACGGATTTCCTAGGACAAAAGCTCAAGCAGCTGCCTTAGATGCACTTTTGGCTGAAAACAACACAGAAGTTAGTGCCATGTTGGCCCTAGAAGTACCGGAAGAAGAATTGAAAATTCGTTTGGCGAAAAGAGCAGAAACGAGTGGAAGAGTGGACGATGCTAATCCAAAAGTGATTCAGAATAGAATCGATGTCTACCAAAGAGAAACAGCACCAGTAGCGGCTTATTACCAAGATCAAGATAAGTACCGTGGAATCAATGGTATCGGAACAATTGAAGATATCGCAAATCGTCTTTACGAAGCTTTAGAAGCTTAAGGAGATCCAATTTATGGCTAGTCAGAACTTTGTAGATTACGTTAAAATCTGCTGCCGATCAGGAAAAGGTGGTGCAGGATCAGCTCACTTTCACCGAGATAGAACAACGGCCATGGGCGGACCAGATGGCGGTGATGGCGGTAGGGGAGGACACATTATCCTTCGCGGTAGCAAACACGTCTGGACTCTACTTCACCTGAAATACCGTAAGCACGTTATCGCCGCACCTGGAGAAGGCGGTAGCGGTGGTTTGAAATCCGGTGCGGAAGGTAAAGATGAAGTGCTCGATGTGCCTATTGGTACCATTGCAAAAGACGCCGAAACCGGAGAGGTGATGTTCGAAATCACGGAAGATGGTCAGGAATTTATTATTGTTGAAGGTGGTAGAGGCGGACTAGGTAACGACCATTTTAAATCATCAACCTTTCAATCACCACGCTTCGCTCAACCTGGCGAACCAGGAAAAGAAGAATGGAAAATTCTAGAACTGAAACTCCTTGCGGATGTTGGTTTGGTAGGTTTTCCAAATGCAGGTAAATCAACCCTACTTTCGGTTGTTTCAGAAGCAAAACCAGAAATCGCAGATTATCCTTTTACCACCCTCAGACCAAACCTGGGGATGGTGAGCTACAGAAACGATCGTTCATTCGTGATGGCAGACATTCCAGGGATCATAGAAGGTGCTAGCGAAGGAAAAGGGCTGGGCTTAAGATTCTTGAGACATATCGAGAGAAACTCGGTGCTGCTTTTCTTAGTGCCTGCAGATGCAGATGATATTCACGCAGAATACAAAATCTTGCTCAACGAGCTGAAAAAGTACAATCCAGAACTCATGGATAAACAAAAGATTTTGGCCATTTCGAAGTCAGACATGCTCGATGAAGAACTAAAATCAGAACTCGAAAAAGACCTGCCAAATATTCCTTATATATTCATTTCAGCTGTTGCTCAACAAGGACTCGTAGAACTCAAAGACATCATCTGGACAGAAATCAATAAGTAATTCTCAGGCTGCCTTTGAGAAATCTAGACGATCGAAACTGAAACCTCCTCATTGCATCAAAGAGTCGATTTCCTGAGCAATTTGCCTGTTCCATTTTAACTGGGCTTCAGCATTAATTCCATGATTGGTGGCCAGGTCATAATCTGCCTGGCGCTGCTCCATGATGGAGTAGATGGAGTCGAAAATAGCAATACTTCTTTCTTGAAGATTTTCTTCTTTGAATTCCCTTATTTCTACCTCTAATGGCTTAAAGGCGGAAGCCATGTGGAATGCATAAATCGCAGTAATGTCGAAATGACCTTGCTCATGAATCAACAGTTGGGTTTCTTGATGCGCAACATTCACCCAAGATTTGCTCTTTAAAAAATAGGGAGTACAAGTGAATTTGGCCTTGCCGTCTATGCCCTTTACATCGTATCGAATGCCACTGTAGGTGTACGCTTTGTACAGCTCTTCAGGACCAGTTCTTTTCACAAAATCATCCCAATTCAAGCGTCTCCAAGTACTCCAAACCAACTCGTTCGGATCGCTTTGAGGTGGAGCAAAGGCGGAAACTATTGCAAGTGAGAAGATTAGAACAATTGTTTTCATGGGTTCTTAAACGATTTTAAAACCAAAAAGTTCCGAACTTTGATGGATGAGTTCTATAAAAATAGTCCTTAGCAAGGAAGTTCAAAACGCAAACAGCGAAAATAGTCCTATCGTTGCACTTGAGAGTACCATTATTTCGCATGGGATGCCCTACCCGGAGAACATTAAAACGGCAAAAGAAGTAGAAAATGTTGTTCGCCAAAACGGAGCTGTTCCTGCTACAATTGCCATCATTAATGGAGAATGTAAAATTGGATTGAACGATGCTGATTTTGAAGCTTTGGCAAAGTCAGACGGGGTGATGAAGGCCTCGAGAAGAGACATGGCCATTGCCATCGCCCAGAAAAAAACCGCCGCTACAACCGTCGCTGCCACAATGATCTTAGCTCACAAAGTGGGAATCAAGATTTTCGCTACCGGCGGAATAGGCGGCGTGCATAGAGGTGTTGCCGAGAGCTGGGATATTTCTGCCGACCTTGAAGAATTAAAACGCACACCAGTTCATGTTGTTTGTGCAGGGGTGAAATCAATTCTAGATATCCCGAAAACCTTGGAATACCTTGAAACCAGCGGTGTGCCCGTAATTACTTTTGGTGAAGAAGAATTCCCCGCCTTTTTCTCCGACCAATCTGGTATTAAGAGTCCGTTTACAATCAACACCACCAAAGAAGTAGCTCAAATGATTACTGCTCAGAACGACTTTGGTTTTAAGCACGGGAGTATTATCGCGCTTCCACTAGCTAAGGAAGACGCCGTACCCAAACATGAAATGGATCAGCTCATTCAAACAGCACTGGGCAAAGCGGCTGAAAGACAGGTTTCTGGTAAAGACATTACTCCATTTTTGTTGAACGAGATTGCTCAAAACTCAAAAGGGGAAAGCCTAAAGAGCAACATCAAACTCATCAAGGCAAATGCGAAATTAGCCGCACAAATTGCCGTTGATTTAGCATTAATTCAAGGAATCCGAAGGAAATAGGGCTTTTTATTTCGGCGAATTCGAGCTATTTTTGCAGTCCCATTTTAAGCCATTTACTATGTCAAATCCCAACGTTCAAGAGCAGATGACCGAAGAAAAAATTCGCAAAGAGTTGATCGCAGACTACCGCCTTGCCTGTCTTAGTAGAGAAGCATCTTTGCTCGGAAGAAAGGAAGTGCTCACTGGAAAAGCCAAGTTTGGGATTTTTGGCGATGGTAAAGAACTGGCGCAAATCACTTTGGCAAAACAGTTCCGAAAAGGCGATTTCAGATCAGGTTACTACAGAGATCAAACAATCATGATGTACCTCGATTTACTGACGGTACAACAATATTTCGCGGCCCTCTATGCTCACGTTGATACCAAACACGAGCCGGCTTCTGGCGGAAGACAAATGGGTGGCCACTATGCAACGCGAAACCTGAACGATGATGGCTCTTGGAAAAACCTCATGGAGCAATACAATAGCTCTGCGGATATTTCCCCAACGGCGGGGCAAATGCCGCGTTTGCTCGGACTCGCGCAAGCGTCTAAAATGTACCGCAATCTGCCTGGCTTAGAGAGCTTGTCGGGCTTTTCAAACAACGGAAATGAGGTGGCTTTCGGAACAATCGGAGATGCAAGTACTTCTGAAGGTTTGTTCTGGGAATCGATGAATGCCGCAGGGGTCTTGCAAGTACCTATGGTGATGTCGGTTTGGGACGACGGTTACGGAATTTCAGTTCCTAAAAAATATCAGACCACAAAAGAAAGCATCTCGGAAGCCTTGTCTGGTTTCGCTAAAGGAGCGGATACCAACGGCTTTAAAATATTTAAGGTGAAAGGATGGAATTATCCAGACTTGCTTGTAACCTACGAAAAGGCAGTGAAAATTAGCCGTGAAGAACACATTCCAGTGCTTATTCACGTGGAAGAATTGACACAGCCTCAAGGACACAGTACTTCAGGCTCGCACGAAAGATATAAATCAGAAGAGCGCTTGGCTTGGGCACAAGAATACGATTGCATCGAACAATACAAGAAGTTTTTGTTGCTCGAAGGGGCGGCCAGTGAAGAAGAACTAGATGACATTCGGAAAGCATGTAAAAAAGAAGTTCGCGAAGCACAAAAAGCGGCTTGGTCTGAATTTAGGGCGTCTATTGATTTAGAAAAAACTCAAGCCATCGCATGGCTAGAAGAGCTCAAAACAGCACATCCAGATCACCCGGTTCAAAGCTTTATCGATGAGCTAAACAACAACAAAGAGGTGATCAGAAAAGAGATCTCAAATGTTGTTCGTAAAGCTTTCCGCAGCACGCGAGGCGAAGAAAGTGCGGCTAGAAGCGGTTTGATGAATTGGTATGAAATCAACCAAGGACAAAATGAAGAGCGCTTTAGTTCAGCACTTTATTCAGATTCAGCACAAGCAGCACATAATGTTGATCCTGTAGCGCCAATTTATCCTAGCTCTCCTGAAATGGCAGATGGAAGGCTCATCCTGCGCGACAACTTTGATGTGCTGTTCGAGAAATACCCAGAACTCATCACCTTCGGTGAAGATACTGGAAAAATTGGCGGTGTGAACCAAGCCATGGAAGGAATGCAAGAGAAGTATGGCGACCTGAGGGTAGGCGATACCGGTATTCGTGAAGCAAGCATTTTAGGTCAGGGTATTGGTATGGCGATGCGCGGACTTCGCCCAATTGCTGAAATTCAATACCTCGATTACCTTTATTACGCGCTGCAAATCATGCGAGACGACCTTGCGTCGTTGCAGTATAGAACCAAAGGCGGACAAAAAGCCCCCCTGATTGTTCGAACAAGAGGCCACCGTTTGGAAGGTATCTGGCACTCAGGTTCTCCAATGGGCGCAATCATTAATTCTGTTCGAGGGATGCACGTTTGTGTACCAAGAAACATGGTGCAAGCCGCTGGAATGTACAACCTCTTGCTGGAGGCAGATGAACCGGCTTTGGTGGTTGAATGCCTTAATGGCTATAGAAGCAAAGAGGCCATGCCAAGCAACTTGGGCGAATTCAAAGTAGCTCTGGGTAGACCAGAAGTGGTGAAGCAAGGGAGCGATATCACCATCGTTTCTTACGGTTCCACCTTTAACCTTTGTGTTCAAGCGGCGAAAGAACTTGAAGCCTTAGATATCGACGTGGAATTAGTAGATGTTCAAACCCTCTTGCCTTTCGATTTGGAACACAGCATTTCGAAAAGCATCGCTAAAACCAACCGCGTTATTTTTATTGATGAAGATGTACCTGGAGGTGCAAGCGCGTTCATGCTGGATCAAGTAATCAATAAACAAGGAGCGTGGAGATACCTCGATTCGCAACCACAAACATTAAGCGCAAAGCCCCACCTTCCTGCCTACGGTACAGATGGAGACTACTTCTCAAAACCATCAGTAGACGATATCGTTGAAGCCGTTTACGCCATGATGGCAGAAGCAAACCCCAGCGCATACCCAAGCATTTACTAAAATGGCGCTCAGAACTTTCGAATTGAAGACACCCTTCATCCCCTTGATGAGTCTTTTAAAAGCCAGTGGTTTAGCGCAAACAGGCGGACACGCTGGTATTTTGGTTGAAGAAGAAGAGGTTTTTGTGAATGGTGAAATCGAAACAAGAAAGCGAAGAAAATTGCTTATTGGTGATGTGATTTCAGTAAATGGAATCGACGAAAAAATTGAAATCATTGCACAAAAAGAAGCTTAATCGGCGGAAAAATTCCATTTTAGCAGCTTAAAGGCCTTATTTAAACAAGAAAAAACGAAGATTTGAGAAGCTAGAATCGATGTTAATTCAGGGGATTACTTGAACTACAACGATTTTTGAACGACTTTCGTGCTCATCAAATAGGTGGATTTATTAGCTTTAGCCTTTGGACCTAAATATGGAGAACATGTTGAGATTTTTGATGTTGTGTTTAACTGTTTGTCTTGGCTTAACGCTAAGCGCTCAGGTCACATTAAAAGGTAATGTGAGAGACGCCACCAACAATGAAGCGATATTCTACGCCAACGTAGTTGTTAAGGGCAGTACCTCAGGAGTAACATCAGATTTCGACGGCGACTTCACCTTAAACGTTCCCCAACTCCCAGTTACTTTAATTGTTTCATTTATTGGTTACGACTCCAAGGAAGTAACGGTGAGCAACGACAACAAACGCATCGATGTTAAACTCGCACCAGCTCAAATCATGATTGATGAGGCAGAAGTGGTGGGTGAAAGAATCTCAGAGAAGCAAAAACAAGCGCCTTTAACCGTGGAGTCAATGGACATCATCGCCATAAAAGAAGCCCCGTCTGGAAGTTTTTATGAAGGATTGGGTAACCTTAAAGGTGTTGATCTTACCTCCGCAAGTTTAGGGTTTAAGATCATCAATACACGTGGTTTTAACTCCACTTCTCCCGTTCGTTCTTTGCAGCTGATTGATGGGGTGGATAACCAATCGCCAGGACTCAATTTCTCCCTTGGGAACTTCCTTGGAGCTCCAGATTTGGATGTGAAATCGGTGGACATTGTGGCTGGAGCATCCTCTGCATTTTTTGG
>JAQWFN010000022.1 GCA_029238785.1 Flavobacteriales bacterium | reverse complement strand
CCTTCTCAACTTTCCCAATTTAACTCTGAAGCGAAGGCCCCAAGTTGGTGCAGTAAATTGTTTGTCGATATCTCTATTGTTGATGAGCATTAACCTAAGGCCAATCTGACCACCTATCGCAAAATAATCTAAAAAACTATACTCAATGGCCATGGAAGGTTCATAAAGCAATACAATGCCCCGATTGCTGTTCTCACCTGTTTGATTTTGAAGCCACGACACGCCAGCTCCCAATTGCACCGGTAAAATGATTCTCCAATCTTCTTCATGATGGAAAGCATATTCAAAATAAGCGCTTCCGTAGAACATTCTAACATCTGCCGTACCAAGAAAGCCTGTATCATTTCGAACCACGCTTTCAATTCCTCTTGCCATGAAATGAACGCCGCCTCCGTAAGCTAAACGATCTGAGTGGTTTCTACCCAGCTTTAGTCCGAAAGTTCGAATAGGTTTCCCTGTAATAAAGGTATTTTGAGTTTGCAGTTTTACCTGCCAAGTAGCTGGCTGATCTAAAGCCCAGATGATAGAATCAGATAAGCTGGGTGGTTGAGACCGCAAGCTACTGTTCAATGCACAAAAAAGAAGGAGCAAAAAAAATGTCCGTATCATACTCGAGGTAAAGATACGGACATTGAAATCGATTTTCAGAAGTTCTAGTGATCCTCTTCTCCAGCTTTTAATGGAACTGTTTGAGGAACGAAGTCTTCTTCGTAGTTCGGGTTGCTGTAGTCATATGCCCAACGGTGTACTTCTGGAAGTGCTCCAGGCCAATTTCCGTGAACATGTTCTACAGGTGTAGTCCATTCCAATGTGTTTGCTTGCCATGGATTCTGTGAAGCTTCTTGACCTCTAAAGATGCTGAAGAAGAAGTTAAACAAGAAAATCAATTGGCTGATAGCACCTACAATTGCGAAAACAGAAATGATTGGTTGAAGGTCCATCACCCAGTCTAAGAATTCGAATTGAGAATACTCATAGTAACGACGCGGTGCACCTGCCATACCAACGAAGTGCATTGGGAAGAAGGTACCAAAACCACATACTAATGTTAACCAGAAGTGGGCAAAACCAAGTTTTGTATTCAACATTCTACCAAACATTTTTGGGAACCAGTGGTACACACCCGCTAGCATTCCGAAGATAGCCGACAATCCCATTACGATGTGGAAGTGAGCAACTACGAAATAGGTATCATGTACGTTCACATCCAAGGCAGAATCTGCAAGGATAATCCCTGTAAGACCACCCGTTACGAATGTAGAAACAAGACCAATACTGAAGAGCATTGCTGGCGTTAATCTGATGTTACCTTTCCACAGCGTAGTGATGTAGTTAAAGGCCTTCACCGCCGAAGGAATTGCAATCAACAAGGTTGTAAATACGAATACTGAACCTAAGAATGGGTTCATCCCTGTAACAAACATGTGGTGACCCCAAACGATGAACGAAAGGAAACCAATAGCGAGGATAGAACCAATCATCGCACGGTAACCAAAGATTGGCTTACGTGAGTTGGTTGAAATGATCTCAGAGCTGATTCCAAGAGCAGGAAGAAGTACGATATACACCTCCGGGTGACCTAAGAACCAGAACAAGTGTTGGTAAAGGATTGGAGAACCACCAGTTACGTCAAGCGCTTCACCAGCAATGTGGATGTCGCTCAAGTAAAATGCAGTACCCATTGAACGGTCCATGATCAACAATACAACCGCCGATACGAGAACTGGGAAAGAAAGTACACCCAAAATTGCTGTTACCAAAAACGCCCAAATGGTCAATGGTAAGCGGGTCATTTTCATCCCTTTCGTTCTAAGGTTAATGATGGTAACGATGTAGTTCAAACCACCAAGAAGTGAAGACGCTACGAAAAGCACCATAGAAATCAACCAAAGTGTCATCCCCATTCCAGAACCTGGCATTGCTTGAGGTAAGGCAGATAAAGGAGGATAGACCGTCCAACCACCTGATGCAGCACCACCTTCTACGAATAATGAGCTAATCATGATCACAGAAGAAGCCAAGAACATCCAATAAGACAACATGTTCAAGAAGCCTGAGGCCATATCACGCGCTCCAATTTGCAATGGAATAAGTAAGTTCGAGAACGTACCAGACAGACCACCTGTAAGTACAAAGAAAACCATGATCGTACCGTGAATGGTTACCAATGCCAAGTAGGCATTTCGATCAAGAACACCGTCAGGAGCCCATTTTCCTAAAAAGGTTTCAAGGATACTGAAGGATTGTCCTGGCCATCCCAATTGAAGTCGGAAAAATACCGACAACATTACCGCAACAATTCCCATAAAAACTGCTGTGATAAGGAATTGCTTCGAGATCATCTTGTGATCATGTGAGAAGATATACTTCGAAACAAAACTTTCTTCGTGGTGTGCGTTAGCTGCCATGTTTATTTACTAATTAAGTTCTTTCTTAGTTAATTGAAGCGGTTGGTTCACCTTCAACAACTGGTGCTGCTGGTACTTCAGGAGCTGCCTCCTCTTTTACCTCTTCAACAAAAAATGTTTTCTGTTCGTTGAGCCAGTTATCGTAATCTTCTTGAGATTCTACGATGACTTTCATTTGCATATTGAAGTGTGCACTTCCGCAAACTTTGTTGCACAACAGTACATAATCAAACTCCGGATTATCCATAATTGTTCTCATGCTATCCGTCGTAATGGTAGGAGTCATCTTAAAACGGGTAGGAACACCAGGAACGCAGTTCATCTGTGCACGGAAATGGGGCATGTAAGCTGAGTGAATTACGTCTCTAGAACGGAATACGAATTCAACTTCTTTACCAATTGGCAAGTGAAACTCCCCTTTTACAATTTTATCATCTTTACCAGCTTCCCAAGCAGACAAGCTCTGTGCATCACTAAAATCGAAATCCTCGATATCAAGAACACGTTGTTTGTGACGCTTCAATCTGTACAATTTGTCTTTTTTCGCTTCCAGAGCCGTTTCGCTTAAAACGCTTACCAAGTCAGAAGTCAACATTTCATCAATCTTCGCGATTTCAGCTAATAGTTGTTCTTCAGACATTCCGTGGTGTGTATGCTCATCAGCGTGAGCTTCATCGCCTTCGGCGTGTTCTGCATGACCATGTCCACCATGATTCTTCAAGTTCTTCAACTCCTTCTCGTACTTTGCTTTTTGAGAAAGAAGAACTCCACGCTCATAGCGTACTTCGTTATCCAACTTCTCAATAGACGCGTCTAATTCAGCAAGGCTCTCAGCAATACCTTCATTAGTAACGATACCGAGCGGGTTGTTGCTTGTGATTAAGTTGTAGTTAGACAAACCGAACTCAGCATTTGAACCTGGGTAACGAGCTGTCCAGTCAAACTGCTTTGAATAGATTTCAATAACCATTGCTTCATCGCTAGCCTCTCCAGTCATATCGTTCCATGTTCTTAGTCCGAAAATAATTAGGCCTGCCAAAACAATCGAAGGAATAACGGTCCAAATCATTTCCAGCTTATTGTCGTGTGGAAAGAACTTCGCTTTTCTGTCTTTTTTGTAGTAATACTTTGCAGCAAAAACAAAGAGTAAAGTATTAACTAGGAAGAACACAACAGTAATGATGATGATATTAATGTTCATTAAAGAATCCACACCTACACCGTGCTCTGAGGCAGAGACGGGAAGATAATCGCCGTAAGCCACGTATAAATAGGCCACAGAAGCATAGAATACCAGCATGAAGACGATGAAAAGTGAAGCATTAAGGCGGTGATCTGCATGTGAGATATCTTCCTCACGTCTCTTTCTCAATTTAGCAGATAGTTCATACACACGAGCCAATTGTGCTAATGCGACGATACCTACAACAACTACGAGCAGAATTAGAAGTTTCATATAACTTGAATTATCGTTCTTTCTTTATTAATGGTGTAGTTCTTTACTTTCTTCCAAGTAAGGATGATTTTTAGGCATCAATGGGGCTTTGCTCAATGCATTCAATGTTGAATAAAGGAACAAACCAAAGAATCCAAGGAACATTCCCAAATCAAAGATACCAAACGAAACGTGGTCGTGCATCGTTCCAGGAATAACCAACAAGTACGTGTCCACAAAGTGACCAATGAAAATGAGGAACGCAACCGGCACAATAAAGCCTAGGTTTCGTTTAGCATCTCTAGCCATCAACATATAGAATGGTACCGCAAAATTAATGGCGAATGTCAAGAAGAAAGGCGTGCTGTATTTATCAGAGAAAATACGTTGAGTGTAGTACGTCACCTCTTCTGGAATATCCGAATACCAAATCAACAAGAATTGGCTGAACCAGAGGTAGCTCCA
This sequence comes from Flavobacteriales bacterium, assembly GCA_029238785.1. Lineage (GTDB taxonomy): Bacteria > Bacteroidota > Bacteroidia > Flavobacteriales_D > Sanyastnellaceae > CALKGK01. The sequence continues at coordinate 22,720 of JAQWFN010000022.1, read as the reverse complement.
AAGCATTGAGATGGCAAACATCCACTTACTCATGTCGTGAATGTGTGAATCATTTACTGTTGTGAAGTGACCTTTTTTCTTGAGCCACAACACCAAGATTAGTGCAAAGATCATTGCGCTCACCCACATTCCAGAGAACACATACCATCCGAAGAGTGTAGAGAACCAGTGGGTATCGATTGACATTACCCAATCCCAAGTTAATGTAGAAGAGAATACAGCGAAGAACACCAAGAAGAGTGCGGATCTTTTGTATTGTTTCTTGTGCAATTCTACACCTCCAACTTCATCTTCTTTCAAAGACCACTTTCTAAAGAGTGCTGCGAAAATGAGGAAGGTAGCGATATACACGATGCTTCTGATTGTCCAGAAACTTGGGTTCAAAAACGCTTCTTTGTTTGCAATAATTTTATCGTACGAAGGATTTAGCACTGCTCCTGCCTCCATGGTATCGGTATAACTTACTTCACCGTCTGCTCCTTCAATCATGTATTCATGATAAAGGGTGTGGTCCATCCAGTGGTAAAGGTGATGTTGGTGAAGTAAACCTCCAACAATGACAATACCGATAAGCACTGAACCAATTGGCAAAAATTTAAACATTGCCTCATAGATTCTTTTCAATTGTGCCGACCATCCAACTTCTGCCGCGTATTGCAGAGCATAGAAGAACAAGGCTCCTAAACCAATCGAGAAGAAGAAGAATCCGTTCACCAAAAAGTTCGCCCACCAGTGTTGATGATGTTCTGATTGATCCGTGATGAATCCCAGGATGATAGATACCAAACCTACTGCCATGAGCACGTAAGAGAGGGTTTTTGCTTTACCTGTGAATTTAAATTCCATCGTAATGTGTTCTACTGTTCGTTACTAATATCTTATTGAGGCTGATCTTGTGCTGCTTCATCGCTAGATGCTGCTGCGGTCAATACATTACCATTTGCATCGAACTCTGGCATTTCACCACCATTCTGCAATACTTTAACGTATTCAATTACTTGCCAGCGTTCTTTCTGAGTCATTTGAGATGCGTGTGATCCCATCAAACCTTTACCGTATTGGAGGGTGTGATAAATGTTTCCAACCGGCAAATCTTTCAATTTACCAGTGTAAGAAGGAATACCTTTAATTAGCCCGTTTCTAGAAATCGCTCCATCTCCTTCACCTTTTTCACCGTGACAGTGAGTGCACATGATTTGGTAGATTTCCATTCCTGCTTCGATGTTTTCCTGATTCGTCGCCAATGGACTTGTCAAGTTAGCACCAGCAGCTGCGTAACCTTCATCTGTGTTCGGGTAAGCGTAAGGCATGTTAAAATCTCCTGATTTCACTTGAGCGATAGTTCCTTCAACCGGTTTTCTAGCGCTAATCGTGTTTCGTTGAGATTTTGCTACTTCCTCTGTTTTGTAGTAAGGGTCTTCACCATAATCCACATAAGCTTCTACAGCAGGAGAGCGATACATGTCTGGCATGTATTCTAGACCTGGGCTATTGGGATCAGTAACGCAAGAACCGAGTCCTACGATCATGATGAGCAAAAGTGAGCTGAGTGTATATCTAGTCATTTGCTTGAGTCTTATTGGTAATCTTTTACGCTGATTTCCACGATACCTGAGTCTTTCAACATTGTTTCAAGATCTTCAGCTGAGTGATCGTGGTTTTGATCTGTTGTTACTTCCATCACAAACATGTTATCTGTTGTGCGTGGATCTGGATTAGATGCTGGCATTCCAGGAAGTGTTTTGTTTCTGATGAAGTAAGTGATGGCCATACCGTGGGCTGCACAAAGTACGCTGAACTCAAAGGTAATTGGCACGAATGCCGGTAAGTTCTGTAGCAAGGTGAAGTTTGGTTTACCACCAATGTTCATTGGCCAATCGTGAATCATAAAGTACCACATTCCAAAAAGTGCCAAGATGGTACCTGTTGTAGCGTACATGAATGAAGCAATTGCCAAACGCGTTCTTTTTACTCCGATAATTGGATCTATCCCGTGAATTGGAAAAGGAGAATACACTTCCTTAACACGAACTCCATTTTTCTTGAGAACACGAGCTGCATCCATCAGCGTCTCCTCATCGTTATACATCGCATGTATTACTTTCTTAAGCATGATCTTCGTCGTTTCTAAGGATTAGTGGTCTTTGTGATGTAGTTTCTTGTAGTTCTCTCCTGAAGACTTCAATATTGATTTCAACTCGTTCAAAGCCAATACTGGGAAGAATCGAGCGAACAATAAGAAGAGGGTTCCGAAGATACCAATGGTTCCAATGAAGATACCGATATCGATAAAGGTAGCATGGAATTCACCCCAAGAAGATGGGTCGTAATCTCTGTGAATTGAGGTAACGATAATTACATAACGCTCAAACCACATACCGATATTCACAATGATTGAAAGAACGAAAGTTGCAAGCAAATTCCTGCGGATCTTTCTAAACCAGAACAGTTGAGGCGTGATCACGTTACACGTCATCATGATCCAATAAGCCCAAGAGTACGGACCACTAAAACGGTTGATGAAAGCATATGATTTGTATTCAACACCGGAGTACCATGAGATGAAAAGCTCTGTCAAATAAGCCACACCAACGATAGAACCTGTAACGATGATGACAATGTTCATGTACTCTACGTGACGCACATGGATGTAATTCTCAAGGTTCATTGTTTTTCTCATGATGAGCAACAAGGTCAATACCATTGCAAATCCCGAGAATACCGCTCCTGATACGAAGTATGGAGGGAAGATGGTGGTGTGCCAACCTGGGATAACCGAGGTAGCAAAGTCCATCGATACAATCGAGTGAACAGAAAATACAAGTGGTGTTGCAATACCAGCGAGAACCAAAGAAACCTCCTCGAAACGAGTCCAGTTCTTCGCTCTTCCACTCCATCCAAAGCTCAAAAATGCGTAGATCTTTTTTGGAAGTGGTTTCACCATTCTATCTCTGATGGTTGCGAAATCAGGAATCAAACCGATGTACCAGAACACTAGTGAAACTGAGAAGTAGGTTGAAATCGCGAAAACGTCCCAAAGAAGTGGCGAGTTAAAGTTCACCCAAAGCGAACCGAACTGGTTTGGTAAGGGAAGTACCCAGTAAGACACCCAAAGACGTCCCATGTGAATCCCAGGGAAAACCGCTGCCATGATTACAGCGAAGATGGTCATCGCCTCAGCAGAACGGTTAATCGCCATTCTCCATTTCTGACGGAAGAGCAACAATACCGCCGAGATCAATGTCCCTGCGTGACCGATACCTACCCACCATACGAAGTTGGTGATATCCCATGCCCATCCTACTGTTTTGTTCAATCCCCAAACACCGATACCGGTGGCGATAAGGTAAGTGATGCAACCTACACCATAAAACGCAATAATGCTGGTGATGGTAATCATCAATTTCCAAGCCTTCGGGGCTTTACCCTCAATTGGGCCTACAACGTCATCTGTGATGTCTTTGTAGCTCTTATCTCCGAGGATAAGTGGTTCTCTAATAGCTGCTTCTTTCTGCATTGACCTGCTATTTTTAAGCTTCGTTTTCTTCTGTATTTCTCACCTTCGCCATGTAGAAGATATTTGGCTGAACACCAATTTCTTCCAATGCGTGGTAAGCACGATTGTTCTTGCTAATGCTTTGAACAGTCGATTTTGTATCGTTCAAATCTCCAAAGGTGATGGCACCGTTAGCGCAAGCTTCAGCACAAGCAGTTTGGATTGCTCCGTCTTGAACTGGAGTTCCGGCAACTTTTGCCTCTAACTTACCGCCTTGGATACGTTGAACACACATTGAACATTTCTCCATAACACCACGTGAACGAACGGTAACATCCGGGTTCAAGACCATACGTGCAAGTGTATCTTGAGATGGGTTGGTGTTTTGGAATTTCTTATATCCTTGGTAGTTGAACCAGTTGAATCGACGCACTTTGTAAGGACAGTTGTTAGCACAGTAACGTGTTCCAATACAACGGTTGTAAGTCATTTGGTTCAAACCTTCATTGCTATGTGTTGTAGCAGCAACCGGACAAACCGTCTCACAAGGAGCGTGGTTACAGTGCTGACACATCATTGGCATGTGAACAGTTTGTGGTGCATCCGATGGGTGCTCCATTCTGGTGTATGACTCAATTGTTCCAACACCCTCTTCCTCGCCTCTCTCTAGAGACCAATCTGAGCTGTAGAATCGGTCGATACGCATCCAGTGCATGTCTCTGTGACGAAGCACTTCGTCTTTCCCTACTACCGGAACGTTATTTTCGATATGACAAGCAGTAACACAAGAACCACAACCTGTACAAGCTGTAAGGTCGATGGTCATACCCCAACGGTGACCAACACCTTCAACAGGGTGTTCTTTCCAAAGATCAATCTCTTTGGTGTACTTTTTATCTTGAGCATTGATTTCTCCATCGCCATTCAAGTCTTCATGAACAACCAATGCTGGCATTTTATTCCAAGAGGCTTCACCCTTCTTTTTACCTGCTTCTGCTTTGAAGGCACCGAAAGTGGTTTCCTTAACAACAGACTCACGTCCCATGTAAGTGTGGTGCATTTGAGTTGCAGCAACTGGGTAATGTTCTGCAGTAGCTTCCACAGTAACATCCAGCGCAGCATAAACCACAGCGCCGTTTTTCATTGACGCAAGCGGTGCCGCATTTGCTCCAATTGGAACGAGTGAACCGTCTTCTTTGGTGATGTGCGTTCCGTTTTCCGCGGTTTGGAAGGCTGCTTTACCAATGTTTTCACCATTAGCTCCGCGACCATAACCCAGGGCAATACCAATAGTTCCTGGTGTTTGACCCGGTTGCATGATTGCTGGCAAGCTCACGGTTTTACCATTTACCGTTACGTTAACGACATTTGGATGAACGTTTTGGCTTACTTCCATTTCAAGTCCCATCGCTTCCATGTCCACTCTTGACATGGTTACATAGTTGTCCCAACAAACTTTGGTAACAGGGTCTGGGAACTCATGTAACCAAGGGTTTCCGGCTTGTGAACCGTCGCCCATACCTACCTTTTGGTAGATGGCCAATTCCACTTGTCCACCTTTAATCGCTTTCACAGCGCTAAGGGCAGCACTAATATTCATACCTCCGGTAGGAAGTGCCTCTTCTTGTTCTACAGTGTCAACTCCAACTGAAGCATTGTTTGGCTTATATCCATTTTGCACTGCTTCGTTCCACGCTGCGTCGGTATACATGTCTGCTGCTGTATAGGCAGGATTGTATGTTTGACGCAAGAAGGTGTAATAGTCTGTTTCAACACCTGACCATTTCAAGATCGATTCTCCAGCTGCTCTGCTGTTGAAAAGTGGTGAGATGGTTGGTTGAACCAAATCAACACGATCATTCGTCATGGCTAAGTCGTTCCAAGACTCCAAAGCATGATGATCTGGGGTGATGTAAGTGGCTTTCGAAGCCGTTTCGTCTGCATAAAGCGACGTGGCTACGCTTGTCTTCACTTTTGCGAGACCAGCATCAAATGCAGCCCCGTCGATGTAAGAATACGACGGATTTACACCATCAATGATGAGGAAATCAACCGCTCCTTGATTCATGCTTTCTACAAATCCAGCGAAATTCGCATCATTCCCTTGGAAAAGGTTGATTGGGCGATCTGCATTGATTGTAGCTCCGTAGTTACCAAGTGCTTTGTTGATTTCTACAACAATCATTTGGATGTTTGGATCGTTGCTACCTGCAACAACAATACCTTCACCACGAGATGCTTTCAACATTTGAGCGGCAGCTGCCACTGCGTTGTTGTTAATTCCTTCCACCGCACCAGCACCTGCGCCAGTGATGATTTCATAAAGTGCCGCAGCTACTTTACCCTCTTGAGAAGGCTTAATCATGGTACGAACGTCTGCATTTGTTCCAGACAAGCTCAAGTTGCTTTCAAACTGGAAGTGCTTCGACATCCATTTTCCTTCAGGAACACGTGTTTTAGCGAAGTCCGCACTAAACACATTCGATTGCAACCAAGAACCTTGGAAATCCGCAGCGATTGAAACAACCACTTTAGCTTTATCGAAATGGAATGAAGGAATAATTGCTTTACCCATTGCAGCTTTATGCGCTTCACGCAAGCCTGAATAGGAAATAGAATCGTACTGAACATGTCCGGCATTGTATTTCGCCTTAAACATGTCGATAGCTCTTTGTTTGCTTGGGCTAAGAACTGTGTTACTCAAAATCACTGGGTTTTGAGCAGCAGCAAGGGCTTTCATGATTTCATCGTCAGCACTTGCCCAGTCGATAGCTTGACCACCTTTTGTTGGTCCTTCAACGCGAGCTGCATCATACAGTCCTAACACTGATGAGTTGATACGTGGGTTGAGTTCTCCAGATGCGCCTAATGCTCTGTTTGGCTTGATGAAAATCGGGCGACCTTCTCTTGTTTTAACCAAAACATTAGCGTAATCGTTACCATCATAGTAAGTAGACGCATAATAGTTCGCTACACCAGGAGTGATTTCTTCCGGTTTGTTAACGTACGGTATCGACTTTACTACTGGTGTTTCACAAGCGGCAAGCGTTGCTGCTGTGATACTAAAGCCCATGAACTTCAAGAAGTCACGACGACCAGTATTCACGTCTTTCAATTTCTCATCGGCAAGAAATGCATCTACCGTTTGTTCTTCTGGAAACTCATTCTCCAGTGTTGTCTTATAATCATTGGTCTCTTTGAGTTCCTCAAGACCAGACCAGTATCGTTTTGTATTTCCCATTGGGTTCTACTTGTAATGATTAGTAATGACACTTAGCGCATTCCCATCCGCCAAGTTCACGCACTGTAATTTCTTCGTCTTCCATGTATTTACGCAACTCTTCGTTTCCGCGAACATCATTTTTAAGACGGTTATGAATTTCTTCGTAATAATCGCTGCTTGCCAAATCGATTTCAGCCTTGTTGTGGCATTCGATACACCATCCCATGGTAAGGGTTGGCTTAGACAAAGGAATTAGACCTGGATAATCGTTGACCAATGCGGCCACTTCATCAACAGGAGCAATTCTTCCAACGGTATATTTCTGCACATCTCCGTGGCAGTTTTGACATTCAAGTCCTCCTACAACAACGTGTTGAGAGTGGTTGAAGTAAACGTGATCTGGCAAATTGTGGACTTTATTCCATTTGATTGGATCTCCATCAAAATCATCTTGTGGTGCTTTGTGTCCGTTATTACCTTCTCCATCGATGTACGTTCCTGTTGCAGCATCGAAACCGATGGCAGCATAGATCTTACCGATCTCCTCCGTACCGTACTGCTTTCCTTTCTTGATCCCCTTGTGGCAGTTCATGCACACATTGGTTGAAGGAATACCTGCGTGCTTCGACTTTGATGCGCTGCTGTGACAGTATTGACAATCTACTTCGTTTTCACAAACGTGGATGGAGTGGGAGAATTTGATTGGTTGATCTGGTTGATACCCTTCGTAAACACCAACACCCATAAGCGCTTGGTAGCCGATGGTTGCGCCATAAGCAACAAGCACTAAACCGATGATGGACACAAAGGCCATGTTACGACCCATCCAAGCCTTTACTCTGTCTGTATACGTCAAACCAGCTTCAGCATCACCATCGTTGGCAATTGCATTGCTGATTGAATTTCTAACACCAGATGCTGCCAAAGCCACAACGATGAACAAGACAAGAAGAATGAGGAACCAAACCGTTGTAGAAGCACTTCCGCTTTCTTCAAGATCGTCACCAATGGTGGGACAATCAGCACCGGCTGTTGCGTCACCCGCACCGGCTACTTGCGTTGCAGCCACTTGGACGTAAGCCATGATGTCTTTCACTTCCTCAGCAGAAACTGCTTGAGCCGTCATCCACCCATAGGTAGGCACGTAACGCTCAACAAGTGATTTCACATATTTATCACCCGTTTCTGCTGCTGCTTGTGGGTTTTGAATCCAGAGAATCAAAGTTTCATCAGAAACTCCTTTCCAACGATCCTTTACCCCTAGTAGACCTGGAGCAGCCAGTACTTCAGCTGTAGTGTAGTGACAAGAAGCGCAGTTTGCGTTAAAAAGCGCTTCACCATTCTCAGCGTTACCGCCTTCCCATACGGAGGCCGATGTACCAAGACTTGTGAGAAGGAATGCTGCAGTAAACAGCTTAAACAATATCTTATTCATTCGAAATTGTGCTTTTGAACTTGTGTTCATGTATCCTAGCATTTCGCCCAAAATGGAGGAAATTTTGGGGGCAAATTTAAGCGATTTTAGCGTTCACTTTGGGTATATGTCACAAAATTGTCACCCACGTAAATAATTTAAAATCATTCTAAATAAAGCTTGGAGACACCGAATATCCTGTATTTTTGTACTCATAACTCAATTAATCAGCGTTATAATCTAAATGGCACAATGTATGCCTTCAATTTGGTACATTACCTTCGCCAAGTTAAAAGCAAGCACTATGAAACGCATCTTAATTATCCCCCTCTGCCTCTTTATTTCTCTGAGCATCAGCGCACAAGACGATGCTCCTTGGTGGAAGAATATGTTTAGAAAAGAGGCCGTTAATGAGGCCGAAAAAACTCAAGACGCAACACCCATAGACATGCCTGTGGACAGTATTAACAACACTAATGAGGTAATAGACAGCCTTTTTGAGGAAACTCCTGCGGAAGAACTATTGGTTCGTCCTGGTCAAATTAAGGTGGAACAAAGTCCGTTACTCACAAAACTCGACAGTTTATATAAAGAGAATCCTCCAAGAATTATGGGGTACCGAATTAAGATCTATTTCGGAAACCTCCAGGAAGCCCGAGGAATCAAGGCCAATCATGTATCGTCTGGAAACCGTGAAGGCTGCTATGTGAAGCAGTACCCTCCGAATTTTGCGGTTGTTGTTGGTAACTTCAGAACAGAAGAAGCCGCTCAACAACGTTTACAAGAATTGAAACAGCTTTACCCAGGGGCAACGGTGGTTCGTGACGAAATTGAGTCTATCGTTGTAGAGTAGCGCATTGTAGAAAGAGTGGAAAGACTAAACCCTTTCAGCCAATACGCCATCACCCAGAAAAATAAAAAGCATTAAAAGAAAAGCCCCACTGCTTAGTTGCAATGGGGCTTTTTAAATGGGTATAATTAGAATAGCGCCCAAAGGCAGTTTAATCGTTCAGTGTTTGTTTCACTTCTACCTCTTCAAAGGCTTCAACGTTGTCTCCAACTTTGATGTCGTTAAACTTATCTACGTTCAATCCGAATTCATAACCTCTGGCTACTTCCTTCACATCGTCTTTAAATCGTTTCAACGAACCAAGAACGCCAGTGTAGATTACGATGCCATCTCGAATAACGCGGACTTTGTCGTTTCGGTGAATTTTCCCTTCGAGCATGAAACATCCTGCGATGGTTCCCACTTTAGAGATTTTGAAGGTCTCACGGATTTCAGCTGTACCTGTGATGCGCTCTTCAATACGTGCAGAGAGCAATCCTTCCATCGCTTCTTTGATTTCGTCGATGGCCTTGTAGATTACAGAGTACAATCTGATTTCGATTTCTTCTTTCTCAGCTAGGCGTCGTGCATTTGCACTTGGTCTAACTTGGAAACCGATAATGATTGCGTCTGAGGCAGATGCCAAGAGAACATCAGATTCTGAAATTTGTCCAACCGCTTTATGAATGATCTTCACTTCAATCTTCTCAGTAGAGAGTTTTTGGAGTGAATCGCTCAATGCTTCGATAGAACCATCAACGTCACCTTTTAGGATCAAGTTCAACTCTTTAAATTCACCAAGCGCAATACGTCTTCCAAGTTCGTCGATGGTAACGTGTTTCTGTGTTCTCACACCTTGTTCACGTTGTAATTGTTGACGTTTGGTTGCAATTGATCGTGCTTCTTTTTCGTCTTCAAGAACGTTGAATTTATCTCCCGCGTTTGGCGCACCATTAAGACCTAGGATAGATACTGGCATGGCTGGTCCAACTTCAGTAACGCGTTGTTGACGTTCATTGTACATTGCCTTCACCTTACCGCTCCATTGGCCGGCCAAGAGGCTGTCGCCAATACGCAGGGTTCCTCCTTCTACAAGGATGGTACTCACGTAACCACGACCTTTATCCAAAGATGACTCGATAACCGTACCAAGGGCACGTTTTTCAGGATTCGCTTTAAGGTCGAGAATTTCTGCTTCAAGCAATACTTTTTCTAGTAACTCGTCGATATTGAGTCCTTTCTTGGCTGAAATTTCTTGAGACTGGTATTTACCGCCCCATTCTTCCAAGAGGATATTCATTTGTGAAAGTTCTTCACGAATTTTATCTGGGTTAGCTTCTTCACGGTCGATCTTGTTCAAGGCAAAAATCATTGGGATTCCTGCTGCTTGAGCGTGATTGATGGCTTCTTTTGTTTGAGGCATCACCGCATCGTCGGCTGCAATAACGATAATTGCAAGGTCGGTTACCTGCGCACCACGTGCACGCATCGCGGTAAAGGCTTCGTGACCAGGGGTATCGAGGAAAGTGATTGTTTTTCCTTCAGCTACTTGTACGTTGTAAGCTCCAATGTGTTGGGTGATTCCACCTGCTTCACCTGCAATCACGTTTGCTTTACGGATGTAATCCAACAGCGATGTTTTACCGTGATCGACGTGACCCATTACCGTAACAATAGGAGGACGTGGCGATAGGTCTTCATCACTATCTTCTTCGATGATGATTGCATCTTGTACTTCCGCGCTTACGAATTCTGCAGTATAGCCAAACTCTTCAGAGATAACACTAATGGTTTCTGCGTCTAGACGTTGGTTGATGGACACCATGATACCAAGGCTCATGCATGCTGAGATCACCTCATTTACGCCAACACTCATCATCGTAGCCAGCTCGGAAACAGTAACGAACTCTGTCAACTTGAGTACTTTCGACTCTTCTTGTTGACGGTCCATTTCTTCCTGTGCTTTTTCCGCTACAGCATCTCTTTTTGCTCTTCTAAATTTCGCCGCCTTCGACTTACCACCGCCAGAAAGACGTGCAAGTGTTTCTTTGATTTCTCTTTGGATATCGGCTTCGGTAACTTCTGGTTTTTCAACCGGTTTTTTCTTACCTCTTGCAGGACCTCTTTGTCCTCCACCTGCTCCTTGGCCTGCGCCAGCTGGTCTGTTTCCAGACTTATCGTCGACATCAACTTTGGAGATGCGTTTACGCTTGCGTTTCTTTTTAAGATTCGGATCAGAAGAAGATGCGACAGGTTCGCGTTTTTTCTTGATTGGCTCCTTTGGCAGGTCGATTTTACCAACCACCGTTAGACCAGACAACTTCGTAACGTTTGTTGCTAAGAAATTATCTTCCCGCTTCACCTCTTTCGGCTTTTCCTCAGCTGATTCTGCTTTCGGCGCTTCTGTTTTTGGCGTAGTTTCTTTAGGGCTTTCCTTTTCAGGAGCTTTTTCTTCAGCTTTTTTCTCTTCTACCTTTTTCTCTTCAGCTTTAGGGGTTGGAGATGCTTTTGGAGTTGGAGCTGGATTGTCTTTTGCTTTCGGCTTGCGTTTTGGTTGGATGCTGTCTAGGTCGACTTTTCCAACAACTTTCACCTCCGGCTTCGAAGACTTTTCTTCTTGAACTTCTTCCGTCTTTTTTTCTTCAGCCACTGGCGCAGGGGCCTCTTCTTTCGGCGCTTTTACCTCTTCAACAGGAGCAGCAGGTGCTTCAACTTTAGGGGTTTCTTTTGGCGCTTCAGGTGCTGGAGCTGGAGTTTCTACTTTTGCTTCTACTGGAGCTTCTGGAGCAGCAGGTGCTTCTTTTTTCTCAACAGGTTTTGGCGCAGGCTTGTCTTCCGTTGTTTTGAATGCAGAAAGGTCGATTTCAATGTCATCCTCATCAGGTTCAGCTGCACCTTGTTTTGAAGATTCAAGCGTTACAGATTCACGCTCTGTTCGTTGAATGCTTGTTTTTTGTGCACGCTCTTTCTTTTGTTTCTCGTCTTGAAACTTGTCTAAAAGAATGTTGTACACATCTGGTTCGATCTTCGTATTTGCGGTACTTTCTACCTCAATGCCTTTATCGCTAAGATAATCCACGATGGTGCTGATCCCCACGTTGAATTCACGAGCAACCTTACTTAATCTAACCGCCTTGTTAATTTCCGACATATAATCCTTTCTGTATTCTCTTCAGGTGTTGAAGTTACAATTTATTCAAGCTCATCCTTAAGGATGCGCATTACTTCCTGAATGGTTTCTGCCTCCAGGTCTGTACGTTTTACTAGGTCATCTTCATCCATGCTGATGACACTTCTTGCTGTATCGCAACCGATGGCCTTAAGTGCTTCAATCACCCAAGCTTCGATTTCGTCTGAGAATTCGGTCAATTCAACATCGTCCAATTCTGCTTCATTCTCACGATAAACATCAATTTCATAACCGGTTAAACGGCTAGCGAGCTTGATGTTATGTCCGCCTTTACCAATAGCTAAAGAAACCTGGTCTGGTTTCAAGAACACATCGGCCTTCATGTTTTCTGTATCGAGTGTGATGCTTGAGATCTTTGCAGGACTCAAGGCACGGCTGATCAAAAGTTGATCGTTTGTTGTGAAGTTAATCACATCGATGTTCTCGTTTTTCAATTCACGCACGATGCTGTGAATACGAGCCCCTTTCATACCAACACAAGCTCCAACAGGATCGATTCGCTCATCGTAAGACTCCACAGCTACTTTAGCTCTTTCGCCCGGTTCGCGAACAATCTTCTTGATGGTAATCAAACCATCAAATACTTCAGGAACCTCTTGTTCGAACAATCGCTCTAGGAATTCTGGAGCGGTTCTAGACAAGATAATTCTTGGGTTATTATTTTTCATGTCTACAGCTGCAACAACTGCACGCACGTTTTCTCCTTTTTTGAAGTAATCTGAAGGAATTTGTTGGTCTTTTGGCAAAATCAACTCATTATCTTCATCATCAATCACCAAGATTTCTCTTTTCCAGATTTGGTAGATCTCTCCTGTTACGATGTCTCCAACACGCTCACGGTATTTCTTATAGATGTCGTCTTTCTCCATGTCGAGAATTTTCGACACCAAGTTTTGGCGCATGGCCAAGACGTTTCTACGACCGAAATCGTTCAAGTGAATTGACTCAGACACTTCTTCACCAATTTCGAAATCGGCCTCAATTTTAAGTGCTTCAGACAATTCGATTTCTGCATTTTCATCTTCTACTTCACCGTCTGCCACAATTTCACGGTTCCTCCAAATCTCGAGGTCACCCGTTGTTGCGTTGATGATGATGTCAAAGTGCTCATCGTCTCCGTACTTTTTCAAGATCATGCTGCGGAACACATCTTCTAGAATCACCAACATGGTTTCTCTATCGATGTTTTTGAATTCCTTGAATTCCTGAAAAGATTCGATCAAATTGACGTTGTTCATTGCCGTTTATTTAAAAGATATAATCACCTTCGTTTCTTTTATTGCCGCTGCACCAATGTTATGCGTTTCTTCAACCCATTCTTTGGCTTTACGACCTTCGATTCTTCTTTTTTCGCGAGTTTTTAGAACCAATTCCTCTGGTTTAACTTCTTCAAGTACACCAGTTATTTTAGCTCCATCGATCAACTTCACTTCCAGTTCGCGTCCAACATGCTTGTTGTATTGTCGCCAAATTTTAATGGGTTGATCTGCTCCTGGAGTGGATACCTGTAATTCAAAGTCTTCAACTTCACGATCCAAAGACCCTTCGATTATCCGACTTACTTTAACACAATCAGAGATGGGAGCACCCTCATCGCCATCGATAAGTACGCGAATAGCATTGCTTGAACTCACCTTTAAATCCACTATAAATAAGTGACTATCAGCCAGTTCTCCTTCTACTAATGCGCGTATGCTTTTCTCACTAATCATGCCTTCTCAACAAGGTATAAAAAAGAGGGGCTTGCACCCCTCTCCTTCCAAAATCCGCTTAATTGCCTGCAAAGATAAAGAATTTATATAGAATTGGAAAAAATTTCCACACATGGGCAGATTCTTTTTAATAAGTAGAAAAGCCACCCTCTTTGATTGAACATCAAGAAAGTGGCTTTCAGACCAGGACAATTGAAAATCGGAGCTCTCCATCGGCCGCCAGAGATCAACCAACATCCGTTGTATTTCCCGAATCTAAGGGCATCTTTTTTAAGATGAAGCATGAAAACGGACTCGTTTTATCATTGTATCCCGTGGCTTTGTGAATGAACTTTATGGTACTTGTTGATAATGCCTTGGTGAGAATTGCGTTCTCTTCGTTGAGGATATTATTTTTGACCTTTAAATACTTTGATATGCGCTTCTTGCTTTTCTTACTGCTTTGCCCCCTTTTTGCCTTCGCCCAGAAACAACATTTTGTTGAACATTATGCTAATGGACAGCTAAAATCAGAGGGCGATTATATCCGCGGCTTGGAACACGGTGCCTGGAGCTACTTCTACAGAAACGGAAAGCTCATGCAAAAAGCCAACTACTATTTAGGTGAGTTCGACGGCCAAGTACTTCAGTACCATGAAAACGGTGAACTCAAGCATGAAGGCTATTTCAAAAGAGACAAGCAAGACAGTATTTTCAAAACCTTCAGCGCCGAAGGACAGCTGCTAGAAGAAGGTATTTATGCTTTCGACCTAAAAATGGGCGAATGGAACTACTTCCACCTTGATGGATCACTCTACCTTAAAGAACAGTATGACAGCACTCAGGTAAAAACCCTCTATTTAGCAGATGCAGATGGTAAAGTCTGGATTAACGAAGGAAAAGGAGAAATGCGGGAGTTCTTTAGTGATGGAGAATTAAAGAGTAGCTGCAACTATGAAAACGGACTAAGAAACGGGGATTTTCAGCGTTTTTTTGTTGATGGAAGCCTCAAAGAAAGCGGCAGCTACTTGAACGACCTGAAGCACGGTGCTTGGAAAGAAAACTACTTTGAAGGCAGCATAAAAAAAGAAGCCAACTACACGGCAGGCGTTTTGGATGGTGCATTTGCAGAATACTATAGAAATGGCAAGGCCAATGTTCGCGGTTCTTATCTCAAGGGCAAAAAAACAGGCATGTGGACCTGGCAATTGGAAGACGGAACCGTTGAAATGAAGGGTCCGTTCGAAAACGATTTACAAGATGGCGACTGGGAATATTTCTACAACAACGGCAAACTAAGCGCCAAGGGAGCCTTTTCAATGGGCGAAGAAACCGGCGTTTGGAATTACTTTTATGTTGGCGGACAAAAATGGAAAACCGGAAGTTTTGAGAAGGGCAAGAAGTCGGATGAATGGGTATTCTGGTTTGAAAACGGACAGGAACTCATGAAAGGAAGCTTTGAAGACGATTTAGAAGAAGGCCTTTGGGAAAGCTGGTATGAAAACGGAAATCCTAAAGATCAGGGCAGCTATTCAAAAGGTAAGATGAAAGGACATTGGCTCGGTTATTACCCCAACGGGGTGAAGCATTTCGAAGGCGATTGGCTCAACGATTTTAAGGTGGGTGAATGGACCATTTATTACGACAATGGTCAGATCGACGAATCTGGTACCTACAACACCAAAGGAGAGAAGCACGGAGCTTGGATGAAAAAGAACAGCTCTGGAACCATGGCAAATGAAGGTGAATTTAAGGATGGAAAACCGAGCGGCTTGTGGAAGTATTATTTCCCGAATGGTGGACTCCAGCGAAGCCATGAAATGGAAGATGGTAAGATGACCGGAACAGCTAAAACCTACTCTCGTTTTGGAAGATTAATTGAAGAAGCCAACTACATAGCGAACAAGCGGAACGGAAAGTATATTATATACAATGAGAAAACAGGAGAAAAAGAAACCCACCTCATCTATGAAAATGGTACGGTGGTGAAGGTCATCCTCTCTCCTTCTCAGAAACAATAAAGAAGTTCACCAATAAGTGCTTGCCTTATGTCTTACATCTACCGACTTATAGAGGAAGGAGAACATCAGCAACAAGACTTCAAAACCCGCATTGAGGATTCGAAGAAAATTGCCAAAACGCTCAGTGCCTTTGCCAACACTGATGGCGGTAGGCTATTGATTGGTGTTAAAGATAACGGAAGTGTGAGCGGTGTAGACCCTCAAGAAGAGTTCCACATGATTGAGGCCGCAGCTGAGATGTACTGTAAGCCCTATGTTGCTTTCACCACACAAATCTGGAAAGCTGAATTTAGGAACATCCTCGAAGTGATCATTGAACCCAGTAAAAATCGACCACATTACGCACTTGATGAAAGTGGAGATTGGATTGCTTACATGCGCAAGAATGATAACAACCTCAAAGTTAACGGTGTGATGGTGAAAGTTTGGGAACACGGAAAAACCCTCAAACCCAATGATTTCAAGTATACCGAACGAGAACGAGCTCTTTTTGATTATTTGCACCGACGGGGAAAAGTGGCATTTAAAACCGCTTCTCGCATTACACGTTTGAATTTTGCGCACACTGAAGAAATGCTCGCGCAGTTGATTTGCTGGGATGTTATAGCGCCTGAATTCGACAATGGCAGAATGGTTTACACCTTGAAGCCTTCCGACCAATAGCTCAATTCACAGAAAAAGATCTCAATTGTACCATACCTTTTCGACATATTTGTCGTTGCTACAAGAGCCAAAACCATCAAGAACGATGAAACAACCATTCTTAACGCTTGCCTTAGTCCTTTCTTTCACCTCCCTCCTTGCCCAGATTCCAGTGGGCACTTGGAGAGACCACCTTCCTTATGAAGAAAGCATTGATGTGAGCATTGGAAGCAACAAGATATTTGCCGCTACGCCTTACTCTGTTTTCTACTATTCTTTGGAAGACAATAGTATCATGACCTTCAGCAAAACCAATGGCCTCAGCGAGTCGAGCATCTCCTCCATCGCTTACTTGAACAGTTCAGACATTCTGGTTATTGGTTACACCAGCGGAAACCTTGACTTGATTTTGGGTGAAAGCATTGTGAATATTTCCGATATCAAACAGAGCAGTTTTGTGGGAAATAAGCGAATCAATGACATCTTGTTTTTAGACGGAAAAGCTTACTTGAGCTGTGGATTTGGGATTGTAGTTCTTGATCTTGAGCGTCGAGAAGTGGCCGACACTTGGTTCATTAATGGTCAGAACGACATTGTTGAAGTAAACACCCTAGTGCATAGCGATAGCCATTGGTTTGCCGCCACTGAATCTGGAATTTACGAAGCTGAGCTCAACAACCCTTTCCTTGCCAATTTCCAGAACTGGACCAAACGAAGCGACTTGCCTTTGGAAGACGAGCCTTATGCAGACCTCACCATTTTTAATGATCGCCTCATTGCTTTGTATGAAAACGGCAATAATTCAGCGCTTTGGCAAACACCTTTAAGCTCTAGTGATTGGAGCACCGTGCCTAATTTGTCTGATGGCGGGTACAGAAGTATTTCCTCGTCGGCAGATCAGTTGGTGGTGACCACCTTTCAACGAACAGAACGATTTGACATTAACTATAACTCTTTGGGTCTTCGGAATTTTATTGAAGGGGTATTGAGTAATCCTTTTGATGCTGAAATCACTGCAGACAATACCATTTGGATAGCCACTGAATTTGGCGGCTTAATGAAATGGGGTGGCGATAATTCTGAACAGCAGTTGGTGCCTGCCGGGCCTCCTTCAAACGGTGCATTTCGTATTGATGCCTTTAACGATGCTATTTGGGTAGCCTCTGGTGCCGTGGACATTATTTGGG
Organism: Flavobacteriales bacterium; assembly: GCA_029238785.1. Classification (GTDB taxonomy): domain Bacteria; phylum Bacteroidota; class Bacteroidia; order Flavobacteriales_D; family Sanyastnellaceae; genus CALKGK01. Next base: position 5,027 of record JAQWFN010000022.1, on the reverse strand, counting down.
CGAACAACTATTTGAAAGACGGAACCTATGGTTTGGTTGATGACCGATGGACCGTTGTTCCGCAAGTTGAAGGTGAAAACAGTATTGGTTCAATTAACGATTACATTGCCGTGAGCATCGACCCAACAAACACCAATCGCGTGATGCTTGGAAGTTGGGAAGAAGGTTTGATTGAAGTACGAAACGGAGTGGTAGCAAACATTTACAATGCAGACAACAGCACCTTACAAGTGCGCTCTGGGAACAACGAAGGTTGGGTAGGCGTTGGTGGCGTAGATTTCGATAACAACGGCAACTTGTGGTTTACCAATACCTATTCTGATACTCCTTTGAATTTACTCACCGCCGGTGGTAGCTTTGCCGCTTTTGAGTTTGGTAACGACTTAGGTTCTGACGATTTGGTGGGCGACGTGAAAGTGGCTCGAAATGGTTATGTGTGGATGGTGTTGCCTAGGGGCGGTGGTTTGATGGTGCTTGATCCGGGCGAATCGCTTAGTTCTGCGAACGACGACAATTACCGTTTACTTAGTCAGGAAGAAGGTGATGGAGCACTTCCAAGCAACGAAGTGCTTTGTGTGGAAGAAGATTTGGACGGTGAAATTTGGATTGGAACCGAACGAGGAATCGCTGTTTTCTATGCACCACAAAGCATTTTTGAGAGCGATAATTTTGATGCTCAGGAAATCCTCATCACCCAAGATGGCAATGTTCAAATTTTGCTTGAAACCGAAGTGGTAACGTGCATTGACATCGACGGTGCGAACCGAAAATGGGTGGGAACAAGAAGCTCAGGGGCCTATTTATTTAGTGAAGATGGCTTGCAGCAGTTGGCTCATTTCACTGAGGAAAATAGCCCTTTGCTCAGTAATAACGTTCAAGATATCGCTTTGAATCAGCGCAATGGTGAAGTATTTTTTGCTACTCAAAACGGTATTAGCTCATTTCTGGGAAGCGCAACCAATTTCGACCAAGAAATCAACCAAGTAAAAGTATATCCCAACCCTGTTGAACCGGGATATGAAGGTTTGATTACCATTGACGGTTTGGCCTTTGAAACCGATGTTCGAATTACCGATGCTGCGGGAAATGCCGTTTACTCAGGCACTAGTTTGGGTGGTAGAGCCGTATGGGACGGAAAGAACTTTAACGGTGAAAAGGTAGCCACTGGCGTATACTTCGTGTTTTGCAGCACCGCTGACGGAAGCGCCAGGAATATGGGAAAAGTGGCAATAGTTCGATAAAACACTTCGCTGCGCAGGGTGTCCGTCTCAGTTTAAAAACTTGCCTTTAGTTTCTTGATGCCTTCAACGATCAGAAGAACTATTGTACCAATAATAAGCCCGGTAAAAATATCGGCCACAAGTCCAACCCAATTGTGAAATAGGTCGTGAATGAAGGGCACATTGTGAGTGAAAATTCCTCCTGAGACCAAAATGAGTGCAACAGTTCCTACCACACTAAGTGTTTTTATGACCTTAGGTAAGGCTTGAACAAGAAAACGCCCTAAAGCCTTTGCACTTGAACTGCTCCTTTCGATAAGTTTGAGTCCGAAATCATCCATTCGCACTATCAGCGCAACAATACCATAAACCCCGACGGTTGCCAATAGCGCCACCACACTAACCGTAATAATCTGTACTTTCAATGTTGCATTTAGTACGGTGCTTAAAGCTATAATTACGATTTCCACGGATAAAATAAAATCGACGAAAACAGCCGACTTCACTTTTTTCTTCTCGTGTTCCAAGGCTTCGGCTTTGCTCATTTTGATGAGCTTGTTTCTTCGGTTGTGGTTTTCAGTGGGATGAGGGAAAAGGTATTCTTTGATTTTTTCAACGCCCTCATAGGCTAGAAAAAGACCACCGGTGATTAAGATATATACAATGACTTTAGGCGCATAGGCACTGAGCAAAAATGCCAAGGGCAGGATGATCAGCTTATTGAGAAAAGACCCTTTGGTGATGGCCCAAAGCACTGGGATTTCCCGATTCGAAACAAAACCTGTTGCTTTCTCCGCATTTACGGCAAGATCATCGCCCAATATTCCAGCCGTTTTTTTCGTAGCTACCTTGCTCATGGTGGCTACATCGTCCATGATTGCGGCGATATCGTCGAGAAGGGCAAAAAAGCCTGATGCCATTGTTTTAAGTTTTAATCTTGCACCTCAGGGGTGATTGAACTCTGTTGAATGGGCAAGTATAAGCAATTATCGAGAGGGAAAAATGGCTTTAGATTATGTGTCTTGAGATTGTTTCAAGCATAAAAAAGCCCTCCCGTGAAGTCACAGAAAGGCTTTGGATATTTTCATGGCAATACTTAAGGACAGTTTGTTCCGAAGAAGCTTAAGAACATGAGTACATCGCCCCCGTTCACGACTCCATCAGTATTCATATCAGGCGGTCCGCAAGCACCGTTACAACCAAAACTACCCAGCACCATAAGCAGGTCGGATACATCGCGAGAACCGTCGTTATTCATGTCTCCCGGACAAACGCATGAGCTGAATTCACAAGACCCATCGTCGATTGTTGCTGTGGCATCGTAATTACAAGCTGCGGCATCAGTACACCCTACACAAGACGTCAAATCACAAGATCCATCGTCGATTGTTGCTGTTGCATCGTAATTACAAGCTGCAGCATCAGTACAACCCGCGCAAGAAAGCAAGTCGCAAGAACCATCGTCGATTGTTGCTGTGGCATCGTAATTACAGGCTGCTAAATTTGTACAACCCGCGCAAGAAAGTGATTCACATGAACCATCGTTGATTGTTGCACTAGCATCGTAGTTACAAGCCGCTGCATCGGTGCATCCAGCGCAAGAGAGCAATTCGCAAGAGCCATCATCGGTGCTTGCTGCTGGATTGTAGTTACACGCTGCTGCATCCGTACATCCTGGCAAAGCCACTGGCACACAAAAGGCGTGTGAGGTTCCGGCTCCATAGTTTGGTGTACCCATTTGAAAAAGCACATTTCCTTGGGAGTCCACCATGTTGTAATTTCCATCCACTGCACAACCACTGGCAATTCCTGCAAGACCATCGCCAAAACTGTCTTGAATACTGAAGGTATAACAACCGTAGTCGAGGCAGCCTGTCCACGTATAGCTTTGTTGATTTCCGTAGGTTCCATTTACGGAAGCAATCACATTTCCTTGGCTGTCTGTTAACTGCCAGCTCACTTCATAACCCCAGCAATCGGTATCCAAGGTGAGTGTGACATTTTCGCAAGGGATGACACAAGAGCCATCATCAATGGTAGCATTGGCGTTGTAGTTTGTAGCTAAAGGATTAGTACAAGCTGCCACTTCGTTGGAGCAATCTGCTGTTGAAATGGTGATGGTGTTTGAAGTGCCATCTGCCGTGGTGAAATACACTTGGTAGTTGGCGTTGGGGTTTAAGTTGCTTAAGAAATAGTTGCTCACGTTACTGAGTTCTTCGCCAGCTGCGATTAAATCAATGCAAGTAAAGCCGCCGTTGTTTTCTGCGTAGCACAAGCTTGTTGCCTCGCAGAAGTTTTCAGAAATGCTCACACTTACATCAATACCTGCACGTATTTGTCCTGCAGCATCATCAAAATAACACTCACTTGTTCCGGCAATGCTCACGGGGTCGCAAGGAGGAAGCGGACCACAATTGTTGAGGATCAGGTCAAGAGAATTTTTCACGTTTAATCGTCCGCCAGTTACCGTTTCGCTCGCCAACTGTGCTACTGGGTCAACACCTTGAAAAAGGTACGTTCTTACTAAATCCGCTGCTTGTTGAGGGTTGCTGATGGCCAATGCTGCTAAATCAGAGCATGGCGCCGAATACATCAAGGCAATAGCACCAGCCACACAAGGTGATGCGAAGCTTGTTCCTGAGGTATTGGAGTAAGAAGTGCTTCCCGAAGGAAGAAAAACGGATTCTCCAGGTGCGCCAAGATCAATGCTTGTAGCGCCATATCCGGAGAATGTTCTAGCGTCGGAGCTGTTTGTTGCCGTAACCGCTACCATGTAATCGCTAGAGCAGCCCGTTGGCATATCTCCTACCACATCAACATTCACGTTGTTATTGGCTGTAGCACCACAGTTGAGGATACCTTCAGCACCCAAATCGTCGTAAAATGCGCACCAAACAGGATAGTTGGCCGGGTTGGCGTTATCAATACCCCAAGAGGCGTTGGTAGCTACAACAAAAGCACCTTGCGCTCCATTTGTTGCATTGTAAATCGCACGCATGTCGTAGGGATAGCTGTAGGCTGCAATCACATTGGCTTCGTTTAAACCACCCACTTCAACTTGCATGATTTTCACGTCCCAGTTCACACCTGCAACTCCAATACCGTTGTTTCCTTTAGCACCAATCATCCCAGAAACCGCAGTTCCGTGTCCGCCAGCGCCAATATTATCTGTTCCCGATACCGGATCCCAACCGTTCACGTCATCAACATATCCATTTCCATCATCATCAATTCCGTTTCCATCAATCTCTTGGGTGTTGGTCCAATGATTATCAATCAGGTCTTGGTGGTTGTAATTCGACCCTCCACCTTCAATCACACAAACCACGATTTCATCGCCGTTCACTGTTGTTCCACCCGTTGTAATGTCCCAAGCGAGATCGGTATCAATATCGTTATCGGAGGCGTCCACATGGTGCCATTGACTCCCAATTTGCGGATCGTTAGGGATGGTAGCCCTTTCTGTAACCGTATGGTTGAATTGCGCCGCCACTACTTGTGGAAGGGCCCTTAAGATGTCTAACGTTTTTTCTCCAGAAAGTGCACTTTCGTCAAATTCGAGCAAAACAATGTTGCTTCTTTTCGAGAGAATCCGATTGACTTTTGCTTCAATGTTCACCCCGTGAAGGTTCTGACATTGGCGGGTAAGATCGTCTTTTTGATCAATGGATTTGAGTTTCACAATCAACTGTCCTGGCACGCGATCTGCGAGTTGGGCCGAGCTGCTAAAAGTGCAAAGAACAAGGGCAAAAGCGAGTAGTAGTAGGTTTTTCATCTTGGTTATTTTGGTTAACATGCTGTTAGTCA
>JAQWFN010000117.1 GCA_029238785.1 Flavobacteriales bacterium | reverse complement strand
AGATGAGTATCCGGGTGAAAACTCTTGGGCATTGACAGAGGATGGAGTTCTAATTGCGTCTGGCGACGGAGCTACCCAAAGTGTAACTGTTTGTGTTGACCCAACGTTGTGCTATGTGTTTACAATGCTAGATAGTTTCGGTGACGGACAATTTGGTTCAGACTTTGGTGGTGTTGACGGTACAACAAGCATTACGCTTGATGGAACTGAAATCTTCACGTCAACTGGCGATTGGGGAGATTCAATCAGCCACGAGTTTGGTACATGTGCCATCACTGGTTGTACAGACCCGGCTGCTATTAACTACGATCCGCTAGCAACAGAAGATGATGGCTCTTGTATCATTACCACTTTGAATGAAACACCTGCCTTGGCAACACCACTTACATTGAATGTGGCTACAGGTCCTGGTGCAGGATGTAATGGTCTTTCTGGTGAAGACATGGGAGCTGCTCAATTAGTAGCAAGCGAAGGGGTTTATCAACAAGTTAACCCAGACCTTTGGTACTCATTTACACCTTTCTCTTCTGGTAACAGAATTCAAGTTGTGACTACTGATTTCGATGCCTTGATTGAGGTGTTTGATGCCAACATGAACTTGGTTACAGAGACAAGTGGTTTGCCTTTTGAGGACGATAACTTCTTTGATGGAGATGAGATTTACCACGTTGGTAACTTAACTGCAGGTCAGCAATACTACATCCGTGTAGCGCCTTACTTCCCTGTTACAGGTCCGGCTTTGTTCGATATCTGTGTTCAGACTTTGAGAGATTCACGTTGTGATTATGGTCCAGGTCCTTACAGCCTTTGCCAGTTGTTCAAAGCGGATTTCGTTTATAGTGATCAGTACATCTTTAACTTTACATCACAGAATACAGGAATTACTTACACAAGTAATCCACAAACATCAACATTCCTTCAATTGAGTAATGTTCCAGACCTCCAGTTTGGTGATGACTATGATGTTGCTATTGATGCTGTTTATAACTTCCAAGATGGTGCTGGAAATGCTGTACAGGTGATTTGTGTTAATGATGAACCATGTACCATGAGTTTGTACACACCAAATACCATTTCTATGCGTACTCAAGACAACTCAGTAAACCACGGTCCTCATTTCCCTGGTAACTACATTAGAGCGAATAGCTTTGTTTGTAGCGCTGATCGTTACTCTTGGAGACTCACAAGAACTGATGTTGCTGAATTGCCAATTGAATACACAACAAATACTACTTCTACTTGGGTACGTATTTCTGATGTACTTGGTGCCGCAGCAGCAGCAGGTGGTGTTTATAACGTAGAAGTTAAACCAGTCTTTGATTCAGGTCAAGACATAGGTTATGGTACAGTTCAAGAAATTACAATTCTTGGTGTAGCTGGAATTCAAGGAGATGTGCTCACAGCAGCGCCTCAAATCGAAGAAGCTGGAAGTACTAAACTTGACCTTAACTTCGCTGATGCAATGGTATATCCAAACCCAAGTACGGGTGATAACATTACCATCAACCTCAACAATATCGATGCAAGTGCTGAGCAAGGAGTAATTGAAGTAACTGACTTCGTAGGAAGAACAGTAGCTTCATTCCAAATTACTTTGAGCGGTAGCACTCATCAAGAAGTGATCAATTTGAGCCACTTGGCTTCTGGTACTTACTTGATGAACATCAATGTTAACGGTACAGTAATGACTGAAAAAATCGTGATTGCTCAATAAGCAAAAGCGTTCAATCAATGAAAATTCGGGGTTCCAGAAATGGGACCCCGTTTTTTTTTGTTCTGTTTTCTGCACTTAGTACTCCGTTTGTAAGGGATCGAATCGTTATCACTATCTTCTGTTCTTTTTTCGATAAAACGATAATTACACCCGATGAACGGTGTAGATTATTCGCGCAAAGCAAGTTAATTTGCACTTTCAACTTAACATTATACTATGAAAAGATTAGCACTTCTTTGTTTGATTCTCGTTTCGACAACTTCTGTAACCATGGCTCAGCTTAGTGGCGTTGTTGTTGAGACATCTTATAACGGAGGCATTATTGCTTGCGGTACTTCTGTGCAGCCAGCAGGAACCATTACTTATCGGGTTTACGCTGAGTTACAAGATTCAGACGACTTTCTAAGCGCAATTACGGCCATTGAGGGGTGTCACCCAATGAATATTTCAACAACTACGAGCTTCTATAATAATGCAGCTGGAGGTGTTTTAGGTAGTGATTTAAATGCAGCTTTGTGTGCGTCTTCTCCCGGTGCAGGATATGATAGTTTCCTAACTATTGGGCAATTGACCAGTGCTGATGCAGGTCAAACCCAAGCGGTTTTCTCGAATCCAACAAACCCAATAAGTGCGGCCTTCGCAAATGAAAATGGGTCAAATTTCAATGTAATTGACGGAACAATATTCACCACAAATGGCGCTGTAAATGGTTTGCCTTCGGGACCAAATAACCGGGTGCTTCTTGGTCAGTTCACTACTGATGGTAACTTTAGTTTCGATATTAACCTCCAGGTCTTTGATGGAGGGAATGGAAGTCAAAACCTGGTATATGTTTCTTCTGGAGATGTGAATTGCTTTTTTGATGATGCTAATCCTTTCCCAGGTATGCCAACGGTTATTGATGGAAGTGCCTTGGGCTTGATTTATGACGCGCTCCCAGGTTGTACTGATCCAAGTGCAATAAATTATAATGCTTTAGCCAATGTGGAGAACGGTTCATGTACCTATGCAATTGCTGGTTGTACCGACCCAACTGCAATCAATTATGATTCAAACGCCACAAGTGACGATGGATCATGTTTCTATATTGCCGTTAACGATACACCAAACAGCGCGGAATCAATGGGCTTGAATATTGCAGCCGGTCCGGGAACAGGATGTAATGGATTAAACGAGCAGAACATGTTCTTTGCGAATGCCAATACTTCTGAGGATATTCTTTTCTCATTGTACAACAACCTTCCTGGTTTGTGGTATTCATTTGTTCCTTTATCTTCAGGGAATCAAATTACCGTTGAAACAGTAGACTTCGATGCTGTGATAGAATTGTATGATATCAACCTGGGCCAAGTTAATGGTATTAATGATCTGCCTTTGGAAAATGCTAATGATGGAGCAGGAAATGAGATTTTCCAGGTAGGAAACCTTACAGCTGGTCAGCCGTACTTTGTGCGCGTTGTTTCAACTACTCCAGTAACAGAAGACGCCTTGTTTAATATTTGTGTTCAAACCTTCAGAGATACCCGTTGCGATTATCCCTCTGGAACGTATTCTTTATGCCAGATGTATAAAGCAGACTTCGTTTATTCAGATGCATATCAGTTTCACTTCACCTCCCAAACCACCGGTGATGTCTATTCAAGCAACGTTCAAAGTTCAACCTTCCTTGTTTTAAGAAATGTTGATGGTTTGCCATTTGGCGATGATTATACTGTGGAGATTGAGTCAATTTATTACATGTTGGACGGCGCTGGAAATCAGGAAACGGTTGTTGTAGCAAACGATGAACCTTGTACCATCACTGTTGCAGATGCACCTGTGATCAAAATGAGAACTCAAGATAACATTGCAAATCACGGCCCACACTACCCGGGTAACTTCGTTAGAACCAATCAATATGCTTGCAGTGCAACGGCTTATACTTGGAAATTTACAAGGGTAGATGTACCAGAGCTTCCTCAGGAATACACTTCAGCAACTTCGTCAACCTTCGTTAGGATTTCAGATGTTTTGGGCAATTCCATAGCACCAGGCGGAATTTACAATGTTCAAGTAAAACCAGTTTTCGCCAATGGTCAAGAAGCCGCTTACGGAGAAGTGGAACAAATTGCCTTGGTAGGCGCAGCCGGAATTATTGGTGATGTGATTGTAGCTAATACGATCACTGAGGAAAGTCAAAAAGATGAAGTAATTGCAATGCCTGAAAGTAATATCTATCCTAACCCAAGCAGTGGTTTGGTGAATGTTACTCTTCACAACTTGCAAGAAGAGGAGACGCTTGAATTGAGCGTTACTGATTTCGTTGGTCGCACGGTTGCCTCACACCAGCTCATTGCAAAAGACAAGTCCGTACTTCTTCAGTTGGATTTACAAACACTTGCCGCTGGAACTTACTTAGTTCATATAAAAGCAGGAACAACTGTAATCACAGAGAAGCTGGTAATTGTTAACTAACAATTATCCCTATTGCTAAATAAGAGAAGGCCTTCCGATTGGAGGGCCTTTTTGTCTTTAAAGATTGAGCGTTTGTATAAGACCTTAAACCTTTTCTTGAGGCATTTAATTACAGACAAAAGGCAATCACCAAGAAAAGTAGCCTTAATCCGCCATTTTCGGCATTCATTTTGTTATCTTCCATCTCCAATATTCTTTACCTTACAAGCATGAAATATCTAGGATTTGTACTTCTTTTTTTCGTCTCTATTAGCGGCAATGCGCAATATCTTTCAGAAGATTTCCTGAGTGCCGACTTAGAAAATAGCTCTTTTGAACTTCGCGGTTGGGACGGGGTTTTCTCTGAAAAAGAACAGTTAGCCCTGGCGTCAACTTGGAGAATAGGTAAGCTTATTAATTATTCAGAAGCAGATACCACTACCAAAGATTTTGTGATATTCCCAGCACGATTTGTTGCAAAAGCAGGCTTTGAAGGAATAGCAATTACAAGTGGAGAAGATTTTAAGAATTTAGCTTTTAATCAAAAGGAACTTGTCACAATCACTGAAGACATGCCCGTTTTGAGTATGTTCATGCTCCCAGAAAAAATGGGACTATCAAAGGTGCATCAGCTGCTTATCAAAACATTAGAGAACAGCATTCTTGTTTCATTAAAAACCAATAAGAAGCAAGCAAACGACTACCAGGAATTAAGCTTTTTCAGCTTTCGTAAATCTTATGAGAAGAACGCAATTGGCATTCATTATATGATTTTAGATCTAGAGGCAGCAGAGATGACTGATGAGGACTTCGCTGCTCTTTCAGATTTGAAGGTATTCCAGTTTCTCAATAAAAAACAGCCTACGAAAATGGTGGCAGATGGAATGATTGTCGCCTATTCATTGCCTATTCCTAGAAGTTGGAAGGGTGAAACAAGATGTTCTCTTTTGAATACAAAATACGGAGTGATGTACTCAGAATCTTTTCCAAAATCTAAAAATCCAAGACGTCTCGATGTAAAACAAGTTCAAGCGTTGTTGAATGCCTTGCTCGAGGAGCAGAGTAAAGGCTTATTTATATCGAGAGGTTAATCACCTCATTCAATCCTACTCAAGGAGCATACTGATCAAGCAAATAAATAAGTGAGGTCATGGCAGCTGCACCCAGCTCTAATTCTCGCTTGTGAACACTTTCGAAGACGTCGTTCTTTGAATGGTGGTAGTCAAAATAGCGCTGGTTGTCTGGCACCAAGCCCATCAATAAGATACGGTCGTTTTTGAGTGGACGAATATCAACGCCACTCCAGCCACGTCTAAAAAGATGAATGTTATAAGGTTCGAAGAGTTCTGCCCATGAACGCACTTTTACGGCTTGTTCATCACTTCCCTCCATGTTGAAACCTCTTGGGCTAAATCCACCGCTGTCGCTCTCCAATGCGGCTATGTGTTCTTCGTTATTTTCTTTAACGGTTTCAGCATAGCCAATACCTCCCCGGTTTCCGTTTTCTTCGTTGATGAAAAGAACAATGCGCAAGCTGTGCTTTGGTTTAATTCCTAGAGCCATATAGGTTCTCAGGACCTCAATGCTTTGAACAATTCCCGCGCCATCATCATGTGCCCCTTCACCAATGTCCCAGCTGTCTAAATGACCACCAACAAGGATGTATTCCTCTGGGAATTCACTGCCGCGAATTTCAGCAATAACGTTGGCCTGAACGCGGTCTGGATGACGTTCACAACTCAATTCCAAAGCAATTTTCAACTTCGGATCAAGCTTCAATTGCTCACTGAGGTAATTCGCATCCACGGTACTAATGGCTGCGGCGGGAATAGAATCAATGCCCTCCTCATAATTCATTGCTCCAGTGTGGGGCAAGGTGTCGAGGGCGTGGGTTAATGAACGTACAAGTGTTCCTACAGCTCCATACTTAGCGGCTTCAATGGCACCGCTACTTCTTTGGTCATAAGCGCCCCCATAAGCAGCGCCTGTATTGATGAGCACTGGGTTAAGCGCGCGGTTATAAAAAACAATTTTACCTTCCACTTGATCTCGACCGAGTGCTTCGAGTTCGGAAAACTCTTTCACCATGATGACTTCAGCTTCAATGGTTCCCTTTGTTCCCACGGCACCTCCCAGAGCACAAATGTGAAGCTGCTTTGTACCTGCTTTACCATTAAGCACTGCTCGCTCCACATTTCCTCTGGTCCAATGAGGCACTTCGATGTCTTGAAGGAAAACGGTATCAGGATTCAAGCTTTTGAGGGTTTCAAATCCCCAAAGAATGGCCTTGTCTGCAGCCGGAGAGCCACTTAAACGAGCTCCAATGTCTTTGCAAAGCACACGAAGGTCGTCATGACATTCGCCAGCACTCAAGATGTGTTCAAAGATGCTCGCGATTTGCACAGAGTCTTGCTGGGCCTTCACCCCGAAAGGAATAAAGAAGAGAATAAAGATGAACTTTCTCATATCATGAAGCTTCCGTTGTTGATGTCGATCCCTTGTCCGGTCATTGAACGCTGTCCTTCAGAAAAGAAAAAACTCACGAGCTTTGCAATTTCTATGGGCTCACTCATCCTGCCTAGAGGAACGTAGCTCATTTGCTCTTTGTAAGTCTGTTCATAAGGATTCTCCTGATGGTCGGCCAACTTTTGAATGCCGGCTTTAGCCATGTCAGTTTCAACCCAACCGGGGCAAAGGGCATTCACCAAGATTTGTTCTGAAGCGAGCTCCACTGCCAAGGCTTTTGTTAAGCCTAATAATCCGGCTTTTGACGTGCAGTAGGCCGTGTAGTTAGGAACACCAAAACGGGCAAGGCAAGAGGAGGTCATTAAAATATGTTTCACCGGGGCTTTCGAAGCTCTCAAATAAGGGAGGCTTTCCATAATGCTGTTGTAAGTTCCCGTAAGGTTAACGTTCAGAATGTCGTTCCAGCGGTCGCCTTCTCCATAATGGTTTTCTCCACCAATACCGGCATTGGCGAAAATGGCGAAGATGTTGAGTTCGCTCGCCTTGATTGTTTTTAGCGCTTTGTTGAAGGCTTCAGCATCAGCGATGTCTACCGACAAGGTGTGGTGGATTTGGGGCTTTTGGAGTGAGGCCAAGGTACTGTCGAGCTTGGATTGAGTTCGTCCTACCAGAATCAGTCGATGTCCGGCCGCTTCGAGTTCAATTGCTGCTGCTTGTCCGATGCCACTTCCGGCTCCGGTAATGATGATGCTTTTCATATCGGTTGAAAATAAATTGAGATCAAAAAATCACTGTCTTGAGGAACACCCAAAACGGTTTTGGGAATTGCGAAGAACATGCCTTCAAGCAATTTTCGTCCTTCTTCATACAAGGTATTATCCCCAAATTTTACGCACTCCAAAGATCGCACTTGCCCGGTGTTTTCCAAATCTATTCGGAAAACCACGTCTCCATCTGAACGGTGCAAGGCTTTATTCACCCTGAATAATCGACCATTGATGACGTAGGTGAGTTCTTCGAGATAATCGGCATACACTTCTTCTTGGGTGAAGGTTAGGCGAAAATCCATTTCATCTGAAGGCATCCAGCGATTAAGGGTATTGATGGGTTTGCTAATTTCTTTGTTCCAATAAGAATGAGCGCTGAGCCTTTCAAGAAAACTTACCTTCCCTCGGAGGTTGTAAGTGCGCCAATCGAGTATTCGCACGTCTTGCTTGCACTTACCGCTTTGATAGAGGATGCCACCTTCATAATAGTTTTGGAGTCCTTCTAGCTTGCCGTTTTTGTAGTTCAAGTAACTCGCCGTGTCGTCGTATTGATTAAAGCTGATGCGCGCGCCATGGAGTCGGTGATGCTTATAAGGTTCAATGGCGTCAAGGTGATTTTTACGTTCGTAAAGACGAACCACGTAGTTTTCAGGACTTTCGAAGGTGATGATTTTATCGAACTTTAGATCGGTATTAAAGGTGAGCCAATTTCCACAAGCTTCACCCTCACACCATTGCCCTTTTTGCCTTAGTCGTTGTCCGGGTTCAAAATAATAGAAGCCCCCATTTTTAATGCCGTCTTTGTATTCTTCAATGGAGGCGGTATCTCCGCTGGCGTGGTAGCGAATTAACTTTCCGTTGCCGTCTTGAATTGTTCCAAAGCTTCTCCATTGTTCCCATTTGTTTTGAGCAAGGATGACGTTGAGGAGCTTGCCTTCGTCGTAAATGAAATGCTCCCAAATCGGACCAGTTACATGTTGTTTTTTATAGGTTCCATCAAAACGGAAGCTTGTTTTTGGAAGTAATAATTCTCGAGGGACGTTTGAAAAATAGAGCAGTTGTTCTCGGTCGTATTGGTTGTTTTCGAGTGCTTTGATGACGGGATCGTCCAAGTCAACAAGTGCGCTGTAGGTTTCGTGCATTGGTCCTGCTTTGTAATAGCCGCGATGTTCAATGCGCAGCGTATTGTGCTGATGTTCGTATTTTCTGATCATTGCCGAATCACCAGAACTATAAAATGTAATGAGTTTTTGAGGCAGGCCCTTCGTGTATTCTTGAAGCGTGTAGGTTTGTCCGTTCGAATAGTAACTCACCCATTCCCCTTCTTTTTCACCCTGAATAAACATCCCTTCGGCTCTGATTTGGCCGTTACTGTGGTAGAAGGTCCAATCTCCATTTTTCAGTCCGAGCGTGTAATTCCCTTCAGCCCTGATTGCGCCACCAGGAAAGAAGTAGCTCCAAGCTCCAGTTTTTTTCCCCATTCTGAACTCCCCGCTCGCCCAAACTTGACTCTTTAGAAAGGCTTCGTAGGTTCCGTGTAGGATGGCCGTATCTTCAATCAAACGATTTGCTTCAACGTGGAAGGAATCCTTCGGCCCCCAAGAAAAGGACTCCAGTTTTTCTTGAGCCATTGCGGGGCTGCTGAGTAGGAAAAAACATACGAGGAGGCGGCAGTGGAACATTCAGATGAATTTAGCAATTAAGTTCTACAAATTTTTGCAAGGCTTGCGTTTTCCGCTTCCTTCGAATCCGTAATTTTGACAAAAAACACAGCTCATGGCTTTAACTCCAACAACTTCGATTCCACTTGGGTTCAATGCTCCAGCCTTTTCTTTGCCCGATGTAGTGAGCGAGCGTACACTTAGTTTTCAAGATATACGTGGAGAAAAGGGCACTTTGGTGATGTTCATTTGCAATCATTGCCCCTATGTTATTCATGTGAGGGCAGAATTGGTTGATTTGGCAAATCATTACATGAAGCGCGGAATAGGGGTGGTGGCCATCAGTGCCAATGACGCTACTAATTATCCAGAAGACGGTCCGGCTCAAATGAAGAAGCTCGCCAAAACCATGGATTTTCCTTTTGCTTATTTGTATGATGAAGATCAATCGGTGGCGAAAGCTTATGATGCGGCATGTACGCCTGATTTTGCTGTTTTTGATAAGGATGACCGTTGTGTGTATCGAGGAGAATTGGATGCTTCTCGTCCAGGGAATCGAATTCCAAATGACGGAAAGGCCATGCGCCAAGTATTTGAGCTTTTATTGGCCGGAAAAGAAGTGCCAGCAGAAGGCCAACGCCCGAGTATGGGTTGCAACATTAAATGGAAATAGGAATTATGAGGTTTAATTTGAGTGAAATAAGCGCCCTGATCAAGCACAGAAGATCGTTGAAGCCCGAAGATTATTCGAGCAGAAAAGTGCAGCGAGATATGGTGGAGAACATCTTGAATAACGCTATCTGGGCTCCCAGTCATGGCTTAACTCAACCGTGGCGTTTTAAAGTGTTTATGGATGGTGGTTTGGACAAGCTCAAAGCTTTTTTGCCCGAGCTGTATGAGGCAACTACACCAGCAGAACTCTTCAACCCGAAAAAACAAGAAAAACTTCAACTTCGTCCATCACAAAGCTCCGTTATTATTGCTGTTTGCATGGAGCGTGAAGCGGCAGAGCGCATCCCGGAAATTGAAGAAATTCAAGCCGTGGCCTGTGCCGTTCAGAACATGTATCTCACTTGCACGGCTTACGGGATTGGCGGTTTCTGGAGTTCACCAAAGTTCATCTACACCCCAGAGATGAATGCGTTTCTTGGCTTGGGTGAAAAAGATAAATGTTTGGGTTTATTCTACATGGGTTACCCAGCAGGAGAATGGCCTAAGAGTCATCGCAAGCCGCTCGAGTATGTTAGCGAATGGATTACTGAATGAGGATAGTTAACTTCTACGAGCACCCGGCCGATAACCGTTATACCGTTTTTCAATACGGACTAGAGGAGCATGCGGATCATTTTCAATCACTTTTAGAGGAACGAAAAATTCCTTTTGAACGTTATTTGGATGAAGAGGTGGATCCGCCAGTAACGCTTTTTGGTGTGGCCAATTCCCATCGAGGAGATGCAGAAAACTGCAATTACCTTTGTCATGCCCGCTATCGTAGAAGGATGATTCCCAACAGATTTTTGGGAGTGCTTTTGGTGCTGGTAACTGGACTCTTCGTATTATTAGCTATTGTTGGATATATTAAATCGCGGTGAGGATACTGGTTTTTACATGTGTTGTGTTGATGGCTTTCCAGGTTCAGGGTCAAGCTGATTTGACCACCTTTGGAATTCAAGTGAAACCATTGGTTCCCAACTCCTACTTTAATTTTAGTGCTGAAACGGTATTGTCAGATAATGGGGTGCTTGAAGCATCTTGGGAGCCAAGACCGAGTTTGTGCTTTGGAATGGTGATTCGCCATGGTTTTACTGATTTTTTTAGTGTTGAAACAGGCATCAACCTGGTAAGACGAAATTATGAAGTGAGGGGAGTTGACGAGGAGGAAGGGATTACGGGGAGTACCCGTTTTGCTTTTACCGGGTATGAAATCCCTTTGCAAGGCTTGATTTACGTTCGTTTGGGGCAAGAATGGTGGATGAACGGAGCAGGAGGGATGAGTATTGACATGTACCCAAGCAGCACCTTTGCGAGCAGCGCTGTTGAGGGAGATACGCTTTTTTATGATTTTGCAGTAACTACTGTGAAAAGGCGGTGGGTTCAATTATCGCTCTTGGCGAATTTGGGCTTTGAGTACCGACATAAAAGCAAGGGCAGTTTTTATCTGGGCGCCAGCTATCATCGTCCGTTTAACGACATGGCCATATCTCAGTTGAACTATCAAAAAGGTCAGGAAGTTAGTCGTGCTAACCTTGCACTTAATGGTAATTACTTCACCATCGATTTGCGTTATTTCTTTCATGAGAAGGGCAACCGGCGGAGGTAAAAAAAAGCACCACCGGTTTTCACCAGCAGTGCTTCTCTAAGATTGATAAGATCAAATTAAGCTTTCGCTACCAAACGGAAGTCAATTTCCATATCGTCGTAGATCATGTTGTCTCCTAATGAGTCAAAGAATGATCCTGAACCGTATTTGATGTCCCACTTCGTACGATCGATCACCACTTTTGCTTCAACAATTACTTCACCATCTTTCATGGTTACCGTTGCTGGGAAAGAAATAACTTGGGTAATACCTTTGATCGTGAGTTTTCCAGTAACCAAGTAGTTGGCGCCGTTTTCACCTTTTTTCGCTTCGAATTTGCTCAAATCGAAAGTAGCCGTTCCGTGTTCAGCCACGTTAAAGAAATCTGGAGAGTTCAAGTGACCTACCAATTTTCCTTTGTACTTATCGTTCATGTCAGCATCTGTGCAAGCGATGGTTTTCATGTCGATGTTCACTGTTGCAGCAGAAATGGTTTTTCCGTCTGTTTCAACTGAACCGCTTTGGATAGCAACTGTTCCAACGTGTGATCCAGTAACTTTCGAACCTTTCCAAGCCATGGTGCTTGATTTGCTATCAACAGCAAGTTTAGATCCGTCGTCGTTTCCTGCAATTGCAGTAAGGGCAAATACTGCCAAAGTCAATGATAATAATGCGCGTTTCATAAAATTTAATTTAATTGGTGAAATAATTATGTTCTTAGTTTATCTAGTAAACGATTGAGCGTTTCGGCCTCCTCGTTGCTTAGTTCCATTGTGGCGTGCATGTCCATAATCGGACCATCAATCTCATTCAAGAGGTGGATTCCTTTCTGGGTGATGTTCACTTCTACTTGTCGTCGATCTTCTTGCCCCGGATTTCGTTCGAGAAGTCCTTTTAATCGCAATTTCTCAACCAGGCGAGACGTGTTGCTCATTTTATCAATCATCCTGCACGAGATGTCGTTCAATGTAATGGCCTCGCCTTGCTGTCCGCGTAAAATTCGTAATATGTTGTATTGCTGCGGTGTAAGATCGTATCCTTTGAAAAATCGTGTCTGTACCCCGTTCAACCAACTACTCGTGTACAAAACATTGATCATCACCTTTTGTTGAGGGCTGGCGAATTTTGTTTGTTGTATGTCTTCTTCAATACTCATATCGATGCAAATATATGTAAGTACAATAGATGTTGCAACAACTAAATGTGAAATTTCTGTTAAAGGTCTTAGATTTGGACCATGAACAAGGAAGCGAAAGAAGGGTATATTAATAGAAGAAACTCCGCAAATAAGGATATTGCACGACTCAAGAAGCGCTTGCAACAACTGGTTGTTTTTCGATTATTAAGTTTTTCTGTCTTTGTTCTTGGGGTTTATTTGAGCTTCACGCAAGGCACTATCTTTTCCTTGATTTTATTGCTGGGGCTCCTTGCTTTCCTTTTTTTGGTGAAGCGGCACAAGTTGGTAAAGCAAAGCTTGGTGTTTCAAAAGGCACTGAAGGCAGGCCTTGATGACGAGCTTGCAGTAATGGACGGTGCACTACCCAACTTGAGCGTTTATGAAGCAGAACTCCCTCCTCGACACCCTTTCGCGCACGATCTCGATCTTTTTGGTGCTAATTCGATATTTCACCTGCTCAACCGCTGTTATACCATCGATGGAAAGGCCTTGTTGGCCAAAAGAATAAGCACTATTGATGCGAGTGAACCCGTTTTACAAGGCAGGCAAGCGCTATGCAAAGAAGCCAGCAAAGCACACGAGTGGCGACTCCAGATGAGGGCAGCAGGAAGCCTACTTCAACAAACTCATGCAGCCATGCTTGCGCTAAAATCATGGTGTAGTGCGCCCGTTCATCGACAAGCTCCTGCATGGACAAAATTGGCGATGTATGTGGCGCCCGTTTATTCGGTTTTGGCTATTCTGGGAGCTTACTTTGGTGTTATTTCAATATCACTCATGTTGCTTCTTTTCATCATCCCAATGTCTTTGGTAGGAAGCCGCTTGAAAATTCACAATGAGTTAAGTAATAATTTAGGACATACCAAGCAAAGCTTAGACACCCTTCAACATCTTTTTAACGCAGCTCCTCAAGTGCCCAATGACGCTCCTCATTTAAAGCAACTGGCCGATGAAGTTGTAGCGGCGAA
Organism: Flavobacteriales bacterium; assembly: GCA_029238785.1. GTDB lineage: Bacteria > Bacteroidota > Bacteroidia > Flavobacteriales_D > Sanyastnellaceae > CALKGK01. Next base: position 92,271 of record JAQWFN010000117.1, on the reverse strand, counting down.
TAAAGCCATAAAAGAACTCGCAGGCATTGTTGAAATGTTTGATCAGCGCAACAATTTACTCGCGGTGATTGTATTGAACGCCTTGTTTGTTCAAGACCTTAGATCTGAAAGAAGGCTCATGTCTTGGCTCGAAAATCATGGTGTTCACCTCAATACATGGCTTTCCATTTTGGCTGAACTGGAAATGTTGAGTTCGCTTGGAACTTGGGCACATCATGTTGCTCAAGAGAGTGTGTATCCGAGTTTTGATGATAGTGTGGCGGTACAGGCTGAGCAACTCAAGCACCCGTTTATGCTGCACAGTAAAGGAGTGAGTAACGCAGTTGATTTGCCAGAATTCCCCAGCTTCAACATCATTACTGGGGCAAACATGGCCGGAAAGAGCACCTATCTGAGAACAGTAGGCTGTGCCTACGTTATGGCTAATACTGGTCTTCCTGTTATGGCCACATCATTCGTGTTTAGTGCAGCACCTTTATTCACCTCCATGCGCACCACAGATTCTTTACAAGAGGGCAAGTCGTACTTTTTGAGCGAACTGGAGCGCCTGGCCCAGCTCATCAGCATGGCTAAACAAGAAAGACCAATGGTGGTTTTATTGGATGAGATCCTCAAGGGAACCAATTCTAACGATAAGGCATCGGGTTCTCAGTCTTTTGTTCGTCAGCTCATGAAATACAAGGTTGCCGGTATGGTGGCGACGCATGATTTGAGCTTGTGCAGCATCACTCAAGATTACCCCAAGATGAAGAATGTGCATTTTGCTGCTGATATTAAGGGCGATGATTTATCCTTTGATTACCGCTTAAAACCTGGTGTTTGCGATACCATGAATGCCACCTTTCTCATGAAAAAATTGGGAATCATTGATGTGGAGCTTTAAGGCTATTGTTTTTTTAATTATTGTTGCTGTATTAATTCTTTGTGCCGCACAGAAAGGTCCTACCAACCATGATGTTGTTTCTCGGTGAGGAGCACTTCAGCCACCAACGTTCGTGATGAAAGGATCGGTATTTCTACCGATGAACGTAAAGCCGCTATTTTATTGTTAACTTATAGAATTGAGATGAAATACATTTTCACCCTGCTGCTGGTATGCGCTGTTTTGGCCTGCCTAGCGCAAGATGCCACAAAAGGCAAAGTATTGGTTTTTGAGAAGTTCAGCAAAGAAGGAAATCGTTCGCTTTATACATTTAAAGACGAACAAGGAACAGTGTTTTTAGCAGACACCATCGAAAATAAACAAGCGTATAAATATCAATTGTCTTGGCCCATGTACAACGGAACAAGCTTCAAAGTTGTACTGGCCGATCACCCACAAAAAACGAATGCTCAGCGCATTCTTTCATTAATTTATGTTCGCGGGCCACTTGGCAGCGATGCAGATAAAGAAAGCGACGGAGAAGACTAAAACTATGGAAATTACACGATTTGAGCCGGGCCAAGCCGAACCAGAACAGTACTGGTACCCTGAAGTTAGAAATGCAACCATCCATCCAATGGTGCAATTCTTTTTCAATATGTCGCTTGACCAAATTAAACAACGCTACTGTCACCTTCACCCAGAAGCAGATCCAGAAGCGGTGAATAAATGGCTCACCTACCAACCTAAACACTATGTGCATTCAGGCACAGACTTGATCTATTGTACCAACGATAAGGGCAACAGACGCATGGTGATCATTGAAAACAACAGCAGTCCGTCTGGTCAAAAATCGATGCCTTTGCTCGATGATTACCAGGAAATGGGCGGCTATAAACATTACATGGAACACAGTTTCAAGCAGCACCTTCAGCGAAAACGGCAGATTAAAGGCTGTTTAGCCGTGTTTTATGACAAAAACTTGATGGAAGCACGCGGTTATGCAGCAGCAATGGCCGACGTTTATAACGAGGAGGTCTTCCTGGTTCCTTATCACAGCGATTACGATACTTCCTTGGTGAAATTTGAAGATCGCACCTTTTTTATCAGAGAGCATATTGATGAGGAGTGGAAACCGGTGCGCGCGCTATTCAGGTACGTCACTCAACAGCCTTGGAGTCGCTTTCCAATGAGTTCGAAAACGCAAGTACTCAACCCAATAATTACTTGTGTAGCGGGCGGAAGAAATAAGTTGATTGCAAGTAAGGCTTACGACTTGTTCAATACAGAATTGGAGCTTGGCGGAATTCGAATTCACACCCCTGAAACCATTTGGGACGTGTCTAAAAACGAAGTACCAATTTGGGTAGAGAAGATGGGCGGACATGCGGTGGTAAAAGTGCCTTACAGCAATGCTGGGCAAGGGGTTTATACCATCACTTCTGAGCGGGAGTTGGAGGCCTTTATGGCCTTGCCCAATCGTTACGACCGTTTTATTGTGCAGAGCTTGATTGGAAACAGCGCCTGGAGTTCAAGAACGAAACTTGGAACGCTGTATCATGTTGGAACCATGCCTGATAAGCGTGGGCGTTGGTATGCTTTCGACTTACGAATGGTGATTCAACACACGCCAAGTGGTTTTAAGCCCATGGCGATTTATGGAAGGAGAGCAGGAGTTCCACTACCAGCTGAAGCGGGAGATAATCTCGATTCTTGGAGTGTATTGGGAACCAACTTATCTTTCAAGAAGGAAGAAGGCTGGGGCTCTGATACCGAGCGTTTGCTGCTTATGGACCGCAAGGGCTTCAATAAAACAGGTGTGGGCTTGGATGAGTTGATTGATGGATTTATGCAATCAGTGTTGAGCATGATTGCCATTGATCAAATGTCTGAACGTTTGTTGAACAAAAAAGGGCAGTTGAAAAAAGCCTTATTTATGTCGCTAAACGACGACCCGAAACTTTTAAATGAGTTGATGGAATGATGGAGAAATATGAAATTCTGGAGCGACTAGACCTTAGTCAGTTGACTCCTGGTTCGGCTATTCGTTACCGTATGCGAATAATCGAAAACGGAATTGGGCAAAGTGTAAATTTGCCTTTGATGACCGCTAGGGGGCTGGGTGATGGACCGGTACTGGGCATTACAGCCTTGGTTCATGGAAATGAATTGAACGGATTGAAAGTGGTTCAAGACTTGTTTAAAATCATCGACCCAAAAAAGTTGAACGGAACCCTCATTGCCGTTCCAGTGGTGAATGTGCCTGCCGCTTTGCAGTTGGACCGCCGTTTTTCTGATGGCGTTGATTTGAACCGCATCATGCCAGGAAAAGCGCATGGAAATGAGAGCGACGTATATGCGCATCGCTTTATGGACCGTGTGGTGAAGGAGTTTGATTACTTGATCGATCTTCATACCGCCAGTTTTGGTAGAGCGAACAGTTTTTATGTTCGGGCCGATTTGAGCAACGAGATGAACCGTGAGATGGCCTTACTTCAGCAGCCAGAAATCATTCTAAACAACGCTGGAGCAGATGGTACCTTGCGCTCTGCAGCGGCAGAATTGGGTATTCAAGCGATTACCGTTGAGGTTGGTAATCCCAACCGCTTTCAGCGCGGCATGATTCGGTCGGGTGTAGAAGGAATCATCAATGTAATGGTGAACTTAGGAATGATAGACAAACCACTAACAGTTGCAGAAACGCCGCCCGTATTGTGTCGCTCATCATTCTGGATGTATACCGATAAAGGAGGTATTCTCGAGGTGAAACCCGATTTGACCGATGAGGTAGAGAAGGGGGAAGAAATTGCCTTGCTTAGAAATGTTTATGGCGATGTTGTTGCAAGATACAATGCGCCTCAATCTGGAATTGTGATTGGCAAGAGCACGCAGCCTTTAGGACAAAGCGGTAGCAGAATTATCCATATTGGTATTCCTGATTCGAGTTTGTAAAAACTGAGCAGCCTTATTTGCAAAGCGATTTGGCGTTTTTAAAAGGAGGAAATTCATTGATGTGAACTAATATTGCATCCATGGATTTGCTCCTTTTGTTTTTCGCGGGCTTTGCTGCCTTTGCTTTTAGCACCATCGCAGGTGGAGGAGGAGCGATGATTGTTCTGCCTTTAGTGCAATTCCTTTACGGTGGAAAAATGGCCGTTCCTTTGGTTCAGGCAGGAAACTTTTTAGGCAGACCCAGTCGCTTGATCTTATTTTGGTCGTACATCGATTGGCAAGTGGTGCGTTGGTATTTTCCCTTTGCTTTGCTGGGTGGAATCACTGGGGCTTGGCTTTTTGCTCAGATGGAAGCAGCGCTTTTGCCTTTGATCTTGGGCTTGTTTCTCTTGTTGGCGTCAATTTATTCTTTACTCAAAAAAACCAAAGCAAGCTTTAAAATGCCCCTAAAAGCTTTTTCTGTAGTAGGATTTTTGGTGGCCAATTTAAGTACTGTTGTTGGTGCAACTGGTCCGGTTTTAAACCCTTTCTACTTGAATTACGCGATGAAAAAGGAGGCTTTAGTGGCTACCAAGGCCATGAATTCTTTTTTGCTGGCGATGGTTCAGCTTCCGGCTTATGCTTTTTTTGGTGATTTAAGTAAGGATATGCTCGTTCCGGCTTTGTGTTTAGGCTTGGGTGCAGCAGCAGGAAATTTTTTGGGAAAGAGTTTACTTAAGCGGCTCAGTGAAAAGCGCTTTCGATTGATTTTTGTGGTGATGATGGGGGTGTTTGGGGTGTTGATGATTTGGCGTTATTTGAAAGGCTAGGGGAGTTGCCGACTCGGGAGGAAGTGTGTGTGGAGAATTTGGGCTACTTAAGCCGATAGCCCTCTGATGCGGTGTTAAGAACTTGCTTTTTTTCTGGGTGATGAAGGTCGGTGTTCTAAGTGTGGTGGGCCTTTGCGCTCTAAGCCGATAGCCTGTTTTTAGGAACAAAAATTAGGCTTACTTAAGCCGGTAGCTCTCTCCAGCAAGCAAAGTCAAACTCTTTTGAACTTTATGCCAAACCATTAAGTCTGAAACATTTGTAAGCGCTTTCCGTAAATGAGGCACAGCGCCCCTGATTGAAGCGATAGCTTGCTTGAACAACGGACACTGAAACACTTGATTTAAGAGCGACCGCAGGAAGCTCCTTAAAGCGAGATGTTGAAGCGACCGATGGAAAGCAACTTTAGCGGAAAGCAGGAAAAGGCGCCCCTCTTAAACTGAAAAGTATGAAAATGATGTCCTTTTTGCTCTTGGGAGCAGTGTTAATGGCTGCTACGCCAAAACCAAACAGTGGTGATTATTTCTTGGTCTATGGAAACATGGAAAACCTGCAATGGGCCGATGGTTCAATGCTTGATGCGGCCAATACCTGGTGCGTAGTTTCTACACCTGAAGATGAAATTTATATTGCGTTTAAAGCCAATGAAGATGGCGAATACGAGTTTAACTTGCCTGTTGGTCAGGTCTATACCATGACTTTTGGAGGTAAAGACTACGTGAATAAAAAGGTTGAAATTGACGCGCGCAAGTTGGAAGTCACCAAAAAGGGTCTAACATTAAAATTAGACATGTTGCTTTTCACGGCACCTGAAGATGCTGATGTGTCTGCATTTGAACAGCCTGTAGCAAAATTCGTGTACGAGGAGAGCTACAGAAAGCTTGTTCCTGACATGGAGTACATCGAAGACAACATGCGTGATTTCGAGAAAGCGATGCGTAAAATTGAGAAGGAAAGCTTACGCGCCGATTCAGGCAAGTAATTTTCTTACGATAGCCGAAACGGTTTTTCCGTCCGCACGAGCACCAAGTTGCGCAGTAGCTTGTCCCATGACCTTGCCCATATCACCCATTCCATTGGCACCCATTTCGCTAATAATGGCTTGAACCTTTGCTTCGATTTCTTCGTTGCTTAAGGGCTCAGGGAGGTAGGATTTAATCACTTTCGCTTGGCTCATTTCCTCATCGTAGAGGTCTTGACGATTTTGCTCTTTGTAGATGGCAGCGGCGTCGGTGCGTTGTTTGTATAGCTTATTTAAAATTTTCAGAGCGGCATTTTCATCCACTTCACCATCACCTCCGTCTTTGGTCATTTCCAAAAGGAGTTTTGATTTGATGTCGCGCAAGGCACTAAGACGTTCACGGTCTTTGGCTTTCATGGCTTCTTTGATGTCGTTTTGAATCTGCTCTGTAATGTTCATGGCTGCTATTTTGCGGTAAAAATAAGAAAAGCCCCTGAAGTACTAGTTACATCAGGGGCTTTTGCTTTAACCAAAACTACTTATTAATCTACATTATCATGCAAGAAGGGGTTGTTGCCCTTCAAGTTGATTTTTTTGTTCCCGTCTTCGTCTTGTTCTTCAGACAAGGTATAGCGCGATACGCTAGAGTCTGCAGAGTGAGGCGTATTGTCGAGTTGAATTTCTCTTCTGCGGTAAGCCGGCTCGTTTTCGAGGTCGCTCAAACCGTTTGGAGTTTTCAATATCACTGTGAACTCGCGAATGCGTTGCTCGCGTTCGCGGTTTCTGTTGGTGAGTTCTTGTCTGCTCGGACGCTCTTCGCTGTAAGGCGCTTGTTCTTCGTGCTTAAAGCTGTCTGTGATCTCAGTACTTGGAGCAGCACTAGGGCTGTCGTCTTCCAAGGTGTAATAAACGGGTTTTTGAGCTTCCGGAGTTTCAAGTTCTTGAAGGTTCAAGTGGTCTGTTGATACTTCTTCGCTCTTTATTTCTTCCTCTTCGTTGAGGTTGAATAGGGTTGGAGTGATTTCTTTGTTGCTGAGTTCCTCACTGTCGCTTTCTAAAGCGTGGAAAGTGAATCCTCCAAGGGCTGGAGTTTCTTCCTTGCTAGTTTCTTCTGCATCTTCAGCAAGTTCATTTGTTTTCAAAAAGGGAGCTGCCTCTTCGCTTTCAAATGTGATGTAATTGTTTTGCTGAGTGGAAGCGGTTGGCGAGTTAACTGGAGCTGTAATTTCTTTTCCTTGAACTTCAGACAAATTGTGTTTTACGGTCTTAGGCGCTTGAACAGGCAAACCGGCATCGATTTCATTTGCTTTGAATCCGGTTGCAATAACAGTAATGCACAGGTCTTCATCCAAAGTTTCATCGGCACCATAGCCCCAAATTACTTCGGCACTCATACCTGCTTTCTCTTGGATATGGTCTGTGATTTCTGTGATTTCATCCATCAAAACTTCATCCATTCCGTAGGTAATGTTGAGGAGGACGAAGTTGGCACCAGTGATATCGTTATCGTTCAATAGTGGCGACTCAAGTGCTTGAGTTACGGCTTTCATTGCTCTACCTTCACCAGAAGCTTTACCAGATCCCATGATGGCAACACCACTGTTTCTCATCACGGTGTTCACGTCGTTCATGTCGACGTTAATTTCACCAGTAAGCGTAATAACTTCCGCAATACCTTTTGCTGCTGTACAAAGCACTTCATCAGCATGGTCGAAGGCTTTTTTAAGCGAGAGGTTTCCGTAGAGCTCTCTGAGTTTGTCGTTTCGAATGACCAAAAGGGTATCAACGGCTTCACGCATTTCTTGCAAACCAGATTCGGCTTGAGTTGAACGACGTTTTCCTTCAAAGAGGAAGGGAACGGTGACAATTCCAACAGTGAGGATGCCCATTTCACGAGCTGCAGCAGCGATAACAGGAGCGGCTCCAGTACCGGTACCACCACCCATTCCTGCGGTAATAAACACCATGGTGGTGTTCTTAGATAAAATGGCCTTGATGTCTTCCAAAGTTTCAACAGCGGCATTTCGTCCTACTTCAGGAAGAGAACCTGCACCACGTCCTTCGGTGAGTGTAGCACCCAATTGTACCTTAACCGGCACTGGGCTTTTGTCGAGCGCTTGTGCATCTGTATTGCAAACAATGAAGTCCACATCCTTGATGCCCTGCTCATACATATAATTAACGGCGTTACTTCCGCCACCACCTACACCGATGACTTTGATGATTGATGATTGATCTTTCGGCAAATCAAAGCGCATCATTTCGAAATTCTGTTCGTCCATGCTCCTACTATTAGTTTGATATTCAGCGCTTTTAATGTGTGCGCTGTTCACAATTGTCCTGACTCTAAGAAAATTAATTTGCGAACGTCTTCAGCAAAAATTTATTCAATGCATTCACGTTCAATTGTTGAAAACGCTATTCTTCTTCGTTTTCGAACCACTCTTTGATCTTTTTCAAGAAAGCATTTGGTCCTTTTTCTTCTCTTTTCTTGCGCACGTGTTCTGCTTCACTCTGCTCTTGGCGCATTGGTTTAGGCATTTTTTCATAGCCTTTAATCACCAAACCAACACCGGTTGCAAAGAGCGGACTGATAATATCGTCACTAGGTGCTTTGGCCATGTGCTCGTTGGGTAAACCAATACGGCAATCGGTACCAATCATGTATTCAAACAACTGCGTAATGTGCTTCATTTGAGATCCACCACCGGTAACAACAATTCCACCAATGAGGTCGTTTTCATAACCGCTATTGCGAATTTCATAGTGAACGTGCTCAATGATTTCTTCCATACGAGCTTGGATGATGTGAGCAAGGTTTTTCACAGAAATTTCTTTCGGCTCACGTCCTCTCAAACCTGGGATACAAACAATCTCGTTTTCTTTCATTTCGTAAGCCAAAGCACTACCAAACTTGCGCTTGAGTTCTTCAGCTTGCTTTTTCATGATGGTACAACCGCTCTTGATGTCTTCTGTAATCACGTTACCACCAAAGGGAATAACAGCGGTATGTCTGATGATGCCTTCTTGGAAAATGGCAATATCTGTGGTACCACCACCTATATCAACCAAAACAACTCCAGCTTCTTTTTCTTCATCGCTCAAAACAGAAGCAGCAGAAGCAAGGGGCTCCAAAATCAAGTCCTGAACCTCAAGTCCGGCTTTACTCACACACTTATAGATGTTGCGGGCAGCGGCAATTTGTCCGGTAATGATATGGAAGTTTGCTTCAAGACGAATTCCCGACATCCCGATAGGCTCTTTAATGCCTTGTTCGTTATCTACAGTGAATTCTTGTGGAAGAACATGAATGATTTCTTCACCAGGAAGCATCACCAATTTGTGCATGTCTTCAACCAAAGCATTGATGTCGCGCATTGAAATCTCTTCGTCCAAATTATCTCTGGTACGGAGTCCGCGGTGTTGGATACTTTTGATATGCTGGCCAGCAATGCCCACATTCACTACATTGATGGAAACCTTCGACATTTCCTCTGCCTGAGCAACTGCAGCTTTGATGGAGTCAACGGTTTTCTCAATGTTTGAGACGACCCCTCTTGTGACACCTACTGACTCGCTTTTTCCATAGCCGAGAATTTCAATTTTTCCGTGTTCGGTGCGTCTACCCACGAGGCAGGCGATTTTTGTTGTACCGATGTCTAGTCCTACGACGATTTCTGATTCCATATCCGTATCAATTTCTGCTTGTATTCCCTTATTAATAATAGCGTTCGCACACTACCTGATCTCTATATTTGAGATTGATTGTTTTGTACTTGTTGAGGTCTCTTGTGTGCACAGTGGCGTCATAAAAGGCCTTCAATTTTTTTAGTTTACGCTCGATGCGCTCGGCTTTGCCAAGTACGATGCGCTGACTCCCCACTCTTGGGATCATTTCTATTTCTCCGTTGCCCTTCACAAAGAGATGTTCAATTTGTGCCGACCAAAATGGGTCACGATCTAGCACTTGTTGCAAGGCAAAAACATCGTCGAGCAAACTGTTTGGAGCAAGATCTGGATTAGTAGCAATTTGGTATGGGGAAGCACTTGTTGCTAGCGCTTCCGGCTTTGCCATTACAGCAACCAAAACCCTTGCGGTGTAGGTATCGGAAAGCGGCATTTTCTTTCCTTCTTCATCAATGTAGTAGCTTTCTCCATCAGGATTAATGATGCGCAAAACGGGCATTCTTTGCTCCACCCTTACTTTCAAAACACCATCAACCGAAGGATAAACCGTAGCACTTTTTACCGAAGGCATTTTTTCAAGGTGCTTCTGTATTTGGTTGATGTTGATATCGTTCAATGTGCTGCCTAGAATTGGGCTACCTAAATCCAATATTCTATTTTCAACAGCTGCATTGTCGATGAAATACATGCCCTCCAACTGCTTCACTGAAATCTCCATTTTCCAACACGCAGACTCGCCCTGTTCTTTTTGGGAAAAGCCAAAGAGGACAAGGCAAAAGGTCGAAATGAGCGACCACAAGGCGATATTTTTAATGGCTTTTTTCTTCAAAGCACAGGTGTTCTATTTTTCATCCAAGCTGCAATCTCAGGAACCATGCGGTCTATGTCGCCAGCACCTAAGCTCAGCAACACGTCAAAATCGAGCTTTGCTAATTCAGACAATAAACGCACTTTAGAAACGCACTTTTTATAGGGGTTTGAGATTTTATCCAATAACCATTGTGAATCAATTCCTTCCAAGGGAATTTCACGTGCGGGGTAGATGTCTAAAAGCACGATTTTATCAAGTAAATCAAGGGCTTGCGCAAATTCATCAGCAAAATCTCTTGTTCGAGAAAATAGGTGAGGTTGAAATATTCCGCAAATTATTTTTTCTGGGTGACGTTCGCGTGCGGCTTGAATAGCGGCTTTCAATTCTGTAGGGTGATGTGCGTAATCGTCAATATAAACGCCCTTTTCGCTGTTCAAATGGTATTCGAACCTGCGATAAACGCCTTTGAAACTTTCAATGCCTGCTTTTATGGCGTCAAGACTTAAACCGGCTTCCAAACAAACCATGGCAGCTGCAGTAGCGTTGGCCTGATTGTGTTCGCCTGGCATGCTGTAATTAATGTTTTCAATACGTTCCTTGCCCAAAACAATATCGAAAACCCATTGCTTTCCTATTTTTTGGGCTGAAGTGAAATGGGCATTCAAGGGTGCAGCCTTTCCGTAAGTCTCGATCTTAGCGGGCGATTCAAGTTGCTCAATGCTTTCGTTCAAAAACAACTTGCCCCCTTTTTTTACTTGATTGGCGAATGCTTGAAAACCGGCTTTGAACTCCTCTTGATCGCCATAAATGTCCAAATGATCAGGGTCAATTGAAGTAATTACGGCAAGTTGAGGGTGTAAACTGAGGAAGGAACGATCATACTCATCGGCTTCCAATACGGTCCAAGCATCTTCACCAGAAAAAAGCAAATTGGTGTTATAACCAGAAACAATGCCTCCTAAGAATGCATTGCATCCCATTCCACTGTTTTGCAGTATATGCGCAATGAGGGAAGAGGTGCTCGTTTTACCATGCGTACCTGCAACGGCTATTGTTTTGTGCTTCGCGGTGATGATGCCCAAAGCAGCACTTCGTTTAATCACTTGATAGCCCTGCGCTCTGAGGTAGATGAGTTGAGGATGACTTGCGGGAATAGCAGGCGTGTACACCACCAGGGTGTCCAATTTGTTTTCATTCATTAAAAAAGAAGGCAGGGCTTCTACACCTTCATTGAATGTTAGCTCGATTCCCTCTTGCTCAAGTTCTTCGGTGATTCTGCTGGGCGTTTTGTCGTAACCAGAAACACGCTTATTCACCTTGTGGAAATAGCGAGCCAGGGCGCTCATCCCGATGCCGCCAATACCGATAAAATAAACACTGCTTATTTGATCTAGTTTCATGCTTTACACAAGTCAATAATTTCGTCAACAACTGCTGCTGCGGCTTTCGGTCGAGCGAGCTTTTTCATGGCACTTGCCATTTGTACGTAAGCGCTTTTGTCTGTCATTAATTGGTGCAGCGTTTCACCTAATTTTTCGTCCAACTCTTGGTCTTTTAGTAAAATCGCCGCGCCGCTTTCGGTCATGCTGAGTGCATTCTTGGTCTGGTGGTCTTCTGAAACATTGGGCGAAGGCACGAGAACACAGGGCTTGCCCACAATAGCAAGTTCAGCAATGCTCATGGCGCCGGCTCTGCTTACAATCACGTCGGCCGCGATGTAAGCGAGGTCCATTCTCGAAATGAAATCAGTAGCCACAACTCCAGTGAGCTTTTGTGTTCGGAGCCAAGCTTCTTCTTCGGGCAAATAGCGTTTTCCGGTTTGCCAAAGCACCTGAATTCCTGCTTCATTAAGTTTGGCGAGATGAATTTGTACGGCTTTATTGATGCTGGCTGCACCTAAACTTCCACCCATGATAAATACCGTGGGTTTGTTTTCATCCAGAGAAAAATGTGCACGGGCGTTTGAAGCGCTTTCTTCAGCCTTCAATACGCCCATGCGAATAGGGTTGCCGGTGTACCGGGTTTTGGCTTTTGGAAACCAGTGATTCATATTATCAAACCCAGTACAAATCCGGTCAACTTTCTTTGCTAATATTCGGTTGGTGATTCCGGGAAATGAATTTTGTTCTTGAATGAGGGTGGGAATTCCTCGCTTACTGGCAACATGCAGTAGAGGTCCGCTAGCAAATCCACCAACTCCAATAACAACTTCAGGCTTAAATTTCTTGATGATGGCTTTTGCCTTTGTGAGGCTTGAAATTAGCTTAAATGGGAACGATAAGTTCTTTTTACTGAAGATTTTTCTTTCAATACCTGTAATCCACAAGCCTTCAATAGGATAGCCTTCTGCTGGGATTTTTTCCATTTCCATTCGGCCAATAGCCCCGACAAAGAGAATGTCTACTTCAGGAAAGCGCTGCTTTATTTCTTCAGCGATGGCCAAAGCAGGGTAGATGTGCCCTCCGGTTCCTCCTCCGCTGATAATGACCTTACGCAATGCCATAGTTGTTTTCGTTTTGCTTTCCTTCTGGAATAATTTCGTTCTCAACTTCCCACTCTTCTTTATTGTACACGCTGCGACTTACAGACAAGATCATTCCGATGCTCAAGCAGGTGAAGACGATGGATGTTCCTCCCATGGAAACGAGTGGTAGGGGCTGCCCTGTTGTAGGAAATAACTTCACGGCAACGGCCATATTGATTAAGGCTTGGAAAGTGAGCATAAAGCCCAAGCCCAAGGCAAGTAAACCTCCAAAATGTTTTGGTGTTCGAGTAGCTGTTCTGATGCTCCGGTACATGAAGATGAGATAGAGCAATAAAAGCCCAAAACCTCCGAGTATGGCACCATATTCTTCAATAATAAAGGCGTAAATCATGTCGGAATAGGGGTGAGGTAGAAAGTTCCTCGAATTCCCAGTTCCTGGTCCTGAAGGAAATAATCCACCTTCATTAATGGCCACTTGTGCAAAGTCGATTTGATAGTTTCCATCAGCGTCATCGTTGTTGAAGTTTTCAATACGAGCAATCCAAGTATCGAATCGAGGGATGAGACCAGGAGCGGCTTTGCCAACGAGGTAGAGCAGCGCTAAACCGGCAATACCTATACCAACAAGTTTCAACATGTGTTTCAATGGAACTCCACCAATAAACAACAAGAGAAAACAGGTGGCACCTAAAAGCGCTGCGGTACTAAAATCGGCAGGTAGAATTAAGGCGCAAACAAGTAATATGGGCCAAATGATGGGCCAAACACCTTTCCAGAAATCATGGAGAATGGTTCTGTTGGTATTCAGCAGTCGCGCTACATGTGTTATTAAAGCAATCTTCGCGAAATCAGAGGTTTGAAAAGTGATTCCAATAAAAGGAATACGGATCCAACGTGTCGCACTGTTATAATTCACCCCGAAAAACAAGGTAAACGCAAGCATTCCTACGGCTACCCAAAACATGATTTGAGATAAACGAGAAAAGTACCTGAACTTCATCCGGTGAACCACGAACATCGTACCCAAGCCCAAAACCAACATCATGAGGTGCTTGAATAGAAACTTCAGTGAATTCCCATCGTTCTTATATGCCAAGGAAGATATTGAGCTGTAAACAGCCAGGAGCGATACAATGGAGAGCAAAATTGCCACCATCCATATCACCCTATCTCCTTGGAGTCGTTTGAGGATTGCTTGCATGCCAGTAAAAGATTAAAGGCGACGTACTGCTTGCTTGAATTTGTGTCCGCGATCTTCGTAATTCTCGAATAGATCGAAAGAAGCACAAGCGGGCGAAAGAAGCACGGTGTCTCCCTCACTAGAAAGGTCGTAAGCCAAACGAACAGCTTCGTCTGCAGAACGCACTTCCAACACTTGTCCAACTCTACCGGTAAATGCGGCGCGTAATTTTTTGTTGTCTGTTCCTAAACAAATGATGGCCTTTACCTTGTCGTCAATCATTTCGTACAACTCGCTGTAATCGTTGCCTTTGTCAACACCGCCAGCAATCCAAATGATTGGTTTGTCGATGCTCTCAAGCGCATACCAAGTTGAATTAATGTTGGTGGCTTTACTGTCGTTAATAAAGGTAACTCCGTTGACTTTGCCCACATTCTCGAGTCGGTGCTCAATGTTTTCAAAGTTGGTGAGGCTATCGCGAACGTTTTCTTTTCTCAATTCGAAAATGCGGCTAGTTACTCCTGATGCCATTGAATTGAATAGGTTGTGTTTGCCTTGTAAGGCGAGATCTTGGATCTTCATGGTAAATTGTTGGTTTTGGATTATGATGTTCAATTGGTCTTCAAAACAGAAGGCGCCCTGGTCAAATGGCGGTACTGAATGATTGCTTAATGTGATGGGGTAATGAATAGCGAGTGGTTTACTGGCTTTTACGCCTTCGCTTATAATGGGGTCGTCAAAATTGTAGATGAAGTGGTCTTCCGGACCTTGATTCTGGATGATTCTGAACTTGCTTGCAGCGTAATTGCTGAGCTGATAATCATAGCGATCCAGGTGATCTGGAGTTATGTTCAAAAGCATGGCGATGTCTGCCTTGAATTCATAACACCCATCCAATTGGAAGCTGCTGAGCTCGAGCACATAAATGTCTTTGTCTTCAAAGGCAACTTGACGTGCAAAGCTTTTTCCGATGTTCCCGGCCAAACCAACATTCAATCCGCCTTGCTTCAATAAGTGATAGGTGAGGAGGGTAGTTGTGGTTTTTCCATTGCTTCCGGTGATGCAAACTTTCTTCGCAGTACAGTACTTTCCAGCAAATTCAATCTCAGAAATCACAGGGATATTTGCTTCGCGAAGCTGAACAATCAAAGGCGCGTTTTCTGGGATGCCCGGACTCTTAATCACCTGACTTGCTTGTAGTATTTTGGCGCTGTTGTGCTGTCCTTCTTCAAAGTCAATCCCCGCCGCAATTAATTCTTCCTTGTACGCGGCTTTGATCACGCCCATGTCTGACACAAAAACTTCGTGATTGAGTTTTTGAGCCAACAAGGCACTGCCCACGCCGCTTTCTCCGGCTCCTAATATGTAGGTGCGCGTTTGGTTCATCGGAGCTTGAGGGTAACAATGGTGATGACTGCGAGCATGATCCCTACAATCCAAAAACGAGCGACGATTTTGGGTTCAGGAATGTTTTTCTTTTGGTAATGATGATGAAGTGGGGCCATTAAAAACACCCTCCTGCCTTCTCCAAAGCGCTTCTTGCTGTACTTGAAATAAGCCACTTGAATAACTACAGAGAGGTTTTCAATTAAAAAGATGCCGCACAATACGGGGATGAGTAGTTCTTTTCTGATGGCAATGGCAAACACGGCAATGATTCCTCCTAAAGCAAGGCTTCCGGTATCGCCCATGAAGACTTGCGCTGGATAGGCGTTGTACCATAAAAAGCCAATGCAAGCTCCAACAAAGGCACTAATAAACACAACCATCTCACCACTGCTGGGGATAAACATGATGTTGAGGTAATCAGCAAAAATGTAGTTCCCAGAGAGGTAGGCTAAAATGGCGAGGGTAACGCCAATTATCGCACTACTTCCTGTGGCTAGTCCGTCCAAACCATCGGTCATGTTTGCGCCATTACTTACGGCGGTGACAATTAGAATGGTGGATAAAATGAAGACAATCCAAACGTATTTTGAAGCTCCTTCACCCATCCAAGAAATCAACCAGGCATAATCAAACTCATTGTCTTTAACAAAAGGAATGGTGGTGATGGTGGACTTGTGGGTGTCCCATTGAAGTACTTCTTCACCTTGTTCATTAATGATGCGAACTTCTTCTCCCTGCTCGTTAAGTACGGCTTGTTTGATGGTCACATCTGGAGAGAAATAAAGCATGGAGCCAATGATGATTCCTCCGCCAACTTGACCAATGATCTTGAACTTCCCGGCAAGTCCTTTTTTGTTTTTCTTGAAGACTTTAATGTAGTCGTCAATAAAGCCAATCGCGCCCAACCAAATGGTGGCCACAATCATGGTTTGCACATAGATGTTGGTGAGGTCGGCAAAAAGAAGGGTTGGAATTAAGATGGAGGCAAGAATGATGATCCCACCCATGGTTGGAGTTCCCTGCTTCTGCATTTGTCCTTCCAAACCAAGGTCGCGAACAATCTCTCCCACTTGCTTTAACTGCAACCATTGGATGATACGCTTTCCAAAAACCATCGAAATCACCAAAGAGGTAATTACACTCAACGCGGCTCTGAACGAGATGTACTGAAACAAACTCGCTCCAGGTAAATTGTAGGCTTCTTCTAAATATTGAAATAGATGATAGAGCATTACTTGTCGAGGTTTTTCAAGGTTTCTTTAACTATTTCTAAGTCATCAAAAGGGTGTTTTACGCCCATGATGTCTTGGTATTTTTCATGACCTTTTCCGGCAATGAGAATGATGTCGTGTTTCTGAGCCATGGTGCAAGCGAGCTTGATGGCTTCTTTTCGGCTGCTGATGGATATGTTCTTTTTCAACTGCACGGGATCCAGTCCGGCTTCCATTTCACGAATAATCGCATCAGGGTCTTCAGTTCTTGGATTGTCTGAAGTGATGATGGTTCGGTCGCTCAAATCGCCAGCTATTTGTGCCATGAGCGGTCGTTTGCTGCTGTCTCTATCGCCACCGCATCCCACTACGGTAATCACTTGTTCGTTTCCTGTTCGAATTCCTGCGATGGTTTTCAATACGTTCTCCAAAGCATCAGGTGTATGAGCGTAATCAACCACTGCAGTAATGTTGCTTGGAGTGCGGAAATGTTGGAATCTTCCGTTCACAGATTGGAGGGTGCTCATTCCTGTGAGCAAGTCCATTTTCTCAATTCCCAGTTCGATGCCCACGCCGTATACAGCCAATAAATTGCTGGCGTTAAAACCACCAATCATTGGGGTGAAGAATTCTTGTCCGTCAATCATCATCTGCAAGCCTCCAAACGAGCTTTCCAAAACCTTGGCTTTATAATCGGCCATGGTCTTCAATCCAAAGCTTCTTTTTCTTGCCTTTGTATTATGAATCATGCTCTCCGCGTGCAAATTGTCGTTGTTAACTAGCGCGAAACTTCCAGCAGGGAGCATGTCGAACAAGCCTTTCTTGGCTTTGATGTATTCGTTAAAAGTTTTGTGGTAATCGAGATGATCGTGGGTGATGTTCGTAAAAACAGCACCACTAAAATGCGCTCCTGTTACGCGATGTTGGTGAATAGCATGCGAGCTAACTTCCATAAAGCAATGCGTGCAGCCTTGATCCAACATTTCGTTCAACAAGGAATTGAGCTCAATGGCATTGGGTGTGGTATGCGTTGATGGTATTTCCTTATTGTTGATCTTGTTAACTACGGTAGAAAGCAATCCAACTTTCTTGCCCATCAAACGGAAGAGTTGAAAAAGCAGTGATGTGGTGGTTGTTTTTCCATTGGTTCCTGTAATGCCAATAAGTTTCAAACGCTCCGATGGGTTGTCGTAAAAATTAGAGGCAAGCCACCCGAGCGCTTCTGCACTGTTTTGCACTTCCACGCCAACAATGGACTTAGGGAGTTCAGCTGGGAGGCTTTCAGCAACAATAGCAACTGCTCCAGATTTGATGGCACTTTGGATGTAGTCATGACCGTCTACCTGTGTTCCTCTAACGGCGATGAAAACGCTGAACGGACGAACGGTTCTTGAGTCCATAGAAAGGTGTTCAATGGCGACGTTAGTGGAGCCAATGACTTTCTTAATACGAACCTGATAGAGTATGTCGCTGAATATTTTCATTATGACAAGGAGATGGTGATGTGTTTGTTCGATGGTATTCTAGAGCCGGGAAGAATAGATTGAGTTTTAACCATTCCGGTGCCCTGCACGCTTACTTTTAGTCCGGCATTTTCGAGCAAGTACAAGGCATCTTGCAGCCCCATGCCTTTCACGTTGGGAACCAAACCTTGTTTCTGTGCTCTTTCACCAAGTTTTATTTTGTCTTGACCTGTAGAAATGGAAGCCCAATCGGTTTCAACGCTTCCTTCCGTTGGGATGTTTAAAGTGCTGTAAACGGTGTTCAGCTCTTCCCAACAGCCATCCATTGAAGTAGGTAGTTTGGCGAGTGCCAGGTCTATTTCTGGTTGATTATCCTCGTGCATTTCATAGCGCGTGGCATAGATTTTATCGGCCAAAGCACGGAATACAGGTGCGGCTATGGAAGAACCATAATACACACCTGTTTTCGTGTCGTTAACCAAAACAATACAGCTATATTTAGGATTGTCTGCAGGGAAGTATCCAGCAAATGAGGCGCGGTAACGGTTGTCGTAGTAACCTCCGGCATTAGATATTTTTGCTGTTCCAGTTTTCCCGGCACACTTAAATTTGCAAGACTTAAATACGTAATCAGCGGTTCCCCCTTCTTCACAAACACCTTCCATCATTTTACGGGCCATGGCCAAGGTGCTTTCTTTGCAGATGCGCTCTTTCAATACAATGGGTTCATTGGTTTGAATAACTTTCCCCTTGCTCTGGATTTCTTTCACGAATTGCGGTCGCAACATGGTGCCACCATTCGCAATGGCGTTATAAAAAGCGAGGGTTTGAAGCGGCGTCTGTTGCACTTCATATCCTATGGCCATCTGCGTTAAGGATAAACCGCTCCAGTTACCTTCTTTAACTTTTTTGTAAATCTTGGGTTCGCCTTCTCCCGGGATGCGGATGCCCAGTTTCTGACCAATGCCCATCCCGTTTAACTTATCGAGGAAGGCCTGAGGATTCATTCCGTAGGCTTCTTTTATGGCAAGGGCGGTTCCAATGTTTGATGATTGCTCAAATACTTCTTCCATGGTGATCTTGCCATGACCACCACTTCCGTCTGCTTTGTAATTCGAATCTTTCATCGAACGGTCGTGGAAGTAGGCGAGTCCGTTACCGGTCTCAATGCTGTCTTCTAAAGAAAACATGCCATCATCCAAACCGGCCAATATCGAAGCGAGTTTAAATGTTGAACCCGGCTCTACGGTGGCGGCGATGGCCTTGTTGTGAGTCTCATAATACTCGCCGCTTTCATTGTCGCGAATCAGGTTTGAAATGGCCTTGATGTATCCGGTGCTCACTTCCATCAAAATCACAGTTCCCCATGTTGCTTGGTGCTGCTTCAATTGTTTTTCAAGCGCATGTGAGGCCACGTCCTGAAGGTGAACGTCGATGGTGGTGATGAGGTCTAAGCCTTCCCGCGGCTCAACGATGTAGTCATTACTTAGCGGTTTCCAGACGTTCCCGGCAAGTCGTTGCTGAAGTTGTTTCCCCTCAATTCCTGCGAGTTCTTCGTTGTAAGCGAGCTCTAAGCCAACCCGACTCCCATCGCGGTCTTTTCCAATGGTTCTTCCGGCGAGTTTGCCAAATGGTTTTTTCCGAATGTCTTTGCGTTCGAGAATGAATCCGCTTTTGTTTGATCCAAGCTTGATGAAGTCAGTGGCAAGCAATTCCTTTCGCGTTAAGAAGTCCACATTTTTCTGGATGAGCTGGTAGCGCGATTTCTTGCGCTGAGCCTCCAACAGTGTGCGTTTGTATTCTTCTGTGGTCTTGTCTCTGAAAGTAGCCGCAAAAAGAGCGCTGAGCAAAGGAATGTACTTTGTTAAACTGTCTTGATTGATGCCCTCAGACTGGCTGTCCCAATAAATGTTGTAAGAAGGAACTGAAGTAGCCAGCAAATGCCCTCCCTCTGAGTAAATCTGTCCTCGAGATGGGGCGATGCTGCGTACTTGCTGCGTGTAGTTCTCCCCAACTTCGGTCCACTTGGCCGACTCGAAAGTTTGGATAAAGGCAATTCTCCCGATGATCCCTAGTCCGATAAGGCACATCAAGGCGAAAACCACCCAAGTACGGGTTGATATGTCTGAACTATTCTTCAAGGTATCCTTTGTTTACTTCAATGAATTCGGGCGGAGTATCTGAATCGATGAGGTCCATTTCTTCAATACGCTTAAGCACGGAGCTCTGTCTTTTCTGTGTTTCGAGTTCGCTTCTTAGTGATTTGAACTCGGTGATTTCTTCTTCTAAATCGCGACCAGTTTTTACTTTTTGTCGTTCGGTTTGCTCAAAAGAGTAGCCCATCGCGATGTAGATCACGAAAAGTGCACTCAAGAAGAGAAGGAAGGGGAGGTGAGCAATCACACCTTCTCTCGTCAAGAACTCCCCGTTGAGGAGTGCGTTCATGGTTTTCGAAACACGATTCTTTTTCTTCGGCTTCGATTCCACTTTTTCTTGGGTTTCTTGAAATGCGTTTTTCATTTCTTTTCAGCAACTCTTAATCGAGCGCTTCGTGCTCTTGGGTTAGTTCTTTGTTCTTCATCGCTAGGAGCATTGCCCTTAACGATGAGTTTAAATGGGGTGAGGTGCTGGCCGAAAAAGTCCTTTTCAACTTCACCGTCCAACTTGCCCGAACGGAAGAAGTATTTCACCATTCTATCTTCAAGCGAATGGTAAGAGAGCACTGAAAAGCGTCCCCCTGGCTTAAGTACTTGAAGGCCTTGTTCAAGCAGTGCTTCCAATGCTTCCATTTCTTCATTCACCATAATGCGCAGGGCCTGGAAAACCTGCGCATGAAACTTGTGCTCTTTCCCATGAGGAGCGAGCGGGTTTAGTGCTTTTATAAGTTCGAAAGTGGTGTTGATAGGTGTTTCTTCGCGAAGCTCAACAAGGCGTCGCGCAGCCCGTCCTGCATTTCTTAATTCACCAAAACGCTTAAAAACGTCGCGGATCTGTTCTTCGCTCCAAGTGTTCACTATGTCTCTAGCATTGAGCTTCCCCGCCGGATTCATTCGCATGTCCAAGGGAGCATCGTAACGAATAGAAAAACCGCGATCAGGAACATCGAATTGGTGAGATGAAACCCCCAAATCGGCCAAGATGCCATCCACCTCCTTCACGCCATAAAAGCGCAAGTAGTTTTGGAGGTAGCGAAAGTTTTGTGGGATCAAGGTGAAGCGCTCATCATCCGGAGCGTTTTCGGCCGCATCAGGGTCTTGGTCGAAAGCGAAAAGCCTGCCAGTAGTGAGTTTCGAGAGGATTTCTTTTGAGTGACCACCACCGCCAAAAGTGACATCAACGTACACCCCTTCCGGGTCGATATCTAGCCCAGCGACTGTGTCGTGGAGCAATACCGGTATGTGATAGTTAGGGGCGTCCATGTCGTTTAATTGGTGTTTGGGTCTCGTTCGATGTCTTTCCGAACATCATCGATGAGGAAGCTCAAGTCGTCATCGTCGGCGTTAAGTACCACTTCGTCATACTGCTTCTTACTCCAGATTTCCATCTTCTCACCTACTCCAGAAATCACGAGCTCATTACCGCCTTCAGTGATCATGGCATAGTCAAGAAGTGCCGCTGGAATAAGTAGTCTTCCAGTAGCGTCAAATTCAACCAGAGTTGCCCCTTTCATGAATTTCCGCTGAAAAAGCTGGTGTTTACGGTCGTATCTGCTGAGGCGACTCATTTCTTGATTCACAATGTCCCACTCGGGCTTTGGATAGAGAATGAGGCACTTTTCGAAGATGTCACGATTGAGCACAAGTCCGCTTGAAATCACCGGCTCAAGCTGCTTTCGCAGTTTGGCTGGGAACATCACTCGGCCTTTCGAGTCAACCTTACAACTATGTTCTCCAAGTAAATTCAGCATGTGTAGCGCTTAACGGTTCAAAAGTAGCAATATTTTACCACTTCTTACCACTGGCTACCACTATTTACCACTGTGTGGAAAACTTATCATTTTCTGTGGGTTGAAAACTTAAAAAATGAGTGAGGAAAATTCTTCTTCAACCCCAGTGTTAATAAGGTTTTTGCTTTTTTTATTTTTCGTGATGATGCGCCGCTGTCTTCTGAAGCCCGATTTTGCTATTAACAGGTTTTGAACATTTTGAGGGTGTTGGTTTAGGTTGAAAAGTGGACGGAAAGGCTGATTGATGATGGGCTCTTGTTTGAGCGAAAAGTGAGAGAGAAAAATGACCGAAGGTTTGAGCTTTGGCTTTTTCCCTATTTTTGTCCATTATCATGCCTATGCAAGAAGAAATTAAAACCGAAGGAAAGTTCAGCTACATTGAGAGAGGAGAGGGGAAACCACTCATTCTACTCCATGGATTATTTGGTGCCTTAAGTAACTTTAAGGAGGTGGTTGATCATTTTTCAGACCGTTATAAGGTGGTGATCCCGATGCTGCCTTTGTATGATTTACCTGTTCTTGAAACAAGCGCCAAACGCCTGGCCAAATTCCTCAAGGAGTTTGTAGATCACAAAGGGTTCTCAGAAATGTATTTGTTGGGGAATTCACTTGGCGGTCATGTTGGGTTGATCTTCACGAAAAAACATCCGGAAATGGTCAAAGCCTTAATCCTAACCGCAAGTAGTGGTTTGTATGAAAATGCTTTTGGCTCGAGTTTTCCAAGAAGAGAAGACAAGGAGTTCATTCGTAAGAAAGTAGCGGTAACCTTCTACGACCCGAAATTTGCTTCTGATGAATTGGTTGATGAGTGCTTTGAAATTGTGAACGACCGTAACCGTGTGCTACGTATTCTCGCCATCGCGAAGTCGGCCATACGTCACAACATGGCAAACGACTTGAAAGACATGCGCATGCCGGCCTGTTTGATTTGGGGTAAAAACGATACCATTACTCCTCCTGAAGTGGCTGAGGAATTCAACGAGAGATTGCCCGACTCAACACTTTATTGGATCGATGAATGTGGTCATGCCCCAATGATGGAGCACCCAGGAAAATTCAACGAGATCCTTGACGAATGGCTTCAAGCCAAAAACCTCTAAACATGAATGTAGGTACAGCCAGCTTTGTGAAAAGCAGTGCGGTGGTAAAGGAATGTCCACCACCAGAATACCCAGAATACGCCTTTATTGGTCGGTCAAACGTTGGGAAATCATCGCTCATCAACAGCTTGGTGAACCAAAGAAGTTTGGCAAAAACCTCTTCAACACCAGGTAAAACCCAGCTGATCAATCATTTTATCATCAATGAAAAGTCAGACCCTTGGTACATCGTTGATTTACCGGGATATGGTTTCGCGAAAGCACCGAAAAAAGAGCGCCACAAGTGGGCCGACTTCATTAGAGAATACTTCTTGTTTCGTGAAAGTTTGATGGGGGCGGTGGTCTTAATTGACGCGCGACATACTCCTCAGCGAATTGATCTTGAGTTCATGGAGTGGCTCGGAGAAAACGATATTCCCTTTATTATCGCCTTTACAAAATTCGATAAGCTGAGTTCGGCCCAAAGAAATAAGAACATGGCGAACTACCAGAAGGAAATGTTGAAGACCTGGACCGAAATGCCAATGTGCTTTTATACCTCAGCTGAAACAGGTTTTGGAAAACCAGAGTTGCTGAACTTTATTGGAGAAACAAACCAGTTTTTTGGCGAAGATTAAGGCTGAAAAAGGTTCATCTTCTCGGCAAAGTAATCGCAGAAATCACGCATGGCCATGGCCATTTTGTCTTCACCTGTAGAGCGCTCAAAGCTGTCGGCCAAGGTAACCATGGTCTGATGAACAAATTGCTTCATTTCGTCAACTTTCATCTCTTTGTCCCACAAGTCAATGCGCAAGGCTGTTTGCTCTTTATCGTCCCACATCGATAAAATCATAGCTTTTGCTGTTTGCTCTTTGATCCCAGCGTCGCTTGCCGACCAAAGGATATGTTCTGGAACTTTGTTTTCGTCGGTGCTTACGTCAATCTTAATGGTAGAAGTTGCTTTGCTCATCGTGTTCTTTATTCTGGTCGGTAAGTGTTCAATACCTTTAAATAATCTGTTTCTTCAATAATTTGCTTCAAGCTCATTTCAGGATGCTTACTGTGGTAATCGCGCATCATCTGCCAGCCCATCCAGATGCCGAGTCGAGCAGGGGAGTCTTGAGGAATGTCGCCCGCTTTTGTAAACGGCCCCTCAGTAATCCAACGATCGATTTCGAAGGCCTTGGTTTCATAGAGCATATCGTGCTGACTCAGTTCGATCCAAATACTCCGTTCTTTTTCCTCGCACCAAACGATTTCCTCGGCTTGGTAATCCATTTTCAAATGGTCGGGCATATTGGGGAAGCAAGCGTCCATCAACAACATCATTTTACCCCAATACATGATGGTGCTCAATAGGTTTTCGTCGGAATACAAGCGCTGATTTTTCAATAACAACCAGCCCCTCATTGCGCTAGGAACTAAGTATTCCGGTTCCATCTTTTGTTTGATGTACATCGGAAAAACTGTGGGTTCTAAACGCTGAGTGATGGGGTGATCGCCACCTAGGAAATAATCAAGACCAATACCGAGGTAATTGGGGTCGAAAGGATAGACACTGGCGTTATAGCCCGAGTGCATTCCGATAACAACAGGTGCTTTTGTTTCCGGAAAGTGATAGCTGTGGTAACGAAATGCCATTTCCAACTCAGATAAATAGCGCTCCCATTGCGGACCATGAATGCTGTCAATCGCCAAAAAGCCATCTTGCGTGTCTTGGAATTGAGCAAAGTCGAGAAGGATTTCTAAGCTGTACGAGCTGTCTGCCGGACCAATTCGAAGGATGTCTTCGATGTAATCGTCGGCAAAACTTCCGTTCGTAGCTCTTAATTTTTCAATGCTCAGGATTTCCTTGTTTTGAACGGCAGCTTGCAATTGCTGATCGAGACGATGAGATTCAATTTTAACATCGATACCAGAAAGGTCGACATCGAAAGGATGTTCTTCGCAGGAAGAAAACAACAAGAGAACAGATAAAATGAATAAATAAGATAGCTTTGGGTGCTTCATGCTCTTTGAACGTTTCTTCGGTGGGCAAAATTATACATTTTTGTTCTTGCTTCTTTGGAGAACAGACTTTGATGAGCGGCAAACATGGATTTTGGAATAAAACTTGCTTCATTGCAAACAAAAAAATGCGCTTCGACAAGAGAACTGCATTTATATTGGGTATAATTAATAGCTTTGAAAATCATTTAACGACCATGAAAAAATTACTTATCCTTCTGATCATTTCGGCTTATGCGTTCGGAGCAAGCGCTCAAGAATTTAACAAATTCAGAATGGGCTTCAAGGCCACTCCAAACTTTTCTTGGATTCAACCAAAAGACAAGTTTATCAGTAACGAAGGAACAATAGCTAGGGCTGGTTTCGGTTTTGTTGCTGATGTGTTCTTTACCGAGAACTACGCTATTGGTACAGGAATCAACATCATTAATAATGGTGGTCGAATCTCGTACTTCAGAGATGTCAATTACGTTCCAGCTGGAGAAACAAATGCTCGTAGATTCATCATTAACCAAACAAGAGAGTTCAAAACAAGGTACATTGAGATTCCCCTCACCTTTAAGCTCAGAACAAATGAAATTGGCTACATCACCTATTGGGGGCAATTTGGTTTGGGACTGGGAGTGAACATTGGTTCTAGTGCAGACGATACTTGGGATTTTGAACTAGAGCGCGTGTCGGCAGATGGAAGCATATCTTGGGAAAAAACGGAAATACCTTCTTTCGACGATGAGAACATTAACATTACAGACGATGTTGCTATAGCAAGGGTGTCTTTGATCATGGCAGCAGGTATTGAGTACAACCTGAGTGGAAGTACGTCAATTCTAGCCGGATTGGAGTTCAATAACGGTTTTACAAACCTTCATAGAAATCAGCTGGGTATAACTACAAATGAGCGCGATGAACCTTTGTTTGACGGTATTGAGCCAAACACCTTTAAGATGAGAAGCATCACCAACATGCTTCAACTTAATGTGGGTATCTTATTCTAAACGAGAAGATGAATAAAATCGGCGTAATCAACCACATTACCGAGTGGCTAAAAGGGTATTCAGACGAGTCTGGAACAAAAGGTTTTGTAGTGGGAGTGTCGGGCGGTATCGACTCGGCACTCACCAGTACGCTTGCTGCTAGAACAGGCAAACCAACGCTGTGCTTGGAGATGCCGATCCATCAAGCAGAAAGCCAAATCACTCGGGCTTCAGAACACATCGATTTTCTTCAAAAAGAATTCCCCAACGTCACACGTCAAAAACTTGACCTTAGCACTGTTTTCGATGGTTTTGTAGCCACGCTTCCACCAAGTGGAGCAGCAGCAAGAGATATGGCGCTGGTGAATACAAGAGCCCGTTTGCGCATGACAAGCCTCTATTACTTCGCTCAACTCAATAGTAGCATTGTGGTGGGGACAGGTAATAAAGTGGAAGATTTTGGAGTAGGCTTCTACACAAAATACGGCGATGGTGGCGTTGATATTTCCCCAATTGCCGACTTGATGAAGTCGGAAGTCTACGCCTTAGCGAAGGAATTAAACGTGATTCAATCCATCCTTGACGCAGCACCAACTGACGGACTCTGGGGCGATGACCGCACAGATGAAGACCAAATAGGAGCGTCTTATCCAGAACTGGAATGGGCAATGGATTTTATCGCAAATGGAGAAGTGGGCGAAATTTCATCCCGACAAGAAAAGGTGCTCGATATCTACAAGCGCCTGAACCGAATCAACCAACACAAGATGATTCCGATTCCAGTTTGTCTCATCCCCGAAACGCTTAAATAAGCTTACTCCACAATTTCCCAACTTCCATTAAGTACCTCTCCTGCACTGGAGGTAAAACGCACTTCGTAAATTCCTACAGGATAGCTTTTCGTGCTTCCATTTTCCGAAACAACAAGAGCTTGGTCGAAACGCAGTTGATGGAGGCCGGCATGAAGGTTCAAATTTTTGCTGAAAATAACTTCGCCATTTTCATCAAGCACATCAAGTACTCCGGCTTTGGCTTCTGGTAAGAAGATCTGGAGCTCGAATGGCTTTATTGGTGCGGGAATCCACTTGTTCCAAGATTGGCCAAGGTTTTCTCCGTATTTCAAGGCTTCACAAACAATCATGGCTTCATTAAGGAGGTTTTCTTGAAGCAGTGAGATGTCGAGTTTATATAGACTTCTTCCGTGGGTTGCAATAACTAACTCCTGCTCCCGTTCGGCAATTGCAAGATCGTGAACAGCTACATTTGGGAAATCTGCAGCACCGAGTTGCGCATAAGAAATACCATCATCCAAGCTCACAAACAATCCTTCGTCATTCCCCACAAAAAGCAAGCCCTCACGAATGCTAGATGGCAAAATAACGTTCACAGGTGAATGGGGGAGCTGTGCTGATATGTTGATCCAAGTGGCGCCATAGTCCATACTTTTGTATACGTAAGGAGCAAAGTGATCATTGCGATATCCGTTGAGTGTGAGGTATAGTGTGCCTTCTTGATGCGCACTCCAACGAACCCGACTCACCCAAAGATCTTTAGGGAGTTTCTTGCTTACATTAGTCCAAGTATTGCCTCCATCTTTTGAAACATGAACGTTGCCGTCGTCAGTTCCCAAAGCGAGAAGACCGTATTTAAGCGGACTCTCATCAATGCTTGTGCTTGTTGCATAAGGAACATCACCTCGGTTTTTGCTTGTAGTCAAGTCTCCGCTCAAAGTTTCCCAAGTCTCCGCTTTGTCAAGGGAGCGGTGAAAACGGTTGGAGGCCATGTATATGACTTCAGGAAGGTGCTTTGAAATTTGAATGGGTGTTTGCCAATTCCACCTCAAATGTGCTTCGCCCAGTTGGTGTTTGGGATGAATGTAGGTTCTTTTACCGTCCGGGTCGATGCGGTAATAATGGCCAAACTGATATCCCGTGTAAATGGTAGTATTGTCTTTCCAATCGATTTCAACCTTCATCCCGTCTCCGCCCATTAAAAAATCATAGGCGTACTTCCCGTCTTGATGCCAAGCGCTGTTCTCTAAATGGTCATTTGGTCCTCGCCAAACCCCATTGTCTTGGAGTCCGCCGTAAACACGGTAAGGCTCAGCTTGGTCTACGTTTACCGTGTAAAACTGACCAACAGAAGGGGAGTTGCATTTGACGTAGTGCTTTCCACCATCGTAAGAGATGTTGATTCCCCCGTCGTTACCATTGATGAGGTGTTGAGGGTTTTTCGGGTTGATCCAAATGCAGTGGTGATCAACATGCACATTGTCTGCATTAATGGAACTCCAAGTTGCTCCACCGTCTTCAGAACAAATCATAGGAACGCCAGCCACAATAACCCGCTCGGGATTGCTCGGATCCACTTCAAGCATTCCAAAATAATAACCATAAGAGTACACGATTTCACTCAGGGCACCAGCATCATGTGTGCGAACACACTGGTGAGCGTCACTGCTAAATTTGTACAATTCTAGTCCAAGGATTTCTTTGTTAAAGAGCTCGCTGTTGGCATCATAGAAATAGTTGTAGATGTCGCTCAGTTGAAGCTTTTTCGATTGAATTTCTTCTCTCAATGCAGCAGGCTTGAGATCTCGCCCGAAATCATTTTCATCTAAAAAAACACTCAAAACGGAGTCGGGGATTGCTTCGAATTCCTCCATGCTCATGGTTTTGAAGTCTTTTGAATTCAAAGGCTTGTCTTGGTTCTCGGAGCTCAGCTTATCTTCTTTTTTGAAGGCTTCGTTCTGATTGTCAACACTAGCATAGAGTACCCAACTATCGGCATCAGCATAAAGAGAAAGCCCAATTCTGCCCACATTTTTACCTGCAACAAAGCCCGGGAATTGCTCGCGTAGTTTTTTCCAAGTTTTGCCTTTGTCGGTAGAATGATAGATGTCTGATGCCGGACCACCTTCTACAAAATTCCAGGCTTTTCGTTCGCGTTGCCAAGCCGCAGCAAAAAGCTCGTCAGTATAAGGGTTGAGTTCCAAGTCAACAAATCCTGCGTCTTCAATCTCAAGCATTTTTTCCCAATTCGCCCCATTGTCAAAACTCTGAAATAAACCACCTTCATCGCCAGCGTGGGTGTATAGCTGACCCATCGCAGCAACAAGAATGCGCTGTGCATTATTTGGGTCAATCATCACTTTTCCTATGTGATGGGTGTTTTCAAGTCCGCGTTGTTCCCATTTCCCATTAAATTTTCCAGCTTCACCAAGCCATGGTCCTTCAACCTTCGAGTAAAACATGCCCATTCCAGCATAGGAACTCCTGCTTGAATTCACCTCTCCAGTACCAACCCAGATTGATTTTTGCTCCCAATTCACATCAAAGGCCCCAATATTTTGGGTCGGCGCCTCATCAAAAACAGGAGTGAAAGAAGTGCCATTATTTGCCGTGTACCAGAGTCCGCCCGTTGCATAAGCAACAAAGAATTCAGTAGTGCTTTCAGGGTTTACCTTCAGGTCAACAACCCTTCCACTCATAATGCTTGGGCCGATGTTCTGAAACTGCATCTCATGCACTAAGGTTTCGGGTTGGTTTGTGCTTGTGTGCTGATTGCTATTGTTTTTTTTCTGCGCAAGGAGTCCGGTCGTGAAGAGAAGTAACGCAGCGATACATAAGTAAGTAGATTTGATCATGTGGCTTTGGTCTAGCTTATTTCAATTTTGGGTTTTGTTGATGACGGTCTTTGTCTCTGATGCTCTTTTTTTCCATATTTCGATGGAAGGCAGCAGTGAGGTCAACCCCTGTCTGATTGGCCAAGCATAAGAGCACCCAAAGTACATCTGCCATTTCATCGCCGAGGTCTTTGTTTTTATCGCTTTCTTTTTCAGATTGTTCTCCGTATCTCCTCGCAATGATTCGAGCTACTTCGCCCACTTCTTCTGTGAGCATGGCCATGTTGGTGAGTTCGCTGAAGTAGCGCACGCCAATGGTTTTTATCCAGTGGTCTACTTCTTTTTGGGCTTGTTGAAGGGTGATTGAGTTGGAGTTCATAGTACTGATTTTTCGATCTGTAGCAAGGTAAGTAAGACCTTTAAACCGAACAAGCAAAACCAAAGCCCAAGTTGGTTTTTCTGATTAATAAATTAGTGTTAAATTGAGCACTGCAATCTTAACTATTTGCTTTTGTATTATTTAAGAACCTTTCTGGTACTGATATTCGCTCTAGCGTTTGATCTGGCCTTTGGGCAATGTACAGATCCTCCAGTGTCTCAGACTTACTGTTATGGTAATGGTGAGTATACTGAGTTGGTTTTTTATCCTACAACACCGGGAGTTCCCGTGAGCATCAACTTCATTCAAGGGGTAGTCGAGAATAATAATTGGGATGTTTTTCAGGTGTTTGACGGCCTAGTAGGTGGTCCAATACTCTTTCAAAACGGTATTGTCAATACCGACGTCGCCGGGGTGAGTGTCGTGGCGAGTGTGGGGAATCCGATCACAATTCTTTTTGATTCAGACGGTTCAGTGTCATGTGCTTCAGCATCCTTTGTTCCCATGATCTTTGATGTTTTTTGTGGTGGAGCAGAAGTTCCGGGTTGCACTGATCCCACAGCAGATAATTTTGATCCAAGCGCTACTATTGACGATGGTTCTTGTTTTAGTTTTAATTGCGGTGGAAGTATTATTTCTGGAAGCTATTGCTATGGAAATGGCGATTATACGGTATTCTCTTATGCCCCCATTACGCCTGGAGAACAAGTGTTACTTGCCTTCGCGCAAGGTGCCGTGGAGTCAGGGACTTTTGATCAACTTATTGTGTATGACGGGCCAGGACCAGGCTCGCCGATTCTTTATCAAAACACGGTTGGTGCTGTAACGGATTTAAGTGGCCTCGATTTCATATCTACTCTAGGCAATGGAATTAGTTTTTCGATTTCTTCTGATGGTTCAGTTTCTTGTGGTTCTGGTAGTTATTTGCCGTTCTTATGGGAAGTGTATTGTGCCATTCCACCTGTGTTTGGATGTATGAATCCCTCATCTCCTAATTATAACCCTGATGCAACGGTGGATGATGGTTCTTGTATTCCATGCATCAACCCTAACCCACCAGGTTGCCCCAGTATAGATCTCGGTGCTGATATTTCCTTGCCCGAATGTGTTGATCCATGCTTGCCGCTTGACGTAACGGCTGATTTTTTTGATGTTGGTTCAACCACAAGTTATACAGTTGAGGCCATAGATTTCTGTCCACCATATCCCTTTACTGTAGGTACCCCGATATTTGTTGGTTTTGATGACATCTTTTCAGACGTAATACCACTTCCTTTTGATTTTTGCTTCTATGGCAACGTTTTCAATCAAGCGGTGATTGGCGCGAATGGCCTGATTACTTTTGATATCACTCAGGCTAATCAAATTTGTGCATTTGCCTATAGTGCAAGTGTCCCCACGCCCAGCGCGCCTGTAGGGTTGACGCAAGGGGGTATTTATAATAATTCCATCAATGGTGCTTATCATGATATAGACCCTGGTCAAGGTGGTTCAATCTCTTATGCCGTCTTGGGGAGTGCGCCTTGCAGAACTCTCGTGGTGAACTTTTATGATGTACCCCACTTTAGCTGCACTTCTATTAGAACTACTCAGCAAATAGTGCTTTATGAAACAACGAATGTGGTTGAGGTTTATATCGAGGACAAGCCTACTTGTGCTGGTTGGAATAGTGGGAACGCTGTCATTGGGCTACAGAATGCGACAGGAACCATGGGGGTTGTTCCTCCAGGAAGGCAAACCGGAGCTTGGTCAGCAAGTAATGAAGCTTGGAGATTCAATCCTGCTGGGGCAAGTATTGTGAGCATTGAGTGGTCCCAACAGGGTTTGGGAGTGGTGGGGACAGGTTCCACTTTGCAGGTATGTCCTTCTACGGATGTGCAAACCTTCGTGGCGGAAGCAAGCTATCTTCGTTGTGATGGTGTTGGAGTAGTGGTAAGCGATATTGTCTCGGTTCAGTGCGCTTTACTGGTGTTACCAGTAGAATGGCTCGGTTTCGATGCGAAGTTGATTAGCAACGATGAAGAGGTGCTGTGCTCATGGCAAACCGCTACGGAACTTGAAAACGACTACTTCAGCGTCCAACGTTCGCAAGACGGCTTTGCGTGGGAAGACATCGGTTTCGTTGATGGAGCAGGAACGTCCTACGACAATCATGACTATTCCTTCATCGATCAAAAACCTCACGAGGGAACAAGTTACTATCGTATCAAACAAACTGATTTTAATGGAGCTACTGACTTCACGCACAGAGCTGTCATCATGCGAAGTGAACTCGCTATTTTTGAAGCCTATCCAAATCCGAGCTCGGGTAAGTTTACCTTGTCTGGGGTTGATGGAGGAATTCTTCAGGTACTTGATTTAAGAGGGCGCTTGGTGGAAGAATTTGTGAGCTTTGGTTCGGAAATAGAACTTTCAGATAAAGCTACAGGAGCATACCTTCTAAAGTACATTGCGAGAAACGGGGATGTCAGCTACGCACGGGTGCAGCTTGACTAAGCTGAAACCCCACCTCCTTCTAAAAATCTTTCTCCTTGCTATCAATCATGATGGTGACAGGGCCGTCATTGATTAATTCAATTTGCATATCGGCTCCAAAAACACCACGTGCCACCCGCTTGTTTAATAGTTGTTCACAATGAGCAATAAAGGCCTCGTAGAGCGGTATCGCCTTGTCTGGACCAGCTGCGCGAATGTAACTTGGCCTGTTTCCTTTTTTTGTTTTTGCGTG
Organism: Flavobacteriales bacterium; assembly: GCA_029238785.1. Classification (GTDB taxonomy): domain Bacteria; phylum Bacteroidota; class Bacteroidia; order Flavobacteriales_D; family Sanyastnellaceae; genus CALKGK01. The sequence continues at coordinate 59,725 of JAQWFN010000117.1, read as the reverse complement.
AAGGGTGAATTGAGAAACGATCATCAAATCACCATCTATATCTGATAAACTCCGGTTCATTACACCCTCGCTATCGTTGAAAATCCGAAGAGCGATGAGTTTGTTTGATAACCACTCAATATCACTAGGCTCATCGTCCAAGCCAACTCCTAATAAAACAAGTAAACCACCCTCTATTTGGTCATTTAGGGCTCCATCAATACGAACAGATGCCTGCTTTACACGTTGGATTAATGCTCTCATAAGAACGAAATTAACGAAATGTGTTTCGAATGGTGAAAAAAAGGTGCTTTTTCAGTGCGCTAGAACCAAGCTCATTCATCGAAATAGTCCTACTTTTGCAGCAAAGATTTATCATCATGCAAAGTGCCATCAAGGGAGAGCTAGCTACGCTCGAACAAGCTCAAGAAATGGGATTGAGACCAGAAGAATTTGATCAGATCAAAGACATACTCGGTCGTACCCCAAATTTCACCGAAATGTGTATCTACTCAGTTATGTGGAGTGAGCACTGCTCTTACAAGAACTCAATCAAGTGGCTGAAGACCCTTCCGAAAGAAGGCCCGCACATGCTCGTAAAAGCAGGTGAAGAGAATGCTGGTTTGGTGGATATTGGTGATGGCCTAGGCTGTGCCTTTAAAATTGAATCGCACAATCACCCCAGCGCAATTGAGCCTTACCAAGGAGCAGCTACAGGTGTTGGTGGAATCAATAGAGATATCTTCACCATGGGCGCAAGACCAATTGCACAATTGAATTCTTTGCGTTTTGGCGACTTAAGCAACCCAAAAACCAAGTGGTTGCTCGAAGGAGTAGTTAAAGGAATTGGTGATTACGGAAATGCCTTTGGTGTTCCTGTCGTTGGTGGTGAGGTGTTCTTCGACGAGTCGTACCAAGTGAATCCACTTGTTAACGCCATGTCTGCAGGTATTCTTAAAGTCGGCGAAATGATTTCAGCCACGGCGAGTGGAGTTGGGAACCCCGTTTACATCGTTGGTTCTGCAACAGGTAAGGATGGGATTCAAGGAGCTTCTTTCGCATCTAAAGACATTACTGAAGATTCTGCGAATGATCTTCCTTCTGTTCAAGTTGGTGATCCTTTTCAAGAAAAATTACTTCTCGAAGCTACCTTGGAATTGGCTAAAACCGATGCCGTTGTTGGTATGCAAGATATGGGAGCAGCGGGTATTACCTGTTCAACTTCTGAAATGAGCGCTGCCGGAGAAGTAGGGATGAATATCGACCTCGATAAAGTGCCTTTGCGTCAAGACGACATGAAGGCCTACGAAATACTTCTTTCAGAGTCCCAAGAACGTATGCTCGTTGTGGTGAAGAAAGGACATGAGTCTGAGGTAGTGCGCATTTTCGATAAATGGGACCTTCATGCTGAACACATTGGTGAAGTTACCGAAGGAAATACACTGAACTACTTCCAAGGAGGTGAACTAGTGGCTTCTGTTCCTGCACAAAGTTTAGTGCTTGGTGGTGGAGCTCCAATTTACGAGCGAGAATATACAGAGCCTGCATACTACGCAGAATCCAAGAAATTCAATATCGACCAAGTTGAAGAACCGAAAGACCTGGTTGTAGTTGCAAGAAAACTCTTGGCTCATCCAAATATCGCATCTAAGAAATGGGTTTGGAACCAATACGATTCCATGGTTGGAACAGCGAACATGTCTACCAACAAACCTTCCGATGCCGCAATTGTGAACATCAAAGGAACCAACAAGGCCATCGCACTAACAGTAGATTGTAATGCGCGCTACGTGAATGCAGATCCAGAACAAGGAACGGCCATTGCAGTTGCTGAAGCAGCTAGAAACATTGTTTGTTCAGGTGGAGAACCATCAGCAATTACCAACTGCTTGAATTTTGGTAACCCATACAACCCTGAAGTTTATTGGCAATTTGTGGGAGCAATTAAAGGGATGTCTGCAGCTTGTACTAAATTCCAAACCCCTGTTACAGGTGGTAACGTGAGTTTCTACAATCAAACTGCAAATCCTGACGGCTCTGCAAAGCCAGTTTTCCCGACGCCTACCATTGGAATGCTTGGGGTTTTGAAAGATAAATCACTCCAAACTACGCTCGATTTTAAATATAAAGGAGACTTGATCTACTTGTTGGGCGAATCAAAGAACGACATCAATTCATCAGAGTACTTGGCATCGATCTTGGGGGTGAAAAATTCACCTGCACCTTGGTTTGATATCGATGAAGAATACAGATTGCAAGGCTGCGTGAAGTCGCTCATTAAAAACAATTACATCAATGCGGCACACGACGTGAGCAACGGTGGATTGTACACTGCATTGGTGGAAATGGGCTTGCCAAACGGACTTGGTTTTGATATTGTTTCTGACGCTGACGTGAGAAGAGATGCATTCTTGTTTGGAGAATCACAATCTCGTATCGTTGTTTCCGTTACTGAAGATTATGAAGGTGAATTTATTGACCTCGTTGGAAACCACGGTGTGAGTTTGACTTTGCTCGGACACGTTACCCAAGGTAAAATGATGGTGGATGGAGATCACTTCGGATTTGTTGATGACATTCGTAAAATTTACGATGATTCAATCGGAAACGAGATGAAGAAGTAAACACAAGCATTGAATTAGTAGAAAGTCATGACAAGGCCTGAAGGGTGTTGTCATGACTTCCTTATATTGTAAGCCCTATGAACCTATTTAGATTTCTTTTCAGCAAAACCTTTTTCAAGCAACTCCTGCTCGCGCTGATTGTAGCTGTCTTACTTCTTGGTGGTTTGTATATTTATTTGGGGGTTTACACAGATCACGGGAATCATGTTGTTGTTCCAGATGTGAAAGGAATCAGTGTTGACGCTGCAGGAGAAAAACTCGCCGAGCAAGGACTGAGCTATGTTGTTATTGACTCTGTTTTTGATGAAAATGCCATTAGAGGATCTGTTCTAGAACAAAACCCATTGGCACTCTCCGAAGTGAAGCAAAACAGAGATGTTTACCTGACCATTTACCGTGAAACCGCCCCAACGGAAGCCCTTAAAGTGGAAGAAGGAATGAATGCTGGTGTGGCAGAGATTATTCTGAACAACAAGGGAATTAAGTACAACATCGAATACGAATCAAACCAATTGCTCAACGGCATGGTGATTCGCGTGGAGCAAAACAAACAAACACTAAATCCCGATTCAAGAATTAGAAGAGGAGATAAGGTGAAGTTGGTGATAGGGAAAAGCGCCGAAGCAAAAGTGCTCGTTCCTAGCGTGATTGGGCTAAGTTTAGATTCTGCAGAAAAAGTGCTTCAGAACGCACAATTATCTTTAGGTTTTCCGTTCTATGAGGGCGACTTAATTAGTGTTGATGATAGTATGAATTGCAGAATCTACAGGCAAACACCGTCCCCAGCGCCGAATAAAAAGGTGCTTGTTGGAAATGCCATCGATGTTTTTCTCAAGGTACCAAGCTTGAGTTCACCAGGGGATTCAATTCCAGAATAAAATGCGCGTAAACATGAAAAGCTTTCTCACCTTAGTATTGCTCAGTATTGGATGCCTCAGTATGGCCCAAGAAATGGAATTGCCTTTGCTCTTCAGCGCTGAAAAGGCCAAGCAGTTTCAAAGAGAAAGAAGTTTTTCACCCAAAGAAAATAGAGGAGATGGTGCTTTACAAATCCCATTTTTTGACGATTTCTCCACTTATTCTCTCCCAACTGACGACCCAGAAATCCCAGGTGATTTAAGAAGATGGGAAGACGATTTCGCCCACATCAATCAAACCATGGCCATTCTTCCTCCAACCATTGGTGTTGCTACCTTGGATGGTTTGGACGAAACAGGTTACCCTTATCAGTTTTCTCAAGACAGCTATGGCTTGGCTGATGTGATGACTTCGCGACCAATAGACTTGGGCGGATTAACGGCAGAGAACAGCGTTTACCTTCATTTTCGTTATCAATGTGGTGGCTTTGGAAATGCGCCCAATGAACAAGATTCACTCATCGTGGAATTCCTAGCCCCAGGTGGAGGGGAAGACGCTTGGTTTCCTGTGTGGTCGACCCCAGGTGAACTGGCCAGCGATGTGTTCTTGGAGGCCTTTATTCCTGTAGATGATATTCTCTTCTTGCAAGATGGATTCCAGTTCCGCTTTAAAAACTACTCCACCCTGTCTGGAAACCTCGATCACTGGAACATCGATTATGTTTTCCTCAATAACAACATCGACCCTGAAAACTTTGATGTGGTGGAAATTGCTTTTGTGTACCCCCCATTGACCTTGTTGAATAATTACGTTTCAATGCCTTGGTCTCATTTTATTGTTGATCCAGAAGCACACATGTTAGACCAAACGGCAACAACATCAAGAAACCTTAGTGCAACCCAGGCAGACAACATCTCTTCTGGTTTTAAGGTAGATTACGAAGGCGACGTTCAAGATTTTCCAAACGGCTTCCAAACCGTAATTGTTAGTCCGTTCGAGATCTTTGATGTGCCCTATTTTGTGAATGATGGAAGCGTAGAAAACTTCGTTTACGACACCAGTGTGAACGATACCTGTGCCATTTTCGACCTTACTTTTTATGAAAACAGCATCGGATTACTCGAAGGAGAGAAGCTGGGTGTTCTCGATAACGACTCCATAGGCTTTCAGCAAATCTTCACGAACTATTATGCCCTTGATGACGGGAGTGCGGAACGTGCTTATGCCCTGAATGAAACTGGTGGTAAAGTTGCTATGCGTTTCGATGTGGAAATTGAAGATACCTTATTGGGTCTTTTTATTCACTTTACGCCATTTCAAAATGACGTGAGCAATGAAACATTCTTGCTTCGCGCATGGACCAACGATGGTGGACAGCCAGGAGCTGAAATCGGAGAGAATTTTACCTTCCACTCTCCGCAGTACTTCAATGATGGCTATAACGTTTTTGCTTATTATGAATATGACGCGCCTTTAGTTGTAAGTGGGAACACCTTTGTTGGTTTCATTCAAAACTCTGATGCAAGACTAAATGTAGGTTTGGATAAAAATACCAATAACAACGCCTCTCGATTATACTATCAACTAGGTTTAGGTGCAGCTTGGCAAGCTAGCGGCATTCAAGGTACAGTGATGATCCGACCGGTATTCAGTTCAGGTAAAAGTTTCGTTTGGAATGGGATTGATGAAGCAACGTCAGTATTGGATGTTTATCCAAACCCTGCTCAAGATCAATTTACAGTACAGAGCGATAGTCGGATTGAGCATGTAGAAGTTTATAATATGTTTGGTCAATTGATGCATCAGGAGAGCAGTAATGGTCTTTCTTTGGTGAAAATAGACGCATCCCTTTGGGCAGAAGGAAGCTACATTCTTGTGGTAAATACTGCTGAGGGGGTGATTAGAAAGAAATTGATAAAGCAGTAATGATCGAAAACGAAGAAGAGAAGTACGACGGTGAATTGGAAGATGATGGTGATGAGGTGCAAGACCTTTACGAGCACCACCGGATCATTGCTGATAAAGCCCAAGGCGTGCTTCGTATCGATAAGTTCTTGATCGACCGCTTACCAAGTGCATCGAGAAACAAAATCCAAGATGCTACACGAGATGGTTATATCTTGGTTAATGGGGAACAAGTAAAGCCCAATTACAAAGTAAAACCGAATGATGTAATCACGGTAGAATTGCCCACTCCTGTTAGGGAAGTTGAGCTCATTCCAGAAGACATTCCGCTAGAGATTCTTTTTGAAGACGACCATGTGATTGTTTTGAATAAAGCCGCGGGAATGGTTGTTCACCCTGGTTTTGGCAATTATACAGGAACTTTGGTCAATGCACTGGCTTTTCATTTCACTCAACTTCCAGAAAACACCCAACACGGTATGCCTCGCCCGGGCTTGGTGCACCGTTTAGATAAGAATACTTCAGGGGTGATGGTAATTGGTAAAACTGAGGCGGCTTTGACTCATTTGTCGAAGCAGTTCTACGACAGAACCACAGACCGTCGTTACAATGCTATTGTTTGGGGTAGAATAGAGGAAGAAGGAACCGTTGAAGGGAATATAGGTCGTTCTTACAAAGACCGAAAAATCATGAGTGTTTTCGAAGAAGGCGATCATGGTAAACATGCAGTTACTCACTACAAACCACTAGAGAGCCTTCAGTATGTAACGCTGGTAGAGTGCAAGTTGGAAACGGGCAGAACGCATCAAATTCGCGCCCACATGAAGTACATTGGTCATCCTCTTTTTGGTGATGCTGAATACGGTGGTGACAAAATTTTGAAAGGAACAACGTTCACGAGGTACCGTCAGTTCGTTGATAACTGCTTCAAGCTTCAACCTCACCAAGCCCTTCACGCTAAATCGCTCGGATTCGACCATCCAGAAACAGGCGAAAGGATGCATTTCGAGACCGAATGGCCAAGCGCCTTCGCCGAGGTGATTGAAAAATGGAGGCACTATCTAAGACACCAGAAAGACTAAGTAAGTCTGATTTGGAGTACTCGAGATATTTCTTTTACTCACTTTCCAGGAGTTCTTCTAACTCAAGGGTAAATTGTTCCCAAGCTTCCACCGTCTCATCAAGTAGCTTCTTTCGCTCTTGGAAGCGATTTAAGACCTTGTCGGCAGCTTCTTGGTTACTGTAATCGAGTTGGCTTATTTCTTCTTGCAGCTGGGCTAATTCGCTTTCTAGCTCTTCGATGCTTCGTTCGCTTTTCCCTACCGCATTCGTCAATTTACGTTTTTGGCGTTCGAACTCTTTGCGTTCTTCGTAAGAGCGTTTGTTGCTCGACTTTTCTTCCTTAGCTACGGCTTGTTTTTGAACATCGGCCTCATAGGCGGCAATGGATGATGCTCTTTTCTCTTTCAAGAACTCTTGAATGTCGCCAATGTACTGTTTCAATCCTGTAGGGGTAACTTCATAAACCAATTCCGTCAAACCACTCAGAAAGTCCCTATCGTGAGATACCACAATCAAGGTACCATCGTATTGTTGAAGCGCTCGTTTGAGCATTTCTTTTGATCGCATGTCGAGGTGGTTTGTAGGCTCATCGAGAATCAATAAGTTGTAGGGGTGAAGGAGCAGTTTACAAAGTGCTAAGCGGGCTTTTTCGCCACCAGAGAGCACACTTACTTTCTTGTCGATATCTTCACCACTAAAAAGGAAGGCGCCAAGCAAGGCACGCAGTTGAGTTCTGATCTCACCTGTAGCTTCGTCGTCGAGCACTTCAAAAACCGTTTTACTCGGGTCGAGCTGTTCACTTTGATTTTGAGCGTAGTAACCGATATCGACATTATGCCCGAGACTCATTTCACCTTGGGCACGTTCTTCACCAAGGATGATTCTAGTAAGTGTTGTTTTACCTGCGCCATTCTTTCCTACAAATGCCACTTTTTCTTGTCGGGCAATGCTTAGGTTAACATCCTTGAAAACCGGCTTATCAAAACTCTTCGCAAGATCATCCGTTTTCACCACCACTTTCCCTGATCTTGGGGCGGAAGGGAAGGTGAAGTTGATCTGAGCGTTTTCGAAAGTATCGATTTCGAGGCGTTCCATCTTATCGAGCTTTTTAATCAAACTTTGAGCGAAGGCCGCTTTGTTTTTTTTTGCTCGGAACTTATCGATGTTCCTCTGGGTGTCTTCAATGTATTTTTGCTGGTTCTTGTAAGCTTGTTCTTGGCGTTCCATGTCTTCCGCTCGCCATTCCATGTACTTGCTGTACGGAGCTTTAATATCGTGAACCTTCTGTCCGGTAATTTCAACAGTTCTATTTGTGATGGTATCGAGAAATACCCTATCGTGCGAAATGAGGATAATTGCACCAGAGTAGTTTTTCAAAAAGCTTTCTAACCATTCGATAGACTCGATATCGAGGTGGTTGGTAGGTTCATCGAGAAGCAGAACGTTGGGTTGCATTAAAAGGAGTTTGGCGAGCTCTACACGCATCTTCCATCCACCAGAAAACTCTTTCATTTGGCGGTTCATGTCTTCCGCGGTAAATCCAAGACCTTGAAGTACTTTTTGAACTTGTTGTTCCATGTTTCCGCCACCCAAGATGGCCATGCGGTCGTTGGCTTCACTCAAGCGTTGGATGAGGCTGTTGTAGCCTTCACTTTCGTAATCGCTCCGTTCGCTCAATTGTTCAGTAAGTGAAGTAATGTGTTCTTCAAGAATATTAATTTCCTCAAAGGCACGTGAAGCTTCATCAATAATGCTGGCTTCTTCCTCGTGTTCCATTTCCTGAGGGAGGTATCCAATGGTTTTTTCTTTGGGGATGAGCACTTGTCCGCTCGTTGCTCCAATTCTCCCAGCAATGATTTTCATCAGCGTGGACTTGCCTGCACCGTTTTTACCAATGAGACCAATACGATCTTTTTCACCAATAAAAAAGGAAAGGTTTGTGAAGAGGTCGCGTTGACCAAAATTGATTGAGAGTGATTGAACAGATACCATAGTGTACTAAAAAGAACGCCCACCTTTTGGGTGAGCGTTCAAATATAAGTCTTGTAAGTTGATTAGTAGTGCCACAAATCGTGTTCTACAGTAAACAACTCGTCTTTTACTCTTTCTGATTCTAGCAATGCATCAATTCCACGAGCATAAGCTGCGATAGATCTGTCGTAAACGTTAGCTTCTTTGGTGATGTAGCTGGCGAACATTCTGTTTTGGAAGATTTCCTCGAAGGTTCTGCGCTTTGCATCATTTTGAAAGTTGAATACACTAGCATTTGCGAAAACGTAACGGCATTCTGGGAAGTACAACCAAAACAAGGTTTTGTAACCACGCTTTGTTCCTTCATCGTCGTAATCTTCTTTCATTGGTGCAATACCGATAATACGAACATAACGCTCAGAACGTTGCTTGTCGAAAATCCAATCTTCTTTGAGTTGGTACTGAGTAATGTCTCTGGAGTTCACCGGCTCTTCAACCTCAACATAAATGATATCTCCCGTATCAGGGTCTTCAGTTGGTTTTGAATTCACTGGTCGAAGAACTGAATCAATCTCAGCTTGAGACATTGGATAACGAAACTCGTCGTCATCATCAGTTGGTCCGAGGCTATAAGCAGTTAACGAACCTTCAGTAAGGAGTGCATACTTAATCACATCAAACAAACTCTTTCTGTCAGCGATTTCTTCCAAAGGAAAGTAGAGTGGGTGGTTCATCTTCTCTCTCAAGTCAATGATTTGCCACATCCGTTGTGCGTACATCACATCGGCCTCTCTGAGGTGTGGGTAAGGCACAACTCTTTTTGTGGGGTTGTGTTCTTTCACGTAAGCTCCATCAAGAACAGTTTGAACTTGAGCATCAGCTTGCGAGGAACCGAGGAGTAGAGCAGCAGCGAGTAATACAAAAATACGCTTCATGAGTTCCGTTTTAAATTATACGACTTTCAAAGAGATGTTAGCTACCTGACGAATAGATCCATCTGGTAATTTCACTTTGATTTTTTCAATGTAGATCTTTTGACCTTTTCCAACTTTTTTCATGTTGGCTTGCATTTCGTCAGTAACACGGTTAGAGTTAGCTGTTTTCTCAATCACTTGTCCATCACGGATAAAGATCATGTTAAAGCTTTCAACTTTCACGTTTACATCGAAATCGAAGTTTTCCATTTCAGCACGAACACCAGCAGCAACGCTCATGTCGCCTTTAGGTACAGTACTGTCAGAAGGACGTTTACCAGCAAAAACAGGAACTGGATCAGGAATACGTTTTACACGGAATTCTTTTTTACCCATGTTCACTACAGATCCATCAGGCATTTCTGCACTAACAGAGATGATGGCTTCGTTGGCTTTTCCTGGCTTCACTACCCATTCTCCACCATCTTTCGTGAGTGTGTGACCACCACTAATGCTAGGACGAAGTTTGTCTTGTGGAATACCAGGTACTGAAATTTCAACAGGGTTAGGCAAACCGCGGTAGAACACGTTCATCTTCGATGGTGAAATAACCAATGCTGGAGATGCTACTGTGAACTTTGGCACATAGAATGAGTAGTCTTCATCACCAGAAGGACCGCTATAAACGATTTTCCCTTTGAACTGGTGCTCACCTAAACCAACTTGGTTAGCAGCAATTTTCAACTCACCCAAACCGTTTCCACCGATTCTCAATTGCATTTCTTCAGTTACATCAGTTAAAGCGCTAGAATCTTTACCATCCCATTTTTTGTCTTCAACATAAAAACGAGGAGGGTTGGTTCCATCGTAAGCAGCCAAAAGCACGTCTGCACGGAAGGTATCTCCTTGAAGAATGTAGCTTGTTTGTGGAACTACAAGAGGAACTAGGTTCGTAAACTTGTATGATTTCCCTTCAATACCACCCAAAAGAGCTCCTAACATATCAGCTTGAGCATTTTGAACGTCCACCTGAAGTTTAGTCATGACAGGGATAACAGCTGCAAGTGGGTTGTGGAAGAAGTTCTTTGTCTCCCATTTCACTACTTTACCTTGTTCCTCGCCATCTTCATAGGTAAAGATTTTGTCCAAAGAATTAATTAGTCCTTCAGGAACTTCCCAGTCTTTTCCGGTAACCTCTTTGAACTTGATGCTTTTGAGGAAATCTTTGTAAGCAATAAGCTTATTCTTCATTTCCCACGCAGACCATTCGGTTTCTTTTGGAGATTCAGGCGCTCCACCTACAAGCAGTGCTGTGTTTTCTTGGTTTTCATCTTTTTTAGTGATGATGGCCTTATCGTCTTCGTCCTTAGCGTCCAAAGAGAGTGTAACACCGTCCTTCATGTACTCTTCATAGCCTTCACCAAATTTAAGGGCGTTAGCATTGTGAGAAACCGACATGGTTCTCGCTTTGAGTACTTCAATGTATTCGAGGAGTTCAGAAGATCTTTTCACTACTTCATCCGCCGCATCCTTGAAGGGCTTTGTTTTTTCTGGGTTGGCTGCGCTTTTAGCTGCGAAGGCCCCCATTGTATCATTGTTTTTAGAGTCAAGGGTAGATTCCGTTTTACGGAGCCCTTGATCAACCAATACGAAAGAGTCGAGGACTTCCTTAGATACGTTCATCGCTAGAAGCGCTGTAAGTACCAGGTACATCATCCCGATCATTTTCTGTCTTGGTGTTTCCTTACCACCTGCCATATTCGCTTGTGTTTATTGGGTTAACAATTCGATTATGACTGGCTTCCGCCACCATTCATTGCGTTCAACATGTTGCTGTAAACGCGGTTGAGGCTTTCCAAGTTCTTCGCCAAAGCAGAGATGTTCTCTTTGTAAAGCTTGGTATCTTCAACTGAATCGTTCAAGTTAGAAACGAGATCAGACATACCTGCATACATTTGACGTGACTTTTCAAGCTCAGACAACTGCAATTCGTACATGTTGTTCAATGAAGCAAGATTTTCTGTCATTTTCTGAAGGTGCTCTCCAGCAGCCGCTCCCGCTTCTTGACTATCTTTAAGTCCGGTTAAAGACTCAGACGCCATAACGTAAGTATCAGCGAGTTCAGACACCTTAGTACTTGCACCACGGAGGGACTCAGAGTACTCTTTAGTGGCTACAGAAGCATCAGAAATATCATTTAATTGAGAAGCTTGGGTGCTTAAGGTACGCATGCCCTCACCAAGGCTTTCCAGAAGGTCTGGACCAATTTTGGCTTCCATCAACATACCGTCCAACTGTTGGGTAAGTGATTGGTTTCCGCCACCTCCGTGACCAGCTTCACGTTGCTCTCCAGAAGCTAATTCTGGATAAACCAAAGACCAGTCTGGTTCTTCATGAATAGGTTCAAATGCGGAGAAGAAGAAGATCAAGGCTTCAATTGTTAGTCCGGCAACAAGCATCGCAGATGCACCCGGCCAGTGTTGGATTTTAAACATCGCTCCAACAATTACGATAGCTGCTCCAATACCGTAGAGCTTAGCCATAAAATTCTTCCATTTTTTACTTCCAGGTTTCATCGTTTCTCTTGCTTTTTGGTTTTCTAATAAGTTTCTTCTTGCGTGCTTTTACACGCGTTGGTTTTTAGTTTGCATTAAAATCTTCAGGGTCTACGTTTTTACCTCTTCCAAGGTATGACATCACACATCTAAAGCCAATGTAAGATTTTGCCGTATCTGAGTATTCGTATGAACGAGTACCAGTTTGACAGAAATACCCGATGTCTTTCCAGGATCCTCCGCGTATTACCTTACGCTTTAGTGATGGTGGGTCATCATTCTTAGCGTTGTATTCGTATTCTGGACTCATATCGTGAGAGAAGTCGTACACGTTTTCATCGTAAGCCGTGTTTGTCCACTCAGATACGTTTCCAGCCATCTGATAAAGGCCGTAGTCGTTTGCACTGTACGATTCGATCGGAACAGTGTAGCATCCAGCATCCTCCACGTAATCACCACGCATTGGCTTAAAGTTAGCCAAAGGACAACCTTGGATGTTTCTCATGTAAGGTCCACCCCATGGATAAGGCTGGAGTTCCAGTCCACCACGAGCAGCAAATTCCCACTCAGCCTCAGAAGGCAAACGGAAGTCTTGTACGATGGTTTCGCCATTATAGCGTTTCCATTCGTTCAAAATTTGCGTTCTCCAGTAGGTGAATGCTTTTGCTTGACCCCAAGACACACCAACCAAAGGATAGTCGTCATATGCTGGGTGCCAGAAATAATCTTTCAGAGGAGTGTTGTATCCATAAGTGAAGTCGTGCACCCAAGTAAGGGTATCCGGATATACAGGAATCACTTCTTCAATGATGAACTGACTACGATCTGAGTGTCCGCGTACTGAATGCAATTGATTCAGCGAGTTCACTTCACCGTATTCTTCATCTTTACCAGCTTTACGAGCGGCTCCTTTGAAGTCGATCCAGTAGTAACGATACTTTAACTTGTATGCATTTAACTGGCGAACATCTTTGAACAAGTCATTTCCTTGCATGAAGAATTCATCGTAGAGCAGGTCGAAGATGTCTTCATCCTCCCAATCGATTTCTTCCTCCCAATTGAGGATATAACCTTTACGGATAAAACGATCGAGTTCTTGCCCACGCTCATTTTCTGCGTAGAAGTAACGGTCATCATCATTTTGAGCCAATGCATCTAAGTAGAGAGAATCTCTCACATAGTACACGAACTGACGATATTCGTTATTTGAAATTTCATGGATGTCCATGTAGAATGCCGGGATCGTTACCGTCTTTGAACGAGCGTCCAAAGCATAAGGCACATCCTGATCACTTGGTCCCATGGTGTAAGAACCGTAATGGATGTAATTCATCCCGTACGGATTTACCTGTACCCAATCTTCTCGGGGCTGCACTCCCACGAGCTCTCCTCTCGGACCAGAATAACAACTGGCGAGGGCTAGCAATAATAGCAGCGGATAAAACGACTTTTTCATGATTTCCTTTTGGTTTTACAACTGGTTTGCGAGACCGGTTGTAGAGAAGCAAGTTCAACTCTTGACTACGAAGATATAACTCCGTTTGTTTCAAATTATTATAAAAATCTTGGGTTAGAGTGTTTGTTGATCTCAACAATGTTCACAATTGTGAAGCAGTAGCTGAGGAAAATCTCATGCGACCCGCTGCTGTAATTGCTCAAATTTGAGGTGGTTACATCATACGAGTATCCCAATTTAAAGCATTGGTTTCCACCCTTCTCTTTGGCTTGGCAGTACTCAACACCCACTACAGGAGCAATCGCATCACCAGGGCGATACGTCAATCCAGCGTAGAGGAATCCGTCATATAATAGGTTTGCGTTAACATCTAAAGCTGTCTTGTTTAAGTCAGACTTTGCTAACAAGTTTGTTCTTAATACCAATGGGGTAGACGTGTTCAAGTCGAAGTTGTAACCACCCATAAAGAAGTAGTGACGAGCAACTCCAATGTTCAATTGCTCCATATCTGCAGCAGTTAAGTGAGTTGAGCTCAAACCAACATAGTACTTGTCTTGTTTCCAGTAATAAACCCCAAGACCTAAGTCAAAAGCGTTATCATTCACTTGGTTGTTAGGAATGGTGTTATCTCCCAAATCAATCGGTCTCCAATCGTTACCAAGTTGTTTCCCATAGAATCCTAAAGAAACACCGGCACTAAACTGAGCTCCATTTCCAGCAGACATGTGGTATGCTCCAGATAATTTCACGACGTTATTTGTTTCTTGTCCCAATTGGTCGTTGTAAAAGTTCAGCCCGAGTCCAACACTATTCGCAACCTTGCCGCTATAGTTGAACATAGCTGTTTTAGGTTGACCTTCTAGTCCGGTCCATTGAGTCCGGTAAAATGCAGACAAACAGTGTGCATTGTTAATACCAGCACTAGCCGGGTTGAACGATAATTTATCGTTGAACCACTGCGTGAACTGTGGGTCTTGCTGCGCCTTAATGGTGAATGACGCTGCAAATAGAGCAACAAATAACAGGATTCGTTTCATTCCTTTTCCTTGGTTTAATGCAATTTCTGGTTTAGATCTCATTACGAGAAGGTGCTAATTTAACCAAAATTTACAATTCACAAAATCCAATTTCTCTTGTTGCCTTGCTTCGTTCAGCAGCTTTCAACATATCGTTGTTGAACAAACGTGGGTCGAGAAAAAAGACTTGTTTGTAGGACATTGTCCCAACAATCATGTAAGTTTTTGGTAGGTTCTCCACCACCTATCGGGCATATCGTCGTTGGTGGCTTGTTGGTATTCATCGTAAGAACAAGGCACAAGATGGTGTCTTTCGTACTTGTTTTTGCGTCCAGCAGGGTAAGGAACGTCCATCCACCAGCGATCGCTTCGAGGTGACTTATAGAACACTAAATTGTGTTCTTCTGTGCTGAGATTGACGATGTACTTTAAATAGTCTTCCTGACTTCCGATTGGATAATCTCCTTTTCTCAGTGTTACCCCTTCAATAAAACACCAAATCATTTGCGCTATGATATGCGCAGTAGTTCCTCTTTGATCCAGATCAGCTCGATATTCATAAAGCCCAAAAGAAGTGAGTTTGTCGCTCATTCCTGCGTAACGGGCAATTTGACAAGCTTGTTCAGCATAAATTCCGTTCGGACCAGCATTTTCGCTTCCAGGAGCCTCGCTAAAACGGATGGCGCTGATATCGAAACTTACGATGTCGGCATTTCTTACCAAAGGCTCCGTATTACGGATGTCAGCGGCAATTTCACCCAAGCGATATACATCGAAATACATCTTCTCCATCAAGTCCAAAAGGGATTTGTCAACCAAATAGCGCTGATGACCAATATTGCTATAGTTGAATAGATAATTGGGTTGATGCAAGACTATTTTATTCAAATAGTTTCTGGATGTAAAGTCTGAGGGATCTCCTCCAAAGTCCAAACGGGCATCAATGGTAACCAAATTAATGGTTTGTTCTAAAGACTCGTAGGCAGCGTAGTTAGCGTAAGTAATGTCTTGAGCCCCACCTATGATGACAGGGATGATGTTCTGCTTGATAAGCTCTTCACAAACCATTTTAACAGCTGCGTCGGTGTCTTCAACAGTGTGCCCCTGTTCAATATTTCCAAGGTCGGCAAGTGAAATGTTGGTGTCGAGTTCATGTAATTCGTACAGTTGTTTCCTGATAGGGTTGGTATCTGAAACAGCATCTTCGACTCCTGCTCTTCGATGTTCATGAACACCAAAAATAGCAATCTTCACCCCTTCTAGTTCGGGGAAATTGTTTTCAGTGTGCAGCCTAAAGTGATCTGAAAAGCGGCGCTCCTGCTCTTCTTCTCTTTTGATAGGTGCGGCAATGGGCTTGAAGAAATCAACTAAACTCATTTTTTGGCTCCTCGGCGACGTTTTGGTGGATTTTTCTCGTGTTCCTCAATCAAGTGCTTCACTTCATCAAAGCTCAATGCAGCAGCGTCAGTATCCTTTGGGATTTTAACGTTGGCTTTCCCAGCTTTGATGTATGGCCCCCATCGGCCCTCTAAAATTCGAATTTCTGGATCTTCATCGAAGATTTGAATGATGGCCTTAGCGTCTTTATCGCGCTTTTCTTGAATGAGCTCGATTCCTCTTTCTAAGGTAATGGTGTAAGGTGAGTCGCCATCAGCTTCTTTGATGCTCACGAATTTTCCGTCGTGACGAATGTAAGGTCCAAAACGACCAATTGCGGCAGTTACAACTTTTTCTTCGAACTGACCCAATTGCCTTGGGAGTTTAAATAGATCAAGCACTTCTTCAAGAGTAATGGATCCAATGCTTTGTTCAGGAAGTAAACTAGCGAATTGCTTGTCTTCATCTTCGGCATCGCCAATTTGAGCCATTGGTCCGAATCTTCCTATGCGCACTAAAATCACCTTTCCGCTTTCCGGGTGTTCACCTAAGATGCGCTCTCCAGAGGCACGATCGGCATTTTCTAAGGTATCCTCAACTTTGGCGTGGAAAGGTTTGTAGAAGTCGCGAATCATATCGTTCCAAACCAAATTCCCGTTAGCAATTTCATCAAACTGTGCTTCTACACTAGCGGTGAAATTGTAATCTAAAATAGACTCGAAATTTTCTACGAGGAAGTCGTTTACAACAATACCAATGTCTGTAGGGAACAATTTGCTTCTTTCTGTGCCCGTAGTTTCAGTTTTTACTTCTTCTTTAACGGCACCTTTTTCAATGTTCAAGAAGTGGTATTTACGTTCTTTTCCATCGCGGTCTTCTTTCACCACGTAGCCTCTTTTTTGAACTGTAGAGATGGTTGGTGCGTAGGTACTCGGACGACCGATACCGAGTTCTTCAAGTCGTTTTACTAAACTTGCTTCTGTGTATCTCGCAGGATGTTGGGTGAAGCGCTCCGTGGCGTTCATGCTCATCATCTCCAGTACTTGCCCTTCCGTCATTGGCGGAAGCATGTCTTTGGTGGTGCTGTCTTCATTTTCGTCGTCAGTACCTTCGAGGTATACTTTAAGAAATCCTTCGAATTTAATTACTTCACCTCTTGCAACGAGTTGTTCGTCATTGGTGCTAATGGCGATAGATGCGGTAGTTTTTTCCAATTGCGCATCGGCCATTTGCGAAGCGAGTGTTCTTTTCCAGATAAGGTCGTAGAGCCTTTCGTCGTTTCGTTCACCTGTAACGCTGTGTGCCGACATGTCTGAAGGTCTGATGGCTTCGTGGGCCTCTTGCGCTCCTTTAGACTTACTAGTATAGCTTCTTCGTTGAGCAAACTCTGGTCCGTAGCTTTTGCTAATTTCTGCTGAAGCTGCGTTCAGAGCGTCATCACTCAGGTTGACGCTATCTGTTCTCATGTAAGTGATCTTTCCACTTTCATATAGACGCTGAGCAACAACCATTGTTTGACTTACAGAAAAACCTAGTTTTCTGCTGGCCTCTTGCTGAAGGGTTGAAGTGGTGAAAGGTGCCGCTGGACTTTTTTTGCTTGGTTTGGTTTCAAGCTTGTCGATGCTAAAGCTCGCGTTGGTGCAGTCGTTCAAAAATGCACGGGCCTCTTCAATTGTTTTGTAGCGTTTTGGGAGTTCTGCTTTTAGTTCAGCTCCGTCAGCATTAAATATCGCGCTTACACGGTAAGACCCCGTAGACTCAAAGTTTTCGATTTCGCGTTCGCGTTCAACAATGATTCGAACAGCCACACTTTGAACTCTACCTGCTGAGAGCGATGGCTTTACCTTCTTCCAGAGTACTGGAGAAAGTTCGAAACCTACCAATCGGTCTAGAACACGTCGGGCTTGCTGAGCATTCACCAAATCGATGTTCACCGTTCTTGGTGATTCGATGGCCTTTAGGATGGCTTTTTTGGTGATTTCCGAGAAAACAATTCTTTTTACTTGTTGGTCTTTTAGTTTAAGGGCCTCTTGAAGGTGCCAAGAAATGGCTTCTCCCTCGCGGTCCTCATCCGTTGCTAGCCAAATAACTTCTGCTTTTTTCGAAAGCGCTTGTAGCTCTTTTAATAATTTCTTTTTGTCTTCTGAGACTTCATAGACGGGTTTGAAATTATCTTCAATATCAATCGCTACACCTTTGCGGGGAAGGTCTCTAACATGACCATAACTGCTTTTAACAGTAAAGTCTTTTCCGAGATAACCTTCGATGGTTTTCGCTTTTGCAGGTGACTCAACAATCACTAAATTCTTTGACATGAACGCTTGTTTAAAGGGTAGAACAACAAAATCATTGATGGGTTTCATCGCCGATTATGGATTGTTGTCCGTTTGCAAAGTAAGTACATTCAATCCTTCAATTCCAAGTGTCAGGTAGTAATGACTTTGTAAATTCTTATAAAGAATTTGTTTTTGTAAGGCTGTCAAATTGTCACCTTGCTCTGTTTTCGCTAACTTTGTCTTCCTTAATTTTAGGATGATTGATATTAGTAGAAGACATGCTGCACGAAGGAAATAAAGTAATTGACGAGTCGCGACAAGGAGAGCCGATCATGGCGCCAAGGCCGAAATCGAAGAACGGTAGAAAGCTGTTTTTGGAGAGTTATGGCTGTCAAATGAATTTTGCCGACAGTGAGATTGTTGTATCTATTTTGTCGAAAGAAGGTTTTGAAACAACTCGTGTTTTAGAAGAAGCAGACGTAATTCTTTTAAATACCTGTTCGATTAGGGATAATGCAGAGCAAAAGGTGCGCAATAGATTGGTTCACTTTAAGAACTTAAAAAAGAACAAGCCTTCAATGGTGGTGGGCGTTCTAGGTTGTATGGCCGAGCGACTTCGAGACCAGCTTCTAGAAGAAGAACACCTGGTAGATATGGTGGTTGGCCCGGATGCCTACCGCGATTTACCCAACCTGATAGACGAGGTTTGGGGTGGACAAAAGGCGGTGAATGTGCTTTTATCTCGAGAAGAAACCTATGCTGAAATTAGTCCGCTTAGATTAGACAGCAACGGCGTTACTGCTTTTGTTTCGATCATGAGAGGTTGTGATAATATGTGTTCATTCTGCGTTGTTCCTTTCACAAGAGGAAGAGAGCGTTCTCGAGATCCCGAATCGATAGTAGCTGAATCGAGAGATTTATTTGAAAGAGGATACCGTGAAGTCACCTTACTCGGTCAGAACGTGGATTCTTACAAATGGAACTTGAGCAGCAAGGGAGAAGTCAAGGATCCAGAAAAAGAAACCGTCAACTTTGCGCAGCTTTTGGAAAAAGTAGCTTTGGTTCATCCAGATTTAAGGGTGCGCTTCAGTACATCTCACCCCAAAGACATGACTGACGAAGTTTTGCATACCATTGCTAAGTACGAGAACATCTGCAATTACGTTCACTTGCCGGTTCAATCAGGTAATTCAGAAGTATTGAAGCGAATGAATCGCGGTTACACCCGTGAATGGTACCTCGATCGTATTGCCGCAATAAAGCGGATTATTCCAGACAGCACAATTTCAACCGATATCATTACTGGTTTTTGTGGCGAGACCGAAGAACAACACCAAGACACCTTATCTTTAATGGAAGAAGTCTCTTATCAGATGTCGTACATGTTCAAGTATTCTGAACGACCAAGAACTTTGGCTGAAAGGAAATTTGAAGATGATGTTCCTGAAGAGGTGAAAAGCCGGCGCTTGGATGAAGTGATTGCTGTTCATTTGAGAATTGCTAAAAACGGAACTTCCTCGATGCTTGGGAGAACCTTTAAAGTACTTGTTGAGGGCGTTTCAAAAAAATCAGACCAGCATCATTATGGAAGGAATTCGCAGAACACCATCATGATTTTCCCCAAGGGAGATACTCAAAAGGGGCAATACGTTTATGTGCAAGCAATTTCGAACACCTCAGTAACGCTGATTGGTGAAGTAGTTCAAACTGAAGAAGGGTAAGTATGGATGTTCAAAGTATAAAACAGCGTTTCGGGATTATCGGAAACTCCGCCTTGTTAAACCGGGCGATTGATGTAGCGATGCAAGTTGCGCCAACGGAGATATCTGTGCTCATCAATGGGGAGAGTGGAACAGGAAAAGAGGTGATGCCCAAAATTATTCATCAACTCAGTGCAAGAAAACATGGAAGCTACATTGCGGTGAACTGCGGTGCCATTCCCGAAGGAACCATTGATTCGGAGCTTTTTGGTCATGAAAAGGGCTCGTTTACCGGAGCACATGAATCGCGAAAAGGATATTTTGAAGTGGCCAATGGCGGAACCATCTTTTTGGACGAAGTAGCTGAGCTTCCTTTACAAACCCAAGTTCGTTTGTTGCGGGTTTTGGAAACTGGAGAATTTATTCGGGTGGGCTCCTCAAAAGTAATTAAGACAGATGTCCGTGTAGTTGCAGCAACCAATGTGAATTTTGGAGATGCCATTCGGAACAACAAGTTTAGAGAAGACCTATTCTACAGGTTGAATCAGGTACCTATATATATGCCACCGCTCCGCGAGCGCTCGGAAGACATTCATTTGCTCTTCAGGAAATTCACCTATGACTTTTCTGAGAAGTACCATGTGCCGGCTTTAGAGTTAACAGCCGACGCGGTGGATCTTTTGGAGCATTACCGTTGGCCGGGAAATATTCGTCAACTAAAAAATATTTCAGAACAAATTTCTGTAATAGAACAGAACAGAAGGGTAGATTCAGAAACGCTGAGAGCTTATTTGCCTCATGCAGATTTCAAACAAACGCCAGCTGTTATTAGCGATAAGTCGAATAGCGGCGGAACTAATGATTTTACTGAGCGTGAAATTCTGTATAAGGTTTTGTTTGATATGAAGAGCGACCTAAATGATCTGAAGGATTTGGTTTTGAAGTTGATTCAGAACGACGGACATTTGGACGCTAGCGACAGTAATAGTGAGCTTTTGAAAAAGGTGTTTTATGATGATGGCGATGAACCGAATACGGATCAAAGCGGATTATTGCGTTTACCAGAGCGTACCCATAATCATAGCCCGAGTGAGGTTCATGTTAGCGAAGTGATGGAGGAGGTGGAAGAAACCTTGTCTTTGCAAGATACCGAGCGCGAATTGATTCGAAGAGCGCTAGTCAAACATAAGAACAAACGAAAGCATGCGGCGAAGGAACTGGGTATTTCTGAGCGAACACTTTATAGAAAGATCAAAGAATACAATCTTAAATGAGCCTTATGCGTTTGGAAAACATGTTATTGCATCGATGGTCTAAGTTGGTCTTATTTCTGGCCCTGATAAGTGTGTTTGCCGCTTGTGGCGTTTACAGTCCTTATGGCGCGCAGACTTCAGGGGCTCAAACCTTCTCTGTGGAATATTTTAAACCACAGACGCCCTTGGCTAGTCCGGAAATTGCACAGAACTTCACAGAGGCTTTAAAAGATTTGATTTTGCGACAGTCAACACTCAGTTTAGAAGAGCAGGATGGAGAGTTGCAGTATTCAGGAAGCATTACTGGTTATTCTGTTATCCCGGTGGGGGTTCAGGGTGATGAAGTGGCCAATGTGAATAGGTTAAGCATTACCGTGAAGGTGCGCTATGTGAACACGATAGAAAAGGAACTTGGTTTCGATCGCTCATTCACGAAGTTTGCGGATTATGATAGTTCTGAAGATTTGTTTTCCGTTGAAGCATCCTTGTTAGAAGATATCAATGACCAGCTCACACAGGACATTTTTAACGCTACTTTAGGTAATTGGTAATGAATAAAGATCAATTCTATACCTATTTAAAAGAGGGCGTTCAGGGAACGGCAGAAGAGCAAGAGGCTTTAAAAGAAATTCTTGCGAAGTACCCTTATTTTCAAAGTGCGCGTGTACTTTTGAGTAAGTCGAGTTATTTGTCTGGTCACCACGAGTTCGACCAGGTTCTTCAGCAGGCGGCCATTCATGTTGGCGACAGGTCGTATCTTTTTCATGAGCACACCAAAGAACTTTTGGCCAAATCGATAGCTGATGTTGAGCGTGAGATGGATGCCATGGAGGAGGTCGAAGCGGAGGAGCGTCTTGTAGATCAATTTGAGGAAGGAAGTGAAGCAGAGGTGGCGAGCGATTTGCTTCAAGAAGAAGAAAGTAGTGAATCCAAGAGTGAGTCTGATGCTGAGAAGGATCGGCTAGAGCATCATCAAGAAGAAGAAAAAGAAGACGAAGAAGTACTTGTAGACGAGCGCAGTGTTTCGAGAGAAGATAAGCGCAAGTTCGACGAAATGGACGAGTTAGGGCAGGCGGTTTTACTTGGAGCCTTAAATAGCAGTATAGAGCAGGAGGTAAGCGTTCAAAATGAAACAAATGAAGCGGAAGAAAAACTTAGTGGAGTTGAAGTTGCTTCAGTTGGGCGGCTTGATGAAGAAGAAACAGCGGAAGAGCTGAGTGCATTTGCTTCGTGGGTTTATAAGCGCGCTATTGGGATGAATTACGGGGATGGACTTACAGAAGTGAAGTCCCGTAGTGAGGCGGAGCAACAAGGGCAAGGAGAAGAAAGCTTTCCTCAGCTCAAACTTGAGTCTTCAGACCCCATGTCTAAGGCTGAAATGATAGATCGATTCATTCAAAACGAGCCGAAAATCACTCCTCGCAGGGCCATGGATGTAGAAGCTCCAGAAGTAGTTGCGAAAGCACTGGTTCAAGACGAAGAATGGGTCACAGAAACCCTTGCGCAGGTTTATGCCAAACAAGGAAACCTCGGAAAAGCCCGAAAAGCCTACAAATTACTAGCTTTGAAATATCCAGAAAAAAGCGTTTACTTTGCAAACCAAATTAAAAAGCTGGGAAACCAGTCGAACAAATAAGTAATTTCATCGAAGATGGGCATTTTTTTAACCGTAGTTATTTTATTGGTATGCTTGTTATTAGCAGCCGTGATTTTGGTGCAGAACCCTAAAGGTGGTGGACTTGCCACAGGATTCCAGGGTGCGTCTCAGTTTGGAGGTGTTCAGAAAACCAATGATTTCTTAGAGAAGTCTACTTGGTATTTGGTGATTACATTGTTTGTGCTTTGTCTTGTTTCAGCAAGTGTTCTTTCTGGACAAGGAGAAGTAGATGGACAGTATCAAGAAGACACAACGATTTCAGCTCCTGCACCGTCGGTTGACGGCGGCGGAATAGAGCAGGAAGCGCCAGCAGAATAAGGAAGACACATCTTCCTGTCGAATGTCAGTATGTCACCACATGCTGACATTTTTTTTGCCCTAAACTGAAGTATTGTCGCGTTACTCCCACTAAACACCCCATGGCACAAATTATGAGGGTGGGGGCTCAGACAATAAAATTCATTATTAACCATAAAATTGTAAACCAATGTCAGTAAACGTAAAGCCCTTGGCGGATCGTGTTCTTGTGGAGCCAGCCTTAGCGGAAGAAACCACAGCTAGCGGAATCATCATCCCGGATTCAGCAAAAGAAAAGCCACAACGTGGAAAGGTTATCGCAGTAGGCGCTGGGAAACCAGACGAACCGATGACGGTAAAGGTTGGTGACACCATTTTATACGGCAAATATTCAGGCACTGAGTTAAGTATCGAAGGAAGTGATTACTTGATCATGCGCGAGTCGGATATTTTCGCCATTGTTTAATTCTCCCATTAACAAACGAACAAAAATATAATCATGTCAAAAGAAATTTCATTTGATATTGAAGCACGCAATGCACTGAAAGCCGGTGTAGATGCCTTGGCCAATGCTGTTAAAGTAACCTTAGGGCCAAAAGGACGAAATGTAGTAATCGAGAGAAAATTTGGAGCGCCAACCATTACTAAGGATGGTGTTTCGGTAGCTAAAGAAATTGAGCTTAAAGATCCTGTTCAGAACATGGGAGCTCAAATGGTAAAGGAAGTGGCTTCTAAAACTGCGGATCAGGCAGGTGATGGAACAACAACAGCTACCGTTCTCGCGCAAGCAATGATTACTGCTGGATTGAAGAATGTTGCTTCTGGAGCTAATCCAATGGATTTGAAGCGAGGTATTGATAAAGCTGTAATTGCCGTTGTGGGAGAATTGAAAAAAGTATCTCGCGAAGTTGGAAACGATAACAGCAAGATTGAGCAAGTTGCCACCATCTCAGCAAATAACGACAGTGCCATAGGAAAGCTCATTGCTGAGGCAATGGCTGTAGTAGGGAATGAAGGAGTGATTACTGTTGAAGAAGCAAAAGGAACTGAAACAGAAGTTAAAACTGTTGAAGGGATGCAGTTCGATAGAGGGTATCTTTCTCCTTACTTTGTTACCAATCCAGAGAAAATGGAGGCCGAACTTGAGAATCCATACATCTTGATTTTTGACAAGAAGATTTCGAACATGAAGGAATTGCTTCCTGTGTTGGAAAAAACAGCTCAAACTGGCCGACCACTATTGATTATTGCAGAAGATGTTGACGGTGAAGCTTTGGCTACTTTGGTGGTGAATAAGATTCGTGGTTCTCTGAAAATTGCAGCGGTTAAGGCTCCAGGATTTGGAGATAGAAGAAAAGCCATGTTGCAGGATATTGCAACCCTAACAGGAGGTACTGTGATTTCTGAAGAAACTGGATTGAAACTGGAGAACACCACTTTGGCAGAACTTGGGACTTCGGAAAAAGTAAGCATCGATAAAGACAATACTACTATTGTTAATGGTGCCGGAAACAAGGCAGAGATTGCTTCTCGTGTTGGGCAAATCAAGGCGCAGATAGAGAGTACAACTTCAGATTATGACCGTGAGAAATTGCAAGAGCGCTTGGCCAAATTGGCTGGAGGTGTTGCAGTTCTTTATGTAGGTGCTGCAACCGAGGTTGAGATGAAAGAGAAGAAAGATCGTGTTGATGATGCCTTGCATGCAACAAGAGCTGCGGTTGAAGAAGGCATCATCCCAGGTGGTGGTGTTGCTTACATCCGTGCTGCTGCTGTTTTAGAGTCAATGACCGGAGATAACGAAGACGAAACAACAGGTATCTGGATTGTAAAAAGAGCGATTGAAGAGCCACTTCGTCAGATCATCAGTAACGCTGGTGGTGAAGGAGCTGTTATCGTTCAGAAAGTGCGTGAAGGAAAAGGTGATGAAGGCTACAATGCGCGCACAGAGAAGTATGAGAACTTATTTGATGCAGGTGTTATTGACCCAACCAAAGTTGCTCGTGTAGCCTTGGAAAATGCCGCCTCTATTTCTGGTATGTTGTTGACTACCGAATGTGTAATCAATGATGTTCCTGAAGAAAATCCTTCACCAATGGGTGGTGGAATGCCAGGCGGAATGCCGGGGATGATGTAATTTTAGAAAATAAATTACTAAACATATATCTTATAAAAAAAGCCGTCTTGACTTTGTTGAGACGGCTTTTTTGTGACTTATAAATCGGTGCTATTTGAAGAAGAGAGTGTTCAGGCTTGTTTTCTTGTGAGTGATTTGAAGACTTCTTCCATGTTCATGGATTCTCTTTGGATTCCGAGCACACTGCGCTCGTTTCGCACCGCCCAATCGAAAATGGCTTGGCGAACATCTTTCCCTCCTTCAGCACTAAAAACATAGGTGTTTCCTGCGCGCACTTCAAGGCCTACAACTCCATCTATTGCTTTTAGGCTTTCTTCATTACAGCTTTGATTGAATTCTACAATTACCACTTCTTGTTGGGCTTGTTGAAGGTTTCTGAGTTCTTCTACCGGTGCATCAGCCACAATATCACCCCTATTAATGATGATAGCGCGATTGCACAGCGCTTCCACTTCTTGCATGATGTGTGTGCTCAACATGACGGTTTTACTTTTACCAATTTCTTGGATGAGCTGTCTGATTTCTACCAATTGATTTGGGTCTAATCCCGAAGTCGGTTCATCCAAAATAAGCACTTCTGGGTCGTGAATCATGGCTTGCGCAAGGCCAACGCGTTGACGGTAACCTTTAGACAGAGCAGCAATTTTTTTATGCTGCTCTAGGCCAAGACCAACACGTTCAATCATCTCATCTACTTTTGATTTGGCTTTAGGTAGTTGGTAGAGTTCGGCCACAAATTGGAGATATTCTTTTACCCACATGTCTAGGTATAAGGGATTGTGTTCTGGTAAGTATCCCACCTTTTTTTTCACTTCTAAGGGCGATTCCATGACGTCAATTCCACATACTTCCACCTTTCCTTCACTCGGAGGGATGAAACAGGTGATGATTTTCATCATGGTGGTTTTGCCTGCGCCATTCGGACCAAGAAAGCCGATGATCTCGCCTTTTTGTATAGAGAAATCAACGCTATTCAAGGCTTTTTGCTCTCCGTAGAGCTTAGTAACGTTTTGTACGAGTATCGACATTTGTGCAGGTTTTTGTCAAAAATAGAAAAGAGTTGATGAAAGACCCGCTTTAAAGACGCAATTCCGCGCTCATTAGTACCTTTGCAAACGATGGAAATGGAAATATCACATGGTTTAGTAATCAAATCTACCGGTTCTTGGTATGATGTACTCAAGGAGGACGGGGAAATGGTGTCTTGTCAGATGAAGGGGAAGTTTCGTTTGAAAGGACTTAAAACCACGAATCCAATTGCTGTTGGCGATCGTGTTCAGTTCATTATGAATGAAGATGGTAGCGGCGTTATTACTACAATAGAAGATCGAAAAAACTACATCGTTCGGAAGTCGGTCAACCTCAGTAAACAAATGCACATCGTCGCCAGTAATGTCGACACCGCCTACCTGGTTGTTACGCTAAGTGAGCCGAGAACCTCTTTGGGTTTCATTGATCGTTTTCTTGTTTCGGCTGAGGCATATCGCATACCAGTAGTTTTGCTTTTCAACAAGGCTGATTTGTATGATGAAGATGAACTTGGCTTGATGGGGTATTACATGAGTATTTATCAAGACATTGGCTACCCTTGCCAGGCAGTTTCCGCCTTAGAAGGTGATGGCGTTGAGCACGTTCAGGCGCACATGAAAGGCAAAATCAGCATGGTGTCTGGGCATTCTGGAGTTGGCAAATCGACCTTGATAAATCGCTTGATACCTGGGGTAGATATTCGAACTTCTGAAATATCTGAATCACATGGTAAGGGCAGGCACACTACTACTTTTGCTGAAATGCATCCGCTTCCAAATGGTGGTTTTATCATCGATACGCCGGGAATCAAGGGTTTTGGTTTGGTTGATATCCCCAAAACCGACCTTCATCATTACTTCCCAGAGATGTTTCAGCTTCTCCCAGAGTGTAAATTCCACAACTGTTTGCATTTGAACGAGCCTGGATGTGCTGTGAAGTCGGCTGTGGAAAGTGGAGAAGTGAGTGAAGAACGCTATCATAATTACTTGATGATGTATAACGATGATGATACCGCCTCTTACAGATAGAAGGCCGTTTTTCCTGCTATAAATGGTGGGTTGTAAAGACTTTCTCGATTGTATTTAAGCGACTTGTTTGTTTCTAGGCTGATGATGTCTTGGTCTGTAGCTAAGAGCAAAGCGTGTCCGGCTGCCGTATCCCATTCCATACAAGGGCTAAAGCGGGGATAAATGTGTGCTTTTTGTTTTGCGAGGGCGATGAACTTCGTGCTACTTCCTGCTCTTCGTGTTTTAATTATTTGATGTTTTTCTTCCAGTTTTGAGAGGTAATACTTTGTTTTTGAATTGAGGTGAGCCCGACTTACCACTGCGGTGAAGACTTCTGGAAATTCATTTTGCTGAAGGCGGTATTTATCTTCGAACAGTTCCTCCATGTTTGGTAAGGTCTTCGAGCAGAATAATCCAATATTTGGTCCGCCCCAAGTACAGTCTTGAGTTTCGGGAAGAATGATGACTCCTGCAACAGGCCTTTGATCTACAACGAGGGCAATGTTCACAGTATATTCTGCCGAACCTCGAACAAATTCTTTTGTGCCGTCAAGAGGGTCGATGCTCCAGTAGGTGTTCCATGACTTTCTTTCTTCATATTCAGGGAGAGCACCTTCTTCGCTCAATAAAGGGAAAGCTAATTTTCCGAGCACTTCTTTGATTGCATTGTGCGCTGCAAGATCGGCTTCCGTTACAGGAGAAGCATCTGCTTTATAGTTTGTTTGGTAGCCCTTGGTTTTTACTTTACTGATGGCTATGGCCGCATTGCTAGCTGCTTGAACAGCATATTTAAGAAGTGTAGGGTAATCTTGATTCATTTCAGAAAGGTACATTGTTTTCGCCATTTAGGGGCTCTTCAAAATGGAGGTTTAGGCATTTGGAACCTGTGAATTCCTCAAAACGGCACATGAGGTTTTTGCTTAAGTTGGCTAGTTCAATAAAACTCTCGTGAATCGGGGAGTCACTTTTTTTATGGAATGTATATCTTTGCCGCATCTCAAAATACAGGGGTGCCTTATCGGGAATAAAGATTCCTATCGGGCTGAGATCATACCCTTCGAACCTGACCGGGTAATTCCGGGTAGGAAGTGGGTTAAATAAACCGTGCATTGGCTTCCCCTGCCGTGCAGTTATTTAACATATTCTAAATTATTTTTATGAAAAAAGTGAGTTCACTTTTGCTGATTTTCCTTGGGTTGATGGCTTTATCTGCTGCTGCTCAAAATGGAAGTATTCGCGGGAAAGTCTTCGATAATACCGGAGAGCCTTTGCCTTTTGCGAATGTTATTATTGATCGTATCAACAAAGGTACCGCCTGTGATCTTGACGGTATTTTTGAAATGAAGGATGTGCCTCCGGGAACATATCAACTAAAAATCACCTTTGTGGGGTACAGGCCTAAAATTTTGGATGGAGTAGTTGTTAATGCCAATCAGATAACGACCATTAGTGATGTTGTTATGGGAGGTGATGTTACTGATGCTCGGGTTTTACCTATGATTTTGCCCGATATGGATGAAGTTGAGTTGAGAGGAAATGTGCTTTCGTCTGCGGCTGTGATTTCTGTTCGAGGTAGTTCGAAAACACCTATTGCAAAGAGCGATGTTTCGGCATCTGAAATTGAGAAGTTGAATAATGGACAGGACTTACCTTACATGGTTCAAAACACGCCCTCTGTAGTTGTGACAAGTGACGCGGGCGCGGGTGTTGGTTATACTGGATTGCGAATTCGCGGTTCAGATCAAACAAGAATCAACGTTACCATTAACGGTATTCCTTACAACGACCCGGAGTCGCAAGGTGTTTTTTGGGTGAATTTACCAGACATGGCCTCATCTGTAGATAATTTACAGATTCAGCGTGGGGTGGGTTCTTCTACTAATGGAGCTGGGGCTTTCGGGGGGAGCATGTCGCTGAATACCCTCACCATACCAGAAAATGCTTATGCCCAAGTAAACAATAGTTTCGGTTCATTCAACACCATGAAAAATACCGTTGCTTTTGGAAGTGGAAGAATTAATGGAAAATGGAAATTTGAAGGGCGTTTGTCGCAAATCACAAGCGATGGATATATTGATAGGGCTTCAGCAGACTTGAAGAGCTACTATATGTCTGGTGCCTACGATGATGGCAGAACAAGCATTCAGGCTTTGGTTTTTGGTGGAAAAGAACGCACTTACCAAAGTTGGTATGGTACGCCAGAGTCTCGTTTAAATAACGACAGAGAGGGCATGTTAGCGCATGCTGCGAACGAGGGTTATAGTGAGGCGCAAACTGAAAATCTTTTGAACTCGGGACGTACTTATAACTTCTATTTGTACGAAAACGAAGTGGATGATTATGCTCAGGATCACTACCAATTGCACTTGAACCATCGTTTTGGGAACTACTTGACAGCTCAACTATCGGGTCATTACACCTATGGCAGGGGCTTTTTTGAGCAACAGCGACTTGGAGAAGATTTTAGTGATTACGGTTTGAACCCCATTGTTTATGGCACAACTCAAGGTTTTACAGCTGATCTTGATGCTGATGGTAATCCGATTAATTTAGGTTTTGAGAGTAATTATCAAGGCAACGATATTGAGTTTAGTCATGATGTTGTTAATGATGCTCAAGGCAATCCAATCACCGACCCAAGCGGACAGGTTCTAGTGAATTCACAAGCTGGGATTAATGAAACAGATCTTATTCGACGAAGATGGTTGAGCAACGATTTTTATGGGGTGACGTATTCATTGAATTACCGCAAGAATAGGGTGAATGCGATTCTAGGTGGTGCTTATAATGATTATGATGGAGATCACTTTGGTGAGTTGATCTGGATGGAGCATGCTAACGGAACTCAATCTGGTGACTTGTACTATTTGAATAACGGTAGGAAGAAGGACTTCAATACTTATTTAAAGTAGACTATAGGGTTAATGAGCGATTGAGTGTGTTTGGAGACGTACAATATCGCAATGTGAACTACTTCACCAGCGGTATTGATGCAGATCGAAGAAACATTGCCGTAGGAGATACATTAGACTTCATCAATCCAAAAGTTGGAGCATCTTATAAGGTGAGCATAAAAGATTGGGTGTATGCTTCATACAGTGTTGGGAATAGAGAGCCTGTGCGAAATGATTATATCGATGCATTGGATGGAACCAAGCCCACCCATGAGACCTTGTATGATTTGGAGTTTGGTTACAAGCGCAGGTCGGAAAAGTATCTTGTAGAGTTGAATTTCTACGATATGCAGTATGATAATCAGTTGGTGCTTACCGGTGCTTTAAATGATGTTGGGAGTGCCATTCGAACCAATGTAGCCAAGAGTTATCGACGAGGAGTTGAGGCTGCCTTTGTTTGGAATATTATTCCTGGTTTACGTTGGAATTTGAACGCTACCTACAGTCAGAACAAAATTGAAGACTATGAGTATGTGCTTTATGATTACACCAATGGCTTTGATGTGATTGTTGAGGAGTATCAGGATACAGACATTGCATTTAGTCCGGACATTATAGCCAATACCGGAGTGGAGTTTAAGTTTTTCGACACAGACAAGCACATGTTATCAGCGGAGTGGATTGTTCGTTATGTAGGTAAGCAGTATTTGGATAACACTTCGAATGCTGATCGTTCAATAGATGCCTACTTGTTGAATGACGCAAGGGTGACTTACACCGTAAAGAATCGTTTATTCAAGACTGCTAGTTTGAATTTATTGGTGAACAATGTTTTGGATGCACAGTATTCAAGTAATGGGTATACTTATTCTTACGTGTTTGGGGAGAATATTACAGAGAATTTCTTTTATCCTCAGGCAGGTACAAACTTTTTATTGGCTTTGAATTTAGGGTTTTAGGGAGTAATTGTTGAATCGATTTGATTTTGAAAAGCTGCCTTCCTTTATGTGGGGAGGTGGCTTTTTTGTTGTGTTAAATGAGGGGGTGAAAATGGGCTATCGGCTTAAGTAGCCAAGTTTTAATTCAGCGTTTATGATATTGTTTTAGATGATCCTGCCAGTGGTTTATAATTTGGGTGATGGATTGCTGGAGTTGTTTTTCTAGTAGTGTTGGAGTGCTTAGTAAATAGTGCTATCGGCTTAAGTCGCCAAATTTTATGTTGGGCTGATTTGGGTTGCAGCCATCAGGGTAGGAGGAGGTTTGAGGGTTTATTCAAAGAGGTAGTGGTTTGATGTTTGTTTCATTGTGGTGCTTGATTTAGCGAGTTATCGGCTTACGTCGCCAAAATTTACCTTGGGCCGAAGAGTCTTTTGTTCTCAGGTTTGAAGGTGTTTTGGGGACGCGGAAGAGGCTGAATTTTGCCTTGTTGTGATACATGAAATAGCAAGCTATCGGCTTACATCGCCAAATTTTAAGAGCTCATTTTACTGAACGAAGCGATAAGTTCGGGATTCTGTTCGAAAGCTGTACCAACCACAACTATATCTGCACCGGCATCAAAAGCTGCTTTCATTTGCAGTTCGGAGCGAATACCACCACCAACAAATAAAGGTAAAGAGGTGATTTCTCTAACAGCTTGAATCATTTTTGGTCTTACCGCCTGTTCAGCTCCACTTCCTCCGTCCAGGTAGATACACTTTAGACCTAATTGCTCTCCCGCAAGTGCCGTTGCTGCAGCAATGTCGGATTTATCATTGGGGATTGGAAGTGTGTTGCTGATGTATGAAGCGCTCGTTGGTTTACCGCCATCTATTAATAGGTATGCAGTAGGTATTATTTCAAGGCCAGAACGCTTCAGGTTTAGGGCTGATTGTACGTGCTGTCCAATGAGTAGGTCAGGATTTCGTCCAGATATTAAAGAAAGCAAGAGAATTGCGTCAGCTTCCGCGGATATTTGGTTACCTGACCCTGGAAATAAGATCACTGGTAAGGATGTTTTTTGTTTTATCTGTTCGATCAAAGCATGCAATCCATCACCCAGAAGGATACTTCCTCCAACCATTATAAAGTCAGCAACTTTACTAATTGTTGAAATAAGATCATCAAAAGAGTCGTCGCTTGGAACTTCGTCGGGATCAAGCAATATTGCCAATCCTTTCTTGCTCTGTGCGCGGAGGTGAATTATTTTTTGATAAATCGACATGTTTTCAAAGGTAGAAAAAGCCTCATCACTTTTAAGACTTTTGCCAAAGTCCTTGAGTGATGATGTAATCAATTGTTTCTTTGGTGAGAAGCTGATGTCCCTGGTTTACAAAATGAAGATTGTTTTTGTCTAAACCAGATTGGAGAAGCTTTTTGCCATACTTTGGTTTGATCACACTGTCGTTTGCTCCCAAAATTACGTTCAGATTTCCTGAGTGTCTTTTTGAGAGAGAGATGATTAACTCGAGATTTGGGCGAAAGTGTTTAAATAAAAGCCAAGTATGATAAATTCGCCATCGATCGGACTCCTGTCTTCCCGTTCCCATATGCACGTGAACAAAACGATGTAGCTTGGGATGGATTAATTTTAAGTTGTTCAGTAACTTGGTGATTGCGAGAATTGGTCGTGGGTTTTTAGCTAGCTTTCGGTACATGCTTCTTCCAACAGAGGTTCCACTAACTACCTTATAAATAGGATTAATATAGAGTCCGTCCGGTGCAAGGAGTAATAACTTAGGGATTTTCTGAGCTTGAAGTTGGTAAAGCGTTAGGGCAACTTTACCACCAAGACTGTATCCAATCATTGAATAACTTGAAATGTTTAACCCTTTAGTGAAGGCCAAAACGAGCTCTTGAAATAATTCAAGAGAGATTCCCTTCTCAATGTTTAAGTCTTTAGGCCAAGAACTGTTTCCGTGATCAAACAAGTGAATAGAGATGAGGTATTCGTTCTCTTTAAGAATGGGTAGAAAAAGGGCCATGTCAGAAAGTGGTCTGTTGAAACCGTGAAATGCCAAAACGGGATTGTTTCCTTCTCCGTAGGTGACATACTCTATTGTGAAGCCTTTATGTTTGAAGTACTTGAACATGGTGCGGCAAAGTTAAGTTTTGTGTTTTGTTATCGGCTTAAGTAACCATTAAAATCCATGTTGATTTGTGGGGATGTGACTTTGTAAGTGTTAAGGTCTAGTTTATGAATAATCAGTGTTTTCGGGAATGGCCTTCGTACCTTGGGGAGTGTAAATGTTCTCTGAAAACAAACATATTTCCCCATTTCCAAAGCACTTTAAAAATGGTCGTGAGTGCTTCGAATTTCTTGTTTATTGTAAATGGGGAAAAGGATATCGCTGCAGGCGTTGCGGGAATGAAAAGTACTCCATAGGTAAAAAGTGGCATCACAGGAGATGCACGAAATGCAGGTACGACGAGTCAGCAACTGCCCGCACCCTATTTCATAAGATCAAGTTCCCTCTAATGAAAGCTTTTTTGATGACGAATGATCTCGTTCTTCATCCAGAAGGATTTTCATCGTGTCAGTTAGCTCGTAATTATGGCGTATGTCAAGAAACAGCATGGTTTTTTAAGCGGAAGGTTCAGCAGGCTATGACCAGGTTTGGGACGCGTTCTTTTGTTTGCGCAAAAGATGGGGTTTTAAATCTTAGGCATGGAAGAAATCTACATCGTAAAATGTTGTTGGAAAGTCAAATCAACAGAGCGACTAGAATTAGCGTTATTTCTGGTTTGAACCCATTTACAAACAAGAGCTTGGTTCATTTTGGAGAGGCCAAATCCATTGAGGTTTTTAAGATAAATGAGCTAACGGAAATAGAATTAAAGCTTTGCCGTGAAGAACATAGAATGGCTCGAGGTGATGCTTGGCAAGAAAGGATGGTCTTAGATGTTGCGAAAGAGGAGGATTTAGTTTTACAGTATGCCGTAAAAATCAAGTCCTGGATAAAATCAACTCACCATCACGTTTCGAAACGGCACCTCTTTTATTATTGTGGGGAGTTCAATTATCGTTATTGGCGAAGTAAGGAAGTAGATTTGGGATTCTTTGAACTCTTGCAGGCTATGGTGAAGCACCCTTGGTTACGCTATCAAAAGTTTGTTGCGACGTAAACCTATAGCGCATCCGGCCGAAAAAGGGAGGTTATCAACATCTTTTATGCTTCTTGTGAAAAGTTCCCTCTGAATAATCTTCCGAAACCAAAAGGGATGTCTAATTTTGCCCTCGGAATCTTTCCTGTGTCATCGCTGCCACCATATTTGAGTGGGCGGCTAAAAAAAAAATGCCAAGAGATAAGAGTATTCGTTCGGTCCTCATCATTGGAAGCGGCCCTATTGTAATCGGCCAAGCGTGTGAGTTTGATTATTCTGGGTCACAAGCTTCGCGCTCATTAAGAGAAGAAGGAATCGAAGTAACCCTGATCAATTCAAATCCTGCAACAATCATGACCGATAAGGTCGTTGCGGATAACATTTATCTCAAACCTCTTGAGCCCGAGTCCATTGAAGAAATACTGAAAGCCCATAATATAGACGCTGTACTTCCAACAATGGGAGGCCAAACAGCCCTGAACCTATGCATCAAATGCGACGAGATGGGACTTTGGGAAGAGTACGGTGTGCGCATTATCGGTGTGGATATTGATGCCATTGAAATTACCGAAAATCGCGAGAAGTTCCGTGATTTAATGGGACGAATCGATATTCCAATGGCTCCGCAAGACACAGCGAAGAGTTTTTTGGAAGGGAAAGAGATTGCCCAGAAATTTGGATTCCCACTTTGCATCAGAGCTTCTTACACTCTCGGAGGTTCGGGAGCAGCATTTGTTCACACCAAAGAGGATTTCGAACCGCTATTAACGAGAGGTCTCCATCTTTCCCCAATCCATGAGGTCATGATTGATAAAGCCCTCCTTGGATGGAAAGAGTTTGAGCTTGAACTTCTGAGAGATGCGAACGACAATGTCACGATCATTTGTTCTATAGAGAACTTCGATCCTATGGGGATCCACACAGGTGATTCTATTACAGTCGCCCCGGCATTAACACTTTCAGATGCTACATACCAGAGGATGCGAGATATGGCCATTAAAATGATGCGCTCAATTGGAGATTTCGCAGGTGGATGTAATGTTCAATTTGCCGTGAGTCCTGATGAGAAGGAAGACATCATCGCCATAGAAATTAACCCGCGTGTTTCTCGATCGTCTGCCTTGGCTTCAAAAGCTACAGGTTATCCAATCGCAAAAATCGCAGCGAAATTGGCGATTGGTTATCACTTAGACGAATTAAGCAACCAAATTACAGGCAACACTTCGGCATTCTTTGAGCCAACCTTAGACTACGTTGTAGTAAAAATCCCAAGATGGAACTTTGATAAATTCCAGGGTGCTGATGTTGAACTAGGCCTTCAGATGAAAGCAGTAGGCGAGGTAATGGCGATTGGTCGATCGTTCCAAGAGGCACTTCAAAAAGCTTGTCAGAGTCTTGAGATAAAAAGGAACGGAATTGGAGCTGATGGAAAAGAATTAAGAGATCAGGACCAGATTCTGAGAAGTCTAGAACGTCCGAGCTGGGATCGTCTATTCCATATCTATGATGCGATAAAACTGGGGATTCCATTCAAAACGATTCAAGAAAAAACTAAAATTGATTTTTGGTTCTTGAAACAAATTGAAGACCTGCTCTTCGTTGAAAGAAGAATTGAAAAATTTACGGTCAATAATATTCCTCGCGAATTGCTATTCGAAGCTAAACAAAAGGGGTATGCAGATCGCCAAATTGCTCATCTTTTAAAGTGCCTGGAAAGCGAAGTTCATGCGAAACGCACGGAAATGGCTATCAACCGAGTTTATAAAGTGGTTGATACCTGTGCTGCCGAATTCCCAGCACTTACACCATATTTCTATTCTACCTTTGAGGATGAAAACGAATCAATCGTTAGCGATAAAAAGAAAGTGATTGTCTTAGGTTCTGGTCCGAATAGAATTGGACAAGGTATCGAGTTCGATTACTGCTGCGTTCACGGAGTTCTTGCCGCTAAAGAGTGTGGCTATGAAACCATCATGATCAACTGTAATCCGGAAACCGTTTCTACTGATTTTGATACAGCAGATAAACTCTATTTCGAGCCAGTTTTCTGGGAGCATATCTATGACATCATCCAGCATGAAAAACCAGAAGGAGTTATCGTGCAGTTAGGGGGTCAAACCGCATTGAAATTAGCAGAGAAATTAGAGCGTTATGGTATTAAGATTTTAGGTACTTCGTATGAAGCGCTAGACTTGGCAGAAGATAGAGGGAGCTTCTCGAACATTCTAAAAGAGAACAACATTCCTTATCCGGAATTCGGAGTTGTAGAAAATGCAGAACAAGCTATTGAGTTGTCGAGAGATCTCGGATTCCCATTGCTTGTTCGACCATCTTATGTTTTAGGTGGTCAACGAATGAAAATTGTCATCAACGAGGCAGATCTAGAGACAACTGTGGTGAATATTCTTAGGGATATGCCTGATAATAAAATCCTGCTAGATCACTTTTTAGATGGAGCGATAGAAGCAGAAGCTGATGCAATTTGTGATGGTGAAGATGTCTACATCATCGGAGTGATGCAGCATATCGAACCAGCAGGTATTCATAGTGGAGACTCATACGCTGTCCTTCCTCCTTACAACCTCGGTGACCTCATCGTTGAACAAATCAGGGAACAGACCAAAAAAATTGCACTTGCGCTTAAAACTGTTGGCTTGATAAACATACAGTTTGCGGTGAAAGACGATAAAGTATATATCATCGAAGCCAATCCAAGGGCCTCTAGAACGGTTCCTTTTATAGCCAAAGCTTACGATGAGCCTTATGTAAATTATGCTACTAAGGTAATGCTAGGAGAAAAGAAGGTGAAAGACTTCAATTTTCAGCCTAAAAAGTCGGGCTACGCCATTAAAATACCTGTGTTCTCTTATGAGAAGTTTCCAAACGTGAACAAGGAGTTAGGGCCAGAAATGAAATCCACTGGTGAAGCAATTAGATTCATAAAAGACCTTAAAGATCCGTTCTTTAGAAAAATCTACTCGGAGAGAAACTTATATTTGAGTAAATAGAGTTTATGGGATTTATTCGATTCGTGTTTTATTTTGTCGTGGGCTACGCCATTTTACGGGTGTTAAAGATGCTCTTTGCACCAAAACGACCAGTACAAAACGCGAGGTATGATGGTCCTGGTGATCATGAGAAACCAAGAGATTCAAAGAAGATGAACACCGATGGAATAGGTGATTATATCGACTATGAGGAAGTAAAATAGATCTTAACCTTAATACTTTAAATGGCAATTGTAGACCCTAAATAAAGTCTGTAATTGCCATTTTTGGTTTGAACTAAATCCTGTATCTCTCCTAACGAATGATGGCTATCGGCTTAAGTAACCCCTATTAATACTGGGGGTTAAGGGTTTTACAACGCTTTGCCAGAGTAAACAATTGGCCGAAAAGCAGTAAGAACAACAAACCAATATTATTGATTGTATTTGTTTTGGTCTGATTTATAGTTGTTTATGTGGATTTTTTTTTGGGCTACTTAAGCCGATAGCCCAAAATCCAGATCCAATTTGAAGCCCGATAAAACACCATTTCATTTTCTCTCATCTCTCCACTATCTTTCGACCTCAAACAAGAACATCAATGAAGTTCCTCTCAAAAACAGTCCCCCACATCATCGCTCTGGTAGTATTCTACATCATCTCCTCAATATACTTCTACCCAGCTTACAAAGATTACGACCTCAATCAAGGCGATATCGACCGCTTCATTGGCATGTCGAAAGAACTTCGCGACTATCGAGAACAATTCGACGAACAAAGCCTTTGGACAAATAGCATGTTCTCTGGTATGCCAGCTTACCAGATTTCAATGAAACAACCCAATAACTT
The DNA here is from genome assembly GCA_029238785.1 of Flavobacteriales bacterium. Classification (GTDB taxonomy): domain Bacteria; phylum Bacteroidota; class Bacteroidia; order Flavobacteriales_D; family Sanyastnellaceae; genus CALKGK01. The sequence goes on along the minus strand of JAQWFN010000117.1, from coordinate 21,843 downwards.
CCCACACGCAATCATTACGGGAATTAAAATTGTTTTTCCGGGACCAGTAGGCATCCTCTGGCTCGCAATGGTGTGCTTCTACATTCTCTGTTGCTGCCTTCGCATCAATCCATGGCTCGGAATCCTTGGAGCTCTTGCTTTTGCCCTTGCCAGTTTTAACTTCCTGTACCTGGGGGCCGGACACGCATCAAAAGTTGCTGCCGTTGCAATTACTCCCGCTGTATTAGGAGGGGTGATTTTGGCTTTCCGAGGGAACTGGCTACTTGGGGCGGCAATTACGAGCTTCTTCGGAGCAATGGAATTGGCCGCAAATCACCCGCAAATCACCTACTACTTAGCTATAATGCTGGTATTTGTTGTGATTTTTGAAATGATTAAGCTGATCAAGGAAAAAGAAAATAAAAGACTGGTATACGGACTCTTAGCCATGGCAATTGCGGCTGTATTGAGCATTTTGCCAAACATTACCGGACTTGCTACTACATACAAATACAGCAAATACAGTACGCGCGGAAACTCAGAGCTTACCATCGCTGCTCCAAGCGTAAGCAATGATGAACCTAAGGAAGGTCTAGATAAAGATTACATTCTGGAATACAGCATGTCTCGCGGTGAAGTGTGGTCTGTGCTGGTGCCAGACATCAAAGGTGGTGTAAGTAACGCTATTGGTGGCGATCAAGAATTGCTCAAAAAAGTGCCTAACAACTTCAAACAACAAATTGCCCAATCATCACGCTATTGGGGTGAACAACGTTTTACAGGTGGAGCATTCTACTATGGAGCAATCATCTTTTTGCTCTTCGTAATCGGAATCTTCTTCCATAAAGATCACCTGAAATGGCCACTGCTCATTGCAACATTGTTGGCGGCCGTACTGGCTTGGAAAGATGCTTCTTTTATTACTGATCTTTTCCTGAATTATGCTCCCTTCTTCTCTAAATTTAGAGATACGAAGATGATGTTGATTCTATTCCAAATCGCCGGACCACTGCTGGCGGTCATGACTTTAAATCAACTGCTCACAAAGAAGGAAATGAGCAAAAAAGACCAACAAATGCTCTTCGTAGGGGGAGGCTTAGTTTTGTTGATCTTGGTGCTTTTCTTGGCGATACCCGATGTCTTGTTTGATTTTATTTCTCCAATGGAAAAAGAGCAGTTTTCTTCTTATCTGAATGGAGGAGACCCAGAGCAAGCATCATTCGTAAAGCAGTTCATTGCACAACTGAGCGATGTTCGAATGAGCATCATGAGAGCCGATGTCTTGCGCTCTTTCTTGTTTGTTGTTTTAGGACTAGCAATGGTGATCGCTGTGGCCTTCAAAAAACTTAAACCCAATATCGCTTTCGGACTCTTAGCCTTGTTTGTTGTGATTGATTTATGGACGGTTGATACGCGCTATCTCAATAACGAAAAAGCCCGAGGTGGATTTGTACACTGGAAGAAAAGTGAAGGCAGACTTTTCCCATTCGAAGCAGCACCTGCTGATTTAGCTATTTTCAGCACTGAAGTGAATGCGCTAGGAATCGAGGAGCAAATTGCTATCGCTCTCAAAGAAGCGGAAACCCGAAATGGCAAGAAGTTCACCAAAAGAGATCTCGCCATGCAGCAAGCAACGGAATTTGGTGAGTTAAACTTCAATTCCAACTACAGAGTGCTCAACCTTGGGAACCCATTTAACGACGCCCGTACGAGTTTCTTCCATAAATCCATAGGTGGTTATCATGGAGCAAAACTGAAGAGCTATCAAGAAATCATCGACTTTCATCTAAATCCAGAAATTCAAGACTTCATTGATATTGCAAATGCAGCAGGGATTGATGCCGCTTTCGCCCAAACTCCGGTTTTGAACATGCTTAACGCGAAATACCTTATCGCAGATCCAAATAATCAACCCATTCCGAACAATAGAGCTCTCGGAAATGTTTGGTTTGTGGAAGATGTAGACATTGTTTCTTCAAGTGATGATGAAATTGAAGCACTTTACGATCTCGACCCAGCTTTCACCGCTGTTGTGCATGAACGATACGCCGATAACTTGGCCTCGTCTTACACAAGTGATGAAAATGATGAGATCTTATTATCGTCTTATTTGCCAAATGAGCTCGTTTACAAAAGCAAAACAAATAGCGATAGATTAGCTGTTTTCTCTGAAGTTTTCTACCCAGAAGGCTGGGAAGTGAGCATCGACGGAGAACCGGCTGAGTACATAAGAGCGAATTATATACTTCGAGCAATGATGGTCCCTGCTGGAGAACATACCATTATTTTTACGTTTAATCCCGCGGCTTACAACTCGGGTACAACCCTTGCTTTGGTGGGTTCCATCTTGCTCGTTCTTTTGCTCGCTTTCGCCTTGTTTAAAACGTTTAAGTCTGTGCCAGAAGAAGCCACTGAATTAAGCTGATGGCCTTGCTCACAGATAGCATACTACCGCTCATATTTGTGTTCTTCTTCTTGTTTTGCTTCGCGAAATCGAAAAGGCTACAAGTGGAAGGTCTAAAACCGGTGTGGATTCAATTGCTGTTCTTGTTGAAATGCTGTTTCGGACTCCTTCTGTGGTGGATCTATACCTATTATGATGCTTACCAAGGGGCTAGTGATTCGTTTCTCTATTTTGAAGACGCAATGATTCTTAGCGCTCTTGCTGAAACAAATCCACAACACTTTTTCCAATTGCTTCTTGGTGTGGGCATTGAAGACCCCAGTCTTACGGTGTATTTCGATGATATGCACCGTTGGTGGTGTAAGTATACCTATGGCATTGCTAACGACAATCCTTCAATAATCAGAATTAATGCACTTATCGGTTTGGTTTCATTTGGGAGCTTTCACGTTCACACGGTTTTTATGTGTTTCATCAGCACGCTTGCTGGAATACTCCTTTTAAAAGCGCTAAAATCAATTGTTCAAATTCCCATCAAGGCTTTGTTCCTTCTTGTTTTATTTCTGCCCTCTTACCTTTTTTGGACATCTGGAGTGCTAAAAGAAGCTCCCCTAATGTTTGGTTTAGCACTTTTTATCTTCAGCTTTTTTAAAATTTCTAAAGCCGGTTTCAAAGCGTTTGTTTACTTCATTCCGCTGTTTTTCGGAGCATGGTTGCTCTGGTATATCAAAGGATATGTGCTCCTAAGTTTGGTTCCCGCTTTGTTGTTTTGGGTGCTGAGTGAAAGGGTGAAATGGTGGCGAATGGTGTTTTTTGGAGTTCATGGGCTTGCCTTAATTGCAGCTGTTTTTGCCGATGTTTTTTATCCGGCAGGCAACTTCCTCTACGTTTTGGGTAAAAAACAAACCGATTTTATCAATGTGGCAAACAAACAAGATGCAGGAAGCCTCATCGAAGCTATTCCTATTACAGATTGGCCGAACTTTATTTCCCACCTTCCTGAGTATTGGATCACGACATTTTTCCGTCCTTTTCTGGGCGAGGGAGATTCACTTCTTCAACACCTTTGCAGCGTGGAGTCCTTTTTATGCTTGTTTTTACTGATTCTGGCCCTCATACTTCGAAGAGAGCAAACAAGAGATGAGGGACGACTGATGATGTTTTCGATTTCCTTCCTTATGGTACTTGGGGCAATTATTGGCGCAACAGTGCCCGTCCTTGGAGCTGTGGTGCGTTATAAAGTGCCGCTATTGCCTTTCTTCGGTTTGTTGATTGCACTATTGATTGATGACCGATTTCTTTGGCGAAAAATGAAAACGCTCCGAAGTAAAATCATGAAGGAGGTGTAATTCGTCCAGCAAAGCTGCCCGATCAATCCAACAAATAAGCCCGCTCTTCGGGTGTCGCTATTCTACAGGTGTTTCTTTTTCCAAACCAACGATACCTGTTGCGCGCCACCCAACGATATACTCCGTCTCTAATGAATTTCGGAACAATCATAAAACCGAAAAGAAGGGGCCAAAGTCCATTCATGTTCCGTGCAATGTGCAATGCAGCACTACTTTCAACATAAATATTGCCTCCTTTGTAAAAGATTAACGAATCCAAATCCCCCTTTTCGAGGTAGCTCTTGATCATTTTTTTTGCCATGTTTCCTTGTAGTGATGCGTATTTGAAGCGCCTTGAGTGGTCGCGTTTGATGATGAAGTCAATTACACCATTACACAAAGTGCACACACCGTCGAAGAAAATGATAGATTCGTTAGAATTCATAGGCAATAAAGTTCCTACTTTCGAAACAATTTTACAGCATAAAAGTTAAACCATCGACAGGCTAAGATGGCACTCAAAAAAACGGATCAAAAACACATGACCACCAGATCGTTGTCAAACACGAAATGCACTACCATAATTCCTAAGAATTCGAAACAAAATTCGTGGACAATTGAGGTGTCTGAAGGCCTGACTCAAAGCGATTGGGAGGCATGGGATGAATTTGTTCCCGATGAAAACCTAATGCTCAAAAGGGCCTACATTGAAGGTGTGAAACATTCAATGCAAGGGGAGTCGGCAATACGCTTTGGCCGTATTCTAGATGAAGGAAAGTGCCTGTGCGGTGCGGTGGTGGTTCATATAGCGATCGCTGAAAGCAACAACTTGCAAGGGAATACAGAAAAGAAGAACTCTGTATTACAACAAATGCTCATCAAAGTACTCACGGGTAACCGGCCCCTTCGTTTTCGTATTGGAAGCATCGGTAATCCCTTCGCCTCAGGTGAAAATGGGTATTATTTCTGTCCGCGCATTGACACGGAGATGTCGTGCCAGCTCCTTTACGAAGTACTCGAAAAAACGCAAGAACTCGAAAAAGAACAAGACAACTCCATGATTGCCTATCTGGTGAAAGACTTTGCTCGAAATAGCGAAGAACTGGAACTGCTAGGGAAAAAAGGCTTCGCCGAATTTATGGTCGATCCACTGATGGTGATGCCCATTCTTCCAAGTTGGACCAACTTCGATGATTACCTGGCCGATTTAGTCTCTAAATTCAGGACAAAAGCCAAGTCAGCCATCAAAAAAGCTGCAAAAATTGAGATTAAAGCCATGTCGGCTGAAGACATTAAAGCAAACAAAGACCGCTTTGATGAACTCTACCACAATGTTGCAGATAAAGCAGATTTCACCCTAGGGCACCTTCATGTCGATAGTTTCATCCAACTTAAAGAACAACTGAACGAGCGCTTCGATGTTTACGGGTATTATTTAGATGGTAAGCTCATCGCTTTCCTATCGGGAATTCATCATGGAAAGCTCTATGATGCGCACATGATCGGGCTCGATTACGACTACAACCAAGAATACGGTTTGTACATGAACATCCTCTACAAATTTGTTGATCTGGCCATTCAAGCCAATGCTGAAAAGTTGAGCTATGGAAGAACGGCTGGAGAGATAAAAAGCACGGTTGGAGCGTTTCCGGTGGCGCTCAGCTGCTGTGTGATGCACGCGAAGAAAGGGCCAAATCTTCTGTTGAGAAGTTTCTTCAAGTTTGTTAAGCCGCAAGATTACGACATACGGTATCCATACAAAAAGGGGCTAGAGGTGATTCCTCCAGGTCTATGATTTTAAAAAATGAAAAAAATCTCAGAAGGTGGGCTGCTCGCAATTTTAGCTGCAGTTCAGTTCACTAATATTGTTGATTTTATGATCATGATGCCTTTGGGCGATCTTTTTCAACGAGAACTTGGAATTCAACCATTTCAATACAGTATTCTAGTTTCAGCGTATCCCATGGCGGCATTTCTGTCAAGTCTTTTTGGGGTATTTTTCTTAGATAAGTTCGATCGAAAAAAAGCACTTACGGTGGCCTACTTTGGTTTCGCTTTGGGCACCTTGTCATCGGCTGTTGTTCCCAATACAGACAACGAAAGTTTGAATTACATTCTTTTTGTCGGTACTCGCTTTTTTACCGGGATGAGCGGTGGTATCCTCGGAGCATTAGTGTTGAGTATTGTAGGCGATGCAATTCCACTCGAACGAAGAGGGAAAGCAATGGGAGTAGTCATGATGGCCTTCTCGCTTGCCGCTATCGTTGGTGTTCCACTGGGCTTGCTCTTGGTTGAGTGGTTTGACGGAAATTGGCACGCTCCATTTTTAATGGTAGGAGGCCTGGCACTTGTTGTTTGGTTTTTTATTGTGATCAAAATACCACCACTCAGAGCCCATCTCGATACGGGCAGGTTAAAACCGCACCCCTTCGAAACAATTCAACTCGCAATAAAGAGTCCGAACCAGCAAAAAGCGCTGCTCTTCATGGTGCTGCTGGTGCTTGGTCAATTTACCGTAATTCCTTTCATCACGCCATACATGATCAACAATGTAGGTATTGCCCAAGATCAAATTATTTACATCTACTTAATTGGAGGCGCCTGTACGGTCATCACATCTCCTCTTGTTGGGCGCTTGGTGGATCGATTTGGAAGAAAAGCCATCTTCTTTGTTATGGCTATCGGTTCACTTGTACCGCTGCTCTTAACCACCAATCTTTGGCCCTTGCCAATTTATTTGGTGCTCTGCGTGTCGGCGAGTTTTTTCATTTTTATTTCTGGGCGAAATATCCCCGCGAATACCATGCTCACGGCGGTAGTACTGCCGCAAAACCGAGGTGGCTTCATGAGCTTGAACAGCAGTTGCATGTCGCTCGCTTCTGGAGCAGCATCACTCATTGCGGGAAGTATTATTGTTCAAGAAGCTGAAGGAGAAGCTTTACAGCATTACAACGTGGTGGGATATGTTGCGGTAACTTTTACCATTCTGGCCATTCTTCTTGCAACTCAATTAAAAGAACTCCCGCAAGAACTTCCTAAGTCAGAATAGCTGGAGAAGTGTTATCTAGAATTTTGTTTTTTGGACGGCCAAGCATCAGCCACAACAAAACCGCGAGAGATTTCATTCCATCGGCCATCGTTTTCCAAAACTTGAACCAATAGCAGTGCGCGCTCGCTTTGTTCAAAGTGACTTTCAACTAAAGATTTTGTTTCTTGAGAATTCAGGACCTCAGTTCGTATTTCTTCTGGATGAACGATAGACAGCCAGTGTTTCTTTTCAAGAACATACCACAAGGCAGATTCATGAGCGAGCAGATCAAACTCCTTCGCGAAGCAAAACCAAGCAGCATTGTAATGAGCATTGGCTAAGCGCGGTGCTTTAGCCTTCATCAACAAAGAAAAATGATGAAAAAAGAAGCCTTTTAAAAAGAGTTTAGGTTCAACGTTTTCAAGACCAGCAGCCTTCAACTCCTGCCTTAATAAAGGATGTTGACTTAAAGCCAATTGACGTTCAAACTTTATCATCTTGTCAGCAAAACAATCTTTGGCATTTGGTCCAAGCCATGATGCCCAATTTGAACTGTTCTCAGATGAGAGGTAGAACTTACAAGCCACCTCAATGTGCATGAGTTCATCACTTTCGAGTTCGCGAACAAGGAAGTCAATCTCCCCGATGGTTGTTTTATCATCCACAAACTGCTTCCCCTCCCAAATCAAGTCCCAATGTTTTGAATGCGTAAACCAAAATGAGAGCAAACGTTCAAAACGCTTCCCTAAAGGCAGGTGGTGTTCTGAATTTAAATGCGCCAATAGGGGGGCAGGAGAGGCGTCCAAGGCGCGGAGCCAATCCAAATCTTGACGAACTTGCTGTAGGCACCATTCCTCATCCAAGAGCTCCGAAACTCCTACCTTGGGATAGGATGAAAGCATAGGGCTAGAACCAATCGCCCACACTAATTCGCGCACTTCTTGAGATTCTAAAGTTTCAATGATGCTGTAAACTTCCGAAGGCATATATTTGTCAAAATTTTGCGATGCGCGTTATTGGAGATATCCCTCACCATCAAATGAAGATCACGGTATTTAGTTGGAATAACAAATACCACATTAAATTCGAAATTGGTCAGTTTGAACAAACCTACAAAATCGGAAGCATGGATTTGATGGGGATGGACGATATCAATAAAATGATTGATGAGGAATTCCTCGATTCAATAATGCAGCGCTTTTTAGAAATGAGAACGTCCTTTCACGGGGCTTTCCAAAGATTAAATTCATAAGAGATGTTGAGTAAAGTAGCTTTAGCAATTAATGTAGTGCTTATAGCCCTTGTGGCTTATCTTTTTGTGCAACTGGGCGACCTTAAAAAAGGTGATGTGAATGAAAGTGCCCCGAGCACGCAAAGTTCAAATGATGACCTAGAGCAATCAGAAGATGGAGCAGGTATTCGTGTAGCCTTTGTTCGAGGTGATTCAATTATGCTGAAATACAAGTTTGTTGAAGACGAGCAAAACAGCCTGATTCAAAAAGCGAAAAGCAGTGAGAATAAACTTCAGCGCAGAATGACCGAAGCTGAGAAGGAATACCAAGGACTGGTTGAATATGCCAATAGCGGTTCGGCGACGGAGAGAGATTTACAAATCACCCAAAACCGAATCATGGAATTGGAGTATGAATTGCAGCAAATGCAAGCCGAGGAGCAACAAAAAATTGCACGAGTAGAAATGGAGTTCCAAAAAGAGCTGTACGATAGAATTAGTGATTACCTCAAGATCTATGGGGACGAGAACGGGATCGATATGATTTTTAATTACGAACCGGCCGGACAAACCTTGCTTTATTCGCTCGATGCCTTTGACGTTACAAATGATGTTGTAGAAGCACTCAACCAGAAATACGAGGCTGAACAAGCACCAGAGGAATAGAGCATGACTACAGCAAAAGCTAAAAAAGAAGCAAACATTGTTGAGTACCTCTTGTACTTGTGGCAAATGGAAGATCTGCTTAGAGCGGCTCGCTTTGAAGAAGAGGTGATTGCTGGCTTCTTGGGGCAGCAGTTCGAAGGTGAACAATTCGATGAGGAATTAGCTTGGTTTCAGGACTTGGCTCAGAAAATGAAACAACAAGGCCTAGATAAAGCAGGGCATGTTTACGAGGCTCAAGAGCTGATTACTGAACTTGTTTATTTGCACAGCTCTCTTTTAAATGTGTTCCAAGACAAAGAATACAAAGCCGCCCTGAGCAATGCAAAAGAGCATTTAGATGAGTTCACGAAAAGAACAAAGGGGGATTTCAATAACGAAATAGAGCCTTGTTTAGTAGCTGTTTACGGTTTGTTGAACCTAAGGTTAAAAGGGAAAACAATCTCTGAAGAAACGGAAGCGTCGATGAAACTTTTTAGCTTACTTCTCGCCATCTTAGCTGATCGCTACAAAAAGATGAGAACCGGGAAGTTGCAAGTCAATTTGAATTAAGAACGGCAGCAACAAATCTGAGGTAAACAGCATTACCGCCAGATTTTCTTCTGCTTATGTGCATGCGCCCTCCCATAAATTCCAAATACTTTTCTACCACTTCGAGGCTTATGCCTTCTCCTGCAATTCCCTGAGATTTCGATTGGTCGAGTTTACCTTTTGACACCTGTTGATCAAAATGGTCGCCTGTATCTAAAATGCAAATGCTCACTTCTTCCTCACTCGGTTGAACAATTTCGAGGGTGATTTTCCCCGATTTTGTATGTTGCACAGCATTACTCACGGCAATTCGAATGCATTCGCCAATCAAAAAGCGATCTCCTATGAGATGTCCGTCGTTTAAAAGTCGCTTTAACTCAAATTTTAGTTCTTTCTGGCTCACTTCGCGTTCTATAGAATGAGCAATGTCGCTTAGAATATCATCGATAGAAACAATTTCGAATTCATTGTTCAAATCGTGCACTTCAAGCTTAGCGGTTTCAATCATTCCCTTTGCTGTCTCTAGCAGGCGTTGAGCACTAATTTTAATCATATCAACATACTCCAAGGCTTCTTCATTCTCCAATTCCTTTTCCATGATTTGAGCCAAGCCCAAAATGCGATTAATTGGAGCTTTTAATTGATGATTGGCCCTAGAAAGCAACTTCTCGCGCAGACGAACCAATTGCTCAATCTGTTCGCTTAGCGCATTAATAGTATGGTCGATTTGATCTTCCTTGCTTTGGTTTACACAATGAACCATGTGGTAAAGCGTGCCCTCAGTAATAAAAGGAGAGCTGGTAATATGGAATTGAGACTTGTTTTTGAACCGATCTTCAAAGATGCCTACGAAATTATGAGGCTGCTTAAGATTGAAACGAGGTGCCTGACTCTTTGGTTCGAAAATACTTAAGAGGTCTTGACTAAATAAGGAACTTTGACGCTTTTTAAGCTGCTTGTTCACAGCGGGATTACTTACCAAAATGCATCCAGCTTCGTCACAAATAAAAGCGGGAATTGCCAAGTTTTTTATAAACTGGAATTCCCGAGAAAGGACTTCGTAATATTGTTCGAGCGGTGCCGCTCCTTCTTTAATGATGCCCGTTACACCCGTGATGTATATTTCGTGAAGACGGCGAGATACCGTAATGGTGCTTTTAACCCAAAATTGTTTCGAACGTATGCGGTATGGGAAAACTCGCGAGATTTGTTTGAGGTCATCCCTTTTGTGAAGCTCTTGAAAACGTTTCAAACCCATGAAGTCGATCATTTCCCTGGATAAACGCTGTCCTGCTTCTCCATCCGGACGGAGTTTACTTTCTTCTGGGTGAGCAATCATGATCAACTTGTTCTTACTGTAGTTGACCACCCAATAAGTGCTTTTTCCAGCGTCAACTTTGATATCAATTTCCTGGTGTTTCACTTCGGAAATATAGTGAACAAAGGGGGGATTTTTAAACTTATGAAAGTAGTCTTTGACGCAAAATAAACTCGAACTGCTGATTTTGTCGCTCCAATTGCTCAAGGAGTCGGTCTTTTTCCAAACTCGCTCTCAATTGTGAGGCCGCTTCTTGAATGTTGCTCTTTAAATCAGCGTAGTTGAAAGGGAAGGGAATAATACGTGTTACTTTACCTTGATTTACGGCTGATATGAGTTCGTCCCACGTGCCGTTGGTGCTTGATAAAATCCGACCAACTTTTGGGAAATCTTTAGCAATGACTTCTAAGAACTCAATACCATTCATCTCAGGCATTTCTTTGGCTGAAATAACTAAATCGATGTGCTCTTCGCGAAGTATATTATAGGCATCAATGGGGTTTGCTGCAAGCACGACATCGAAATGTGAATTCATGTTGGCGTCAAACTCCTCTCGTGATACCGGGTTCGTATCAAGATAAATGATTCTTGTTCTTTTCGTATTCATTGGGCTATAGATTAACAAGCCCATTTACGAATTAGCCTTACAAAGGTTACGCGCTTTAACCGTTTTCATGTTGATAACTTTGAAAAAGAGCATTTATTTCAGAAATACAATAGCCGAACTTCGTAAAAGCCACAAAGCAAAGCAAGATGACAAATAGTGCAAGACCAAGAGCTTTGAGGGATTGTGCGAAGAATACGGTGAAACCGCATTTTTTGTATCATACCACTGATGATCTAGAAATAATCCGTTCGTTTAAACAAGACGAAAATATTCACCTTGTTGACGAGATATACAGTCAACTCGCGGAACTCATTGAACTCAGGAATCCCGTTCGCGATCTCGAAGATTGGGAAATCAAGGCCAAAGTAGAAGAACATTTAAACGGCCAAGATATTGCCGAATACGGCATTTGGGTTTACTACCCATGGCTACGAACAATGGTTCACCTGCTCGATGAAAAAGAGTTTGCCGAAGTTAGAACCAATAGAAACAAGTACAAAATCACCGAAGAGGAACAAGAAACACTATCTAAAAAGAAGATCGGCGTTGTTGGCCTTTCAGTTGGCCAGTCGGTATCCCTCACGATGGCCATGGAAAGAGGCTTCGGAGAACTTAGAATTGCAGATTTTGACGAACTTGAACTCACCAACCTCAACCGAATAAGAACTGGGGTACATACCCTAGGTTTGCCTAAAACAACCATCGTGGCGCGGGAAATTGCTGAAATCGACCCCTTTCTAAATGTGGTGGTGTTCGATGAAGGTATTACTGAAGATAACATCGACAGGTTTATGGGGATGAACGGCGAAGCGGAACCGCTTGACCTCATTATCGATGAATGTGATGGGCTAGATATCAAAATTTTGCTTCGCGAAAAAGCAAAACAAATGAAGATCCCAGTGGTGATGGACATGTCTGACCGTGGTACATTAGATGTGGAACGCTTCGATGAAGAAAAAGATTATCCCTTGCTGCACGGACTCATTGGAGATGTTGATTACAGCGAGGTGAAGAACTTGGGAACCTACGAAGATAAAATACCATACCTTCTTCCAATGATCGACACCCGTACGCTAAGCAAGCGCTTGAAAGCATCCATGCTTGAAGTTGGAACAAGCATTAGAACTTGGCCCCAATTGGCTTCGGCTGTAACACTTGGGGGAGCATTAGGAGCAGACGTCACAAGAAGAATTCTTTTAAATGCCGATCAAGGCTCAGGCAGGTTTAGAATCGATTTAGAAGAACTCACCTCAAGAGGAAAAGAAGTTGACCTGAGTGCTGTGGTGAACCCTTCCATAATGCGTAGATCAAATAAGGAAGACGAATTGCAAATTAGCCTTGCTGACCTGAAAGTTGAAGCATCAGACGCAAGGGTAGTGCTCGATGAAAAAGAGGCGCTAATTTATTTCGAAGAACTAAGAAAAGCACCCTCGTCAGGAAATACACAGCCGTGGAAAGCGCATTATGAAAACGGTGTGTTCTTTTTCTTCGCCACTTGCGATCTAAACTCCTTAACAAACAAAGACAATCACTTGGGTAAAGTGAATTTGGGTGTGCTGATGGCACATTTCGAAATTCTAATAGCCAAAAATTACTCCTTACTCGAAGAGCACATCATTGAAACAGAAAAAGGCTTTCTGGCTTGGGTAAGTTTGAAGAGGGGAGATGAAAACGAGCATAAATGGAAAGCTGCTTTCGAAAACCTACTCGATTTAAGGTCGACCCAGCGAGATGAACGCAAAGAAGCGATTTCACAAGAAAGGTTTGAAGCATTTCAGCAAGATGTGAACGACCTAATGTCTAAGTTTCCTGGTGTAAAAACGCAGTACAAAAATAAGCCAGAAGAGATTTCTTCCATCTGCACAAGCATTGAACGCGCAGACATGGCAAGGTTCCTAAACCAAGAAATGCATGAGGAGTTATTCATGCACGAACTAGCCTACAGCAAAGATGATAAGCGTGGGATTGCTGTGAACGACCTTATGCTGGACTTGAAAAACCAAGTTGGTCTAGAATTGGTGAGCGATCCAGAGGTCATTAAGCTTTTAAACAACTGGGAAAAGGGAGGTGCCTTAGGCAAGCTAACAAGAGAAAAGGTGATGGACTCCGATTTCATGTGCCTTATTTCTGTGGATCAAAATCTGCCCCAAGCACTCTTCTATGGAGGTAAAGTGCTTATGTACATTTGGCTGCTCTGTGCAAAGCACAATATTGCAGTTCATCCTTTTACCTCACCGGTGTTTTTAGGTCCATTAGCACTCGACCAAAATTTTAAAAGTGCTTATCCTTATTTGCACGAATTAGTTCAAGAGTCTCGAAATATACTCCACGAAGTATATGAACTAGGGGAGAATGACCGACCGGTATTCTTAACGCGATTGTTCCAGTCTTCGCTTCCTCAAGGGAGTACTTCTCAAAGAATTCCACTCAAAGAATTTATGTATGGAGAGAGCTAGGTTCGCTGGTTTTAAAGCTAATGAATTCAAAGAAGGCTGTGAGGAGTTTGCTCGCGGACACGTTGCTGTGCTTCAGAAATATAAGATTACCAACATCACTACAAATAACTTGCAGTGGTTTACCCACCCCGGAATGTTCGTAATAAGTGCAAAAAATACTGATGGGCAAGTTATCGGTGGAATTCGTTTGCAATCGATTTATCAAGGCTATAAACTCCCCGTTCAAACGGCCATCTCATATTTAGATCCTCAAATTGATGAAATCATTGAGGCTTATCCAAAGTATAAAACAGCAGAAATTTGCGCCCTGTGGAATAGTCCAGATTACGCTAAGCAAGGAGTAAGTAAACTGCTGTTTCACGCGGCCATCGCTTTGTGTCCCATTATTGGCATAGAGTCTTTGGTAACCATTTGTGCTGAATATACCGTTAAAATGGTGGAGAATGTTGGTTTTAAAACCATTAGATCGATAGGAGATAACGGCCTGTTTAGTTACCCAACCCCTGAGTATCAAGCACGTGTGTTAGTTCTTGATGACGTTTTAGGAATGCCTGATTGTGAACCCGAAATTAGAGGTCACATGATGACATTGAGGGAGCACAATTTCGATACTGAACTTACCAAGCCAACAGGATATAATTTTATCATCACCTATGAATACAGGGAGCTACCTAGAGAAGACCGTCTCTTTAAGATGGGCTAAAACGTTTTTGATTGCACTTTCGGTACTCCTAAGTTCAGGACTTAGTGCTAATATTATAGATATTTCAGACGCAAGCAATCAAAGTGTCTATCTCGGTGAGCGAATGGAAATTTTAGGTGACCTATCACCAGACTTGAGCATCAAAGACATGATCCAAAATTCGGGTTTTCACAAGTCCGAATCAAAAGTGCCCAACTTTTTTGTTTCTCAACACGCACATTGGGCAAAATTGGAATTCAATAATCCAAAAGAGAAAAAAGAATACCTCCTAGAGTTGTCTCAGCCTACGCTCGCAGAAGTCAGTTTTTATTTGGTGAAAAATGGAGTTGTGGTGAAGCACCTGGACGCAGGTTTGAGCGTTTCAGCAAAAAACTGGTATAAAGATGGTGTGAACTTTATCTTTCCCTTTTCTCTCGAAACAGAAGAAAGTGTAAGCGTATATGTTCGTATTAAAAGTGGCGATCAATGCTCTTTGCCTTTGAAGGTATACGAACGTGTGAAATACCAGAAGACACTCTTTAATCAAACCTTGTTCTTCGGTATTTATGCCGGTATTTTCTTGGTGATGATGCTCTACAATATCTTCGTTTTCTTCAGTACAAAAGATAAGTCCTACCTCCTTTACGTGTTTTATATTGTTGTAGTCGGACTCACTCAAGCGAATTATTTAGGATACCTTTTTCCCCTGCTTTATCCTGAAGTTCCAGATTTGGCGGTATTCATGACCTACTTTTTTGGAGCTTTTTCTGGTGTCTTCGCAGTAGTTTTTATGCGCTACTTTTTGAGAACCAATAGACGTACTCCAAAGCTAGATCGCGGATTCAAAGTGTTTGTAGCCATTTACTTTATTGCCACATTCTTTGCCGTATTTGAATTCCACAACTTGAGCTACCAAATTATTCAGCTCAACGCAATGCTCTTAGCGGTTTTCATGATAGTGGTAGCAACCAAGTTAGCACTTCAAGGATATCGCGATGCGAAGTTCTTCCTACTTTCTTGGAGTAGCTTTTTACTAGGGGTGTGCTTTTTCGTGGCGAAAGACTACGGGATTATTGCATACAATTGGTTCACCTATAACGGAATGGTACTGGGCTCGGCCTTGGAAGTGATCTTGCTTTCGTTCGCTCTTGCAGATCGGATCAACCAGCTTAAAAAAGAAAAAGATGAAGAACAGTCAGCAAGACTTGCTGCTATCGAAGAAAATGAGCGTATCGTTAGAGAGCAAAATATTGTTCTTGAAGCAAAAGTAGAAGACCGAACAAAAGAGCTCGAACAAAGTAATAGCGACCTCAATAAAACATTGTCAAATCTAAAAGAAGCACAATCACAGCTTGTAGATGCTGAAAAAATGGCAAGTTTGGGTCAGATGACTGCGGGGATTGCCCATGAATTAAACAATCCAATCAACTTCGTTAGTTCCAATGTTACTCCTTTAAGAAGAGATTTGGATGATGTTTTTGAAGTGCTCACTGCATACGAGAAACTGGAAGTTGAAGACCAAAATTTAAAGCAAGCTTTTAAGGAAATTGATGACCTTAAAGAGGAACTAGAACTTGATTTTATTAAGGATGAGATTAAATCACTCATACAAGGAATTGAAGAAGGAGCAAACAGAACAGCTACCATTGTAAAAGGGCTCCGGGTCTTCTCTCGATTAGATGAAGATGCCTTGAAAAGAGCTAGTGTGAATGAGTGCCTCGAGTCTACACTTGTTGTGGTGAAAAGCGCCATTGATGGGGCTGTAATTGTAGATAAACGATTTGACCAAAACCTACCAGTGATAAACTGCTACCCTGGTAAGCTAAACCAGGTCTTTATGAACATCATCACTAACGCAGCTCAAGCAACCAAGAAAAATGGTAAGGAAGAGAAGCGGGTGAGCATTAGCACCTCTTTTGACGACCATAATGTCTTCATTAAAATTTCAGATAATGGGATAGGAATGGACGAAAAAACGAAGTCGAAAATATTCGATCCCTTCTTCACTACAAAAGAGGTGGGGGAGGGCACAGGTTTAGGCCTCTCCATCGTGTTGGGAATAATGAACGACCATAATGGTAAAATAGAAGTAGAATCAACTCTGGGTGAAGGAACTGAATTTCTTTTAACTTTGTCGAGATCTTTATGATCAAACACTAGCTAATGGGAACCGACAAAAACAAAATAAATATCCTGTATTTGGATGACGAAGAGAACAATTTAACATCGTTCAAAGCGAGTTTTCGTCGCGAATTCAAAGTGTTTACAACGACCTCCGCTAGTGAGGCTGTTCAAATCTTAACCGAAAACGATATTCACGTTGTAATTTCGGATCAAAAGATGCCAAACATCAGCGGTGTTGAGTTCTTTGAACTGATCATCCCCGATTTTCCAGATCCTATTCGAATGCTTCTCACGGGTTATGCCGATATTGAAGCTGTTATCGATTCGATCAATAAAGGCCAGGTTTATAGATACATCTCTAAACCTTGGAACGAACAAGAACTTCGCATCACCATAAATAATGCTTTTGAACTTTTTGATTCGAAAAGACAATTGCAGCTTAAGAATCAAGAGCTAGAGAAGGCCTACAACGAGCTTGAAAAGTTGGTTTACAGCGCTTCACACGATTTAAGAGCGCCATTAGTAAGCATTCTAGGGATTTTGAAATTGGCCCGCGCTGAAGGTGTAGACGGAGCAGCAAAGGAATACCTAGCAATGATTGAAAAAACGGTCGGGAAACTCGATTTGTTCGTTCAAAACCTTATCAACTATCATCAAAACATGAAAAATGGTCAACTCTTGGCCAATGTCAATTTTGATCTCATATTTGATGAAATCATTACGAATTACAGACATTTCGATGGCGCCAATGAAGTGCGTTTCATCAAAGATATAAAGGCAGATGGCGATTTCAATCTCGATGAAATGAGACTGAAAATGGTCTTGAACAACTTCATCTCAAATGCAGTGAAGTTCAGAGATAGAACAAAACCAGACCCCTTCATTAAACTGAACGTAGAAACTGAAGCCGATAATATTGTCATCACTTGCGAAGACAATGGAATTGGTATTGAAAAAGAGCTTATTCCAAGAATTTACGATATGTTCTATAGAATTACTGAAGACAATAACGGTTCGGGAATAGGTTTGTATATTGCTAAAGAAGCTGCTGAACGCATGGGTGGTTCTATTGAAGTAGAATCAAACATTGGCTCAGGAAGCAAATTTGTGATCATCATTCCGAAAAACTAATGTCAAAAGAACTCCAAATTATCTTGGTCGATGATAACGATATCGATATCGTTGTCAATTCCAAGCTCTTGAAACTTGCGAACTTCTCCCAGAACATCTCATCGTTCAACAGTGGAAGAGACGTTATCGACTTTCTTGGGGATAGCGAAAGTCAGATTACCGACAAACAAAACATTCTCCTTCTCGACATCCAAATGCCGATCATGGGAGGTTTCGAATGTTTGGACAAGATTATGGAACTCTCTCCTGCAATTCAAGAAAGCCTGATGGTATTCATGCTCTCTTCGAGCATCGATAGAAACGATATCGAAAGGGCGGAAAAAAATCCAGCGGTTCTCAAAGTTCTTGAAAAACCACTGGATGTATATCTGCTTAAAAGATTAGTAGAGGCGAATGCTTAAACAGCTCAACTGAAGTATCTGAAATCCTCTCCGTCTTCAATGCGTAAAATGCTTTCGTAAATCAAACGAATAACATTCTCAACGTCTTCTTTACTTACGCTTTCCACTGTGGTGTGCATGTAGCGTAGTGGTAAACTAATGAGCGCACTTGCAACACCTTTATTGGAGTAAGCAAAGGCATCTGTGTCGGTTCCCGTTGCTCTCGATGCAGCGGCACGTTGGAATGGTATCTTGTTGTCTTCTGCTGTATTGATGATCTTCCTCAATAGATTATTATGTACTGCTGGTCCGTAAGTCAATACCGGACCTTTACCGCAAGCCAAATCGCCTTGTTTGATCTTGTTGATCATCGGGGTCTGTGTGTCGTGTGTAACATCGGTAATGATGGCCACGTCGGGCTGAATGCGCTCGGCAATCATTTGAGCTCCTCTCAAACCAATCTCTTCTTGAACAGAATTGGTGATGTACAAACCAAAAGGCAAGGTCTTCTTGTTCTCTTTCAATAAACGAGCAACCTCAGCAATCATAAATCCACCCATGCGGTTATCCAAAGCTCTACCAACATAAAAACGCTTGTTTAACTCCATCAACTCATCTTCAAAAGTAATCACAGAGCCAACGTGCACTCCAAGCGCTTCAACTTCCTCCTTAGTAGCACAGCCACAATCTAAAAAGATGTTGTCTAATTTAGGCGGCTTCTCTTCTCCTGCTCCTCTGGTATGAATCGCTGGCCAACCAAAAACAGCCTTTACAATGCCCTTGTCTGTGTGAATGTTAACGCGCTTTGAAGGAGCAATCTGATGATCTGAACCTCCATTTCTGCGCACATAAATGAAGCCGTCTTTTGTGATGTAGTTCACAAACCAAGCGATTTCATCTGCATGGGCCTCAATAACTACCTTGTACTTGGCTTTTGGGTTAATTACACCTACTACACTGCCATAAGTATCAATAATTTCTTCGTCGATGTACGGACGAATATAATCGAGCCATATTTGCTGTCCTGAACTCTCAAAACCTGTTGGTGAGGCGTTGTTCAGGTATTTGTACATGAAGCTTTCCGACTTCTTTGTGATGATTTTCTTTGCCATTGTTTTCCGTGGTTTTGAACAAAAATAGTGTTCTTTTGTCGTTCAAAGACTCGGTTTAACACGATTCAACAAATGGATTCATTAACACAGATAGTTCTGGGTGCAGCAGTAGGTGAAGCGGTACTTGGCAAGAAAATAGGAAACAGGGCTTTCGTCTGGGGAGCAATTGCAGGAACTATACCTGATCTGGATGTCATTACTCGTCCGTTTTTACCCATGGTTCAAGGCCTTTCTTGGCACAGGGGGTTCAGTCATAGTTTGATTTTCTTCATTCTAAGCTCCCCGATCTTAGCATGGCTGGCGAGTAAGATTCACGCTAAAAGAGCGATCCCATTTCAACAATGGTTCTGGTTCTTCTTCATGATTACCTTCACTCACGCACTCCTCGATTGTTTTACTTCTTGGGGAACACAACTCTTTTGGCCTCATCCATGGAGAGTGCATTTCAATAACATTTTTGTGGCTGATCCACTCTATACCGTGCCTTTCCTTATTACGGTGTTACTTACCTTATTCTTTAAAAGATCCAATCCTTGGAGAAGGAGAATTAACAATGCAGGAATCATTATCAGTTCTGTATACATGTTGCTCACAATCGCTTTTAAAGGAATGATTTTTTTTGAGCTTCGCGAAGATTTACAAGCCAAGGGAATAAACTATATCCAAGTAGCCACAAGGCCAGCACCTCTGAACACGGTGCTTTGGATTGCCAACGTTGAACTGGAAGATGAATACCTGTTGACTTACCGCTCTCTATTGGACGATGAGGCAGATAGCATCTCATGGGTAAGCGTCAAGAAAAACTGGCATTTGCTTGAACCTTATAGAGATAATGAAGACCTGCAATTGCTCCTTCACCTAACTCAAGGCTTTTATGTAGCTCAAGACCTTGGTGAAGTGATTCAAATTAACGACCTGCGTTTTGGTCAACAAGGCGACTTAGGAGAAGATGGTGGCGATTTTGTATTCAAATACCACATCACTCCACAAGAAGACGGCTCCATCACGTTCGAGCAAATTGATCCACCAAGACCGTCAATGGAAGAAGCTGCTCCAATGATGAAGGAGTTGTACAAACGTATGCTGAGCGAATAATCGACCTTCAGCCCATTAGCGCTTAATAAAGCGGATGCTGCTTTGTTCTCCTTGTGCTGAGCTTAAGCGAATAAAGTACATGCCTGGGCTCAAATCTTGAACTTGGAACTGACAACGATTGCTTCCGGCATGTGCCCTCATGTTCCCCAATGTTTTCACAACTTTCCCATCGCTTGAAAGCACTTGAATCTGCATCAGTTCGGAAGTATGGTGACTGAAATCAAGCGTTAAATTGTCTTGAGCTGGGTTGGGGTATAACTGAATGCTTGCTTCTTCAAGGCGCTCATCATCCACACTCACCACTCCTGGAAATAAGTTAATATTGTCTACATAAATGTTGTTACCATTATCGTTTTCAAACCACAGTTTGTAACGGAAATTTGCTACCAAATCATCACTCGCAAGTACCACAAAGTCTTGAACCCACTCGTTTGGTAGTGTTGGCTCAAAATAGGCCGTACTAGCTTGGGCGGTATTCAAATCAACCTCTCCTCGCTATTGCTTTCTCAAACTCCACGTTTCACCGCAGTCGGTGCTCACATACAAGCGAAGTCGGTCGTCGTTATCTTCATGCATCTGCACATAAGAGTAATACAAACTGAAAGAAACGGTATCTGCAGCGCTCAAATCAATAGGTTTAGAAATAAACTCATACTCCCTTTTGAAATCGAGCTCAGCATTGTTGATGAAAGCACTTTGGTTTCCTTCAAAAGCGGAAGAAGAGCTTATCTGCCAGTTGGTGATGTTATTCTCATCCGTACTGGCCAATGTCCAGCTCGGAAGTTCAAAGCTGCTCATGCCTTCAAATCCTTCAAAGTACGGCAGGGCTAAGGCACTTGCGTCAAAGATGTCAATAATACTTTCCTGGGTGATGCTCGCGCTGCCGTTGGCGTTTTCTACACTAAGTGTTACACTATAGTTACCAGGGTTTTCATAAGTCACCTCAGGATTCATTTCTGAAGAACTACTTGGCGTTCCTCCCTCGAATGTCCATTCCCAAGATGGGTAATGATCCAAAGAAGCATCAAAAAACTGAACGGTATTGTTCGCACAAATTGTTGGACGCTCCACAGTGAAATTCGCCAAAGGTGGATTTTCGCTCAACTCAAACAAGTCGCTCACCCAAACACCTCTACCATAAGTTCCTGCATACAATTTTCCGGTGCTTTCTTGAATCTCCACTTCGTTCACAACAGTGATGGGCAGTCCTTCCATAAACGATTGCCAAGTAGCCAATTCAGGGTGTTTGTGATAAACCCCCACGTCGCCCGCAACATAAATACTGCCTTCTAAACTGGGGTCTTCGATAATGCTGTTCATGGGCACATTCGGCAAGCCTTCGCCAATGTTCTCCCATGTTACGCCACCATCAGTAGATTTAAACACCTTCTGGCTTGCTGAAAAACCACTAACGCAAGCGTAAATGGTGTTGAGGTCGAAGGTGCTTGCCTCGAGTGAAGTTAAGGCCTGACTGGTCAGCGGGAAGCCCACTTCCGACCAAGAGTTGCCACCATTGGTGGTTTTGTAGATGTTATCGTAAGAAGCGGCATAAACCACATTGCTATTCACCGGAGAGATCTCAATAATACGCAAGGTTTCATTAATTCCATTCGAAACTTGTTGCCAACCACTTCCTCCGTTACTCGTTTTCCAGACGTTCTGATAGCCAGCGTACATTACACCCGGACTATTTGGGTTGATTTCCCAAGGTGTGGTCCAAGCGCCATCATCATCAATTCCAGAAGCTGCCCAATTGAACTCTGCGCCTCCATTG
>JAQWFN010000108.1 GCA_029238785.1 Flavobacteriales bacterium | reverse complement strand
ATTCAAGAGAAGGAAAGATCAGGGTAGATACCAATATTGGAGTAGCCTACAACAGCGATTTGAAAACAGCTAATACACGTACGTCGTTTTTTAGTACATCCATCAAAACCGCTTTAGCTGTTTTCAAATCGCTGTTGTAGGCTACTCCAATATTGGTATCTACCCTGATCTTTCCTTCTCTTGAATAATTAATGATGTGATTATTCATGACCGCACCGTTGGGAAGAATTGCTGTCTTGTTCTCTGGAGTCAATAGCACTGTATTGAAAATCTGAATTTCTTTTACCGATCCAAGTACCCCTTGAGATTCTACCAAGTCGCCAATTTTATATGGTTTGAAGAGCATAATCAATACTCCCCCAGCAAAATTAGCCAAAGTACCTTGAAGTGCAAGCCCAATGGCCAAACCTGCTGCACCAATGATGGCAACAAAGCTTGTTGTTTCCACTCCAAACATATCCGCAACAGCTATGAATAAAAGGATTTTTAAAATGCAGCCGCCCAAACTCACGAAGAAACTTTTTAAAGCATCATCCACTTTACTCTTGTCTGCAGCATTGCGTATGAGCTTCTGAATCACTTTTATAATGCGCAGTCCAACAAAAAGTACAAGCAAAGCTAGCAGTACTTTGGGTGCGTAAGCGAGTATCATCTCCGAGCCCTTTTCCCACAATTTTGTTAAGTCTAAATTTTCCATGTTTTAAGTATTTAATAGTTGGTTTCCATTTTGATTTCAGGATGGTCGTTCATCCATGGAGGAGTAGCGTGGCTTGGTAAAACTGTATTTTCTATTCTTCCTCTTGGTCTTTTCCTCCTGAAAGAATAATCACTTCTTCTTCAACTAATCGTTTGGAAGGAAATACGAGTTGTTGCTTCTCTTGCTGAAGGGTCACCGAAATGCTATCGATTCGTACAATGACGCCTTCTTCATCGCCTATTCTGATGCGCTGACCTTCAGTAAACTTACCCTTCCCGTAATAAGAGGAAAGCATGTTGCTTACCAAATTCCTGCTCGCAAAACCGTAAGAAATAGCAAAAGCTAAAAGAATCGAACCTAAGATTAAGGTGATGTTGGAAGTGATAATATCGGTATCAACACCTGCTTGATTCAAGGCGGTAATGGCTATAAATATGAAGAGCAATTAGTAAACAATATTGGCTATGGCTTTTGAACCCGAAACACCGATAGAATTGGCGGCGGTATAAATCATGGTTTTGTTGTTCTTTCGCAGATAGTCGATGCAAAAATTATAAGTGAGTGAATACAACCAAGTCGAAAACTTCGACTTCCCCTCAAACTTTGCGAGGTTCAAAAAGGTCTTCAAAAACACATCATGAGCGAGGTCTTGGGCCAAGTCAACATCCTTTACAAAGGAGATGCACTTGTGATATACCTTTTCTGCATAGCGGTCGTAAAGTATCCCAAAATCGTCGTGGCGTTTCTTCTCCACAATGATTTTCACCAATTCTTCGTCTGAGATATTTTTAAGTTTCCTTTTAAACAAGGCTGAGGCTATAGTATACCACCTTCTGACGCAGTCAATTTCAGAAAGTCACACTGCGAAGTAACAAAGATGCATTTGGCATTTTTGAAGCCCCTTAGAAAATAGTTCACAGCCAATAGTGTAATAGTTACATTTTCTATTTGGGGTGATGATGGAGAAGCTATTGATTGAGCTTCAGCGCTTTCGTGAGAAGATGAAGATCAAACCAAAAACACCGAAAATAGTGCAGGCCCAATAAGCATGAGGAATGTGCGATAAATCTCCAGCATAATACTGACCGGAAGTAAAAGCTCCTAAGCCAATCCCTAACTCTAAAGACAAAAGCATGGTGGCCAAAGCGAGTCCGATTTTACCGGGCTTGGCCAGATCTGTAGTCCACGCAAATACGGTAGGCATGTTGATCCCAACGGATATCCCATATACAAAACCAGCAATGCTCACACTTAAAACACTATCAGCAGAAGCAATCAAAGCCATGCCTAAAACCAAGAGTACCATCCCCACGCGCAAAACAGGGATTCGCCCATAAGTATCGCTTACTTTTCCAGCAAACAAACGGGTGAGGATGCTACTCACCACGATGATTCCGTTGAACAAACCTTTGTACTTAAAACCCAAGGAAGCCACAAAATCAGGTGAAACGGTGAGGAAAACACCAAAAGCGAAACAAACGGGCAACAAGAACACAGCGGCTGGCCAAGACGACCAATCGAGTATTTGTCCTTTAAAAACGTTCACGTGTTTCCAAGCAATCTTCTCCGGATTCTCCAAGGTCTCGGGCAATTTCAAGGTAATGAGCAAAGACAATATTCCGAGAACCGAACTGGCCACGAACATGGAGTTGTAACCAAATTCTACGGCGAGTACACTTCCTAAAACCGGACCCAAAGCCATGCCTGTTGAGCCTGCAATACCTAAAAAGCCAAGCGCCTCTCCCCTTCTCGAAGGGGGAACGATATCGGTAAGATATGTGGTGGAGCCTACTGGCCTAAATCCGGTGCTGAAACCATGAATAAAGCGCAAAATCAAAAAACTGGGAACCGACCACACCAAAAGGTAGCCCAAGCCGCAAGTGATGGTGACCACACTTCCGAAAATCATCACCCAAACTCTTCCAACATTATCGGAAATCCTACCGCTAAAAAACCTTGAGATGAGGGCAGACATCGTAAAGAGTCCAACAATGAACCCAATGTACTTTTCGCCCCCAAGCTCACTCAGGTATTTGGGCAGCTCCGGCAAAATCATGCTGAAACTGGCCATAAACAATACCGCACCTCCGTAAAGAAGTAGGAAAGACCTGCTGAAAAGGGAAATTTTGGGACTTGAATTCACGGCTGCAAAGGTAGCTTTCTCAGATGAGCTAAGGGCTATAAAATGGCGCTTGGTACACCTACTTTATGAAGAATGGCATGAAGCTTGCCATTCCAATACCAAACCCATTAAAATTAAAGGTCATGAAACATCTAATGAAACGCCCCATATTTTTCCTGTTGAGCTTCTTCATGCTCGGAAGCGTTCTTACAGGATGTATTTTCATCGAAGAAATGGATTATGGTCCGCACGGAAGAGACGGTAAAGCCTACTTCGGAATCGACTACGACACTTTTGAACCTTACAGCTACTGGGACAACAACCCATCACTGCCCAATACTCCTTGGTTTGGAGAAATGTACAGATCAAGCCCGGGAACATACAACTTTGAGTACTTCATTAACCAGGACGAATACTGGTACGGTACTTACACCTTAAGGGTGAATCATGGTCAGCCTGGTCAAGCGAACAACATGCCTGGTTTGGACGGAACAGACACCTACCTCCTACTGATCTGTAACAGAAATGGTTTCTATTTCGAAGACTGGGAAAACTGCGCTTGCACAAGAACGAGCACAGAAGACAGTCAAACAATTGAAATGGATCATGGCGATTACAAGTTCAGTATCGAGATGAAGAAAACCACGGTGCGAGAACGAACTCCTCTTGGTAACAACAAACTACAGTGAGAAAAGCCCTTCGGGGCTTTTTTTTATGCACGAATACTCGAATCAATAAGCTCCAAGAAAAAAAATCGAACCGTACAAAAAAACATGCCCGTCCCGGGCCCCACCCTAGCCCCCCACCCCCACTCACCGACCCAGCAAAACGAATGTACATCAGAAAACAAATGCCCGCTGATGAACTTTATCGCTCTACAGCTTTCTTTTGTGTTTGATATCTCTAGAATCAAAATTGTTCTTCTCAAGCCACTTCTCAATAAATTGAATTGGCGTTCTCGGAATCTTTATCTTTACTGCATGGAATTCACCCTCGCCGCTGAAGGCACCTTGACCCGACTCTTTGCCAACGATCGCGATAAGCAATTGCCCACTTACCCCTTTCTTACTTTGGACCTGGAATTGCCCGGGATTATGCAAGACAGGCACCACGGTTTCGAAAAAGGTGCGGGAGCGCGCGAAAAAGCCTTGTACAAAAGAGGAACCGAGATCAAAAACCACCGTTCTTGGTCGGCACTCTCTGAGGAAGAACTGCTCTTGATCGAACAGAAAATGGGCATTTCAAATCTTGACCCGGGATTAATTGGTGCCAACTTGATGTTCAAAGGGATTCCCAATTTCACTCAAATTCCGCCGCTTTCCCGTTTGAAGCTGGGCGATGTGGTGCTGGTGGTGTACGAAGAGAACTACCCCTGCCATCTCCCTCAGCCCTACATCGAGGAGGCTTTTGGAGGAAAAACGAAAGTTCCCTTTTCGAAAGCGGGTATGGGTCTTCGCGGACTAGTAGGTTGGGTGGAACACGAAGGAATTCTTCGCCCAGAAACAAAAGTGGAACTCTTTGTGCCCAAATTTTATAAAAGCTTGGCCAATAATCCTTGGCTGAAATCTTAAAAGACCTGACCTTTGTTATATGGCGATGAGAAGCTATCCGGTGAAAATACTATTGGCTTGGGGTGAAGCCATTTCAGGCAATGTGGAAATTCGCAATTGGTTGATGAAAAACGGCTTTGAAGAACTGGGGGTGTTTTGCTTTGCCCTAAGAAATAAAGACGAAGCGCGAAAATGGTTGATGGACAACAAGCACCCCGAACTCATGGCGCTCATCAATGGCGCTGAAGGGAATCCCTCTGCCCTGCTTTGGCTTAAAAACAACAACTTCATCTTGCTCCACACGATGGCACTTGCCGTGGATAACGACGATGATGCACTTCGTCAGCTCTTTAAACTGAAAGAAAAAGAATGGGCCGGTTTGGCTTTAAAAATGCGCGCGGTGAAGAACAGCATTGAGTGGGACAACAATGATGTGCACAAAATCTCCAGAGAGTAAGTTTGATTTAAACTTTCCCCCCGTAAGTCAAGGAGCTTAAAACCTTCGGGTCAAACATTTCATTGGCCAAGCTTAAAATTTCTTTGGACGTCAAACGTTCGATTTTTGCATACACTTCCTGCAAAGAATCCACTCGATCATACAGCATAAAGCTCTTTCCTAAACCCAACATGGTTCCAGATCCGCTTTCCTGCGACAGGGCAATTTGTCCCATCAACTGCTGTTTGGCCTGATGCAATTGCGTAGCGCTCATTTCTTTTTCGCGAAGCAAAGTCAACTCCCGATCTACCAATTTCTTGGTGCGGTTAAAAAACTTGGGATCGGTGCCCAAATACACTTGAAAAACACCGGTGTCTGAATAGCTGTGGTAGGACGATTCAATGTTATATGCATAACCATACTTCTCACGAATGCGCAGGTTGAGTCGCGAATTCATGGCTGGTCCGCCCAAATAATTGTTGAGCAAAATCATGCCCGTGCGCTTGGGATCGGCATGGCTGTAACTCACTCCACCCAGTACGTAGTGCATTTGAAAGGTATCGCGTTCTGCGGCGATGTGCCTTGGGATGTAATCATCGAAGGGCAGTCGTTTTCCAACACTTGCTTCACTTTGAAAAGCGCCCAAATACTTTTCGCAAAGGCGCTTTACTTTTTTGGCCGATGTCATTCCCACAGAGCTGAACACGATTTGGTCTGTGCGGTACCTTCGCCCCATAAATTCAAAAATGTCTTCACGCCCAAGCTCACGAACACTCTCTTCCGTGCCCAAGATGTTTCGCCCAATGGCGTGCCCTTCAAAGATTTGTTCTTCAAAATCGTCGAAAATCTGCTCTCCCGGACTGTCTAAATACGAATTGATCTCATCCACAATCACGTCCTTTTCTTTGTTGATCTCCTTTTCTGGGAAGATGGAGTTGAAGGTGATGTCGGCAATCAGTTCGAGTGCGCGTTCGAAGTGCTGTTCCATCATCGAGGCGTACACCCAGGTTTCTTCCTTCGTGGTGTAGGCGTTGATCTCTGCTCCCACGCTGTCTAAGCGACTCAAGATGTGGAAGGCCTTTCTCTTCTGGGTTCCTTTGAAAATCGAATGCTCGATGAAATGCGCCAAGCCTTGTTGGTGTTCCAATTCATCTCTCGATCCCGCGTTGATAATGAGTCCGCAATGACTCACTTCTCGTGGTGTTTGACGATGAATAACGCGGATCCCGTTGGGAAGAGTGAAGGTGTAGAATTCCATAGCGGGTGCAAAGATAGTGCTTCGCGATGGGGAAATGATTTTCAGATGATTAAAAACAACCTTTAACTCTAAAAAGGATGACCTTGAAGGTTCTATTTACTGAAAGTAGAAATTCCCCCTCAACATAACAAACCAATTAATGGCAAAATAAAAAAATAGACACGGAACACTTGAACACCCAAATCCTTCAAAAACAAGAACTTCCCCCGTTAAATCAGTAGCTCACTGCAGCACTAAACTGAAGCCCGAAGGATCTTCTCCATGGCCTTTCCCTTGGCCAATTCATCCACCAACTTATCGAGGTAGCGCACCTTTTGCGTGAGCGGGTTTTCGATCTCTTGAACCTTATATCCACAAATCGACCCGGTGATTTGCGAGGCATTTGGGTGAAGTTGGGCATGTTCAAAGAAGGTTTCAAAACTTACCTTTTCTTCAATGAGCCGCTGTAATTCATCGGTTTTGTAGGACGTGAGCCATTCGATAACACGATGCAATTCATCCTTGGTCCTCCCCTTCTTTTCAACTTTTGGGGTTTGTGGGAGTGGGGACTACATATAACGTTCCAGGGTATGTTGTCGTAGCTGACGTTAGGAAGCTATGCAATATACCCATTGTTGTGTTTTCGTGTTTTATTTATTCAATCTCTTGTATTCCAATTTCCTTCAAATATTTATACGTCTCGTCATAAAAGGCTTTCGGTCTTGTATGATCTAATTTACTGCTTTCAGGAACAAATATTACCATTCCTTGACGTGCTCTTGTGAGCAGAACACGATAAGTGTTTTTTAGATATTCCTTGTCTATTTCTTTATTTATGTTTTGCCATTTAGTGCCTTTGAAGTTTTGATATTTCCAATCGGTATTGTTAAAATGGAAATTACCACCCCAAGCGACACAAGCCCAATCGATTTCTAGTCCTTGAATGTCAAATTCAGTAGCTACTTCCTCTAAAAAATATGAAGAACGAATATCTCGGCTGTCATTTAGAAACCAACTAGGTGCAGAAATTTCATTTTTCACATCAATACCTAAAGGTCTCAATCTTCTAGCTCCTGAAGAGCTTATTAATCCAATTCTTTCACTTCCTTTAGCGTTATCGCGAAGCCATTGTTTTGCTTTTTCAAGGTTTCGGGTTAATACTATAGGATAGGACCTTTTGATATCAGAGTATATTTTTTGTGAGTTTTCAATTTGGATATTGAGCAGTTCGTGAATGAAATTTGATAATTGTTCAGATCTAAATGACCTAACTGAAACTGCAAGATGTAGTTCGATTTCACTTATTCCATTTCTCACTAACCACTTTCTAGATTCTTCAGATTTTAAATAGTT
>JAQWFN010000100.1 GCA_029238785.1 Flavobacteriales bacterium | reverse complement strand
AATCACCCAAAACTTGCTGCGGCCGGCATACATATCTTTTTCGACCAGAACGCTTTGTATAAGCCTAGTGGAGCTTTCGAATTAAAGGATCGAATGGATGAGCACGTAGCCGTTTTGAGAATTGTTCCTGGTTTACGCCCTGAGATGGTGAAAGCCATTTTAGAAATACCTGATTTGCGCGGCTTGATCATCGAATCTTTTGGATCTGGGAATGCGATGACCGACAAATGGTTCTTAGATTTGCTTCGCGAAGGAGTTAAGAAAGGATTAAATATCGTGAACGTGACACAGTGTGATCGTGGTTTTGTGGAACAAGGGAGATATGAAACCAGTCATGAACTGAATAAAATGGGTGTTATACCAGGTGGAGACATGACATTTGAAGCGGCCTATACCAAATTAATGCACGTCTTAGCATACAGTAATGATCGGGAAGAACTTGCACGAAAAATGGTTGAACCACTCGCCGGTGAGATGACGAGCTACTCTACATTGGTATAAAAGCTCATGAGTTTGGATGCAAAGTAGGTTGGTGGTCTGCTTTATTTTTTCGTAATTTGCCCGCACCATGGAGAGAAGGTCATGATGATGACTTCTTTTTAAAGCCAGAGGTGATTGGAGAGGTGGCCGAGTGGCTTAAGGCGCACGCCTGGAAAGCGTGTTTCCCGCAAGGGATCCAGGGTTCGAATCCCTGTCTCTCCGCTGTTATTATTAAATTTAAAACCAACAATAAACACAAGTCAAGGACAAATCAATTTTGATGTCATGAAAAAAATGCTTGCAATGATCGCCCTATTTGGAGCGCTCACCCTCGGATTACAGAACACAATGATTGCTCAAGATGGTGATCAAGGAGCTATTGAAAACGCTGCTGAACAAGCAGGTGAAATGCTCGAAGAAGCTGCGGATTCCACTATGGCCGCCGCTGAAGATGTTCAAGAAGTAGTAGAAAATGTTGCAGACAATGCAGCAGAAGCAGTTAACGCAGTAGCGGAAGACGGAGAGAAAGAAGTATTGAGCTTTCACCAAGAAGTGAAGCGTTTGTTCATCGAAGGTGGTGCAAACTTCATGGCTTTCGTATTGATCTGTTTGATCTTCGGTTTGGCTTTGGCGATTGAGAGAATCATCTACTTAAACATGGCAACAACCAATACTTCAAAACTATTGGCGAGCATTGAAAACGCTTTGCAAAGCGGTGGAGTTGCTGCTGCTAAAGATGTTTGTAGAAACACAAGCGGACCAGTTGCTTCTATCTTCTACCAAGGTTTGGATCGTTCTGGTGGTTCTACCCAGGACGTAGCGAAAGCAATTGAAGACAACGGTAGTGTAGAGATGGCGAAATTGGAAAGAGGTCTTTCTTGGATTTCATTGTTTATCGCGCTTGCACCGATGCTTGGTTTCATGGGTACAGTAATCGGTATGATTGGTGTCTTCGATAAAATTGCGGAAGCAAACACCATCAACGCTTCTATCGTTGCAGGTGGTATTAAGGTGGCCTTGATTACAACCGTATCAGGTCTTGTAGTTGCAATTATCCTTCAGGTATTCTACAACTACATTCTTTCTAAAATTGACAGCATCGTTTTAGACATGGAAGAGTCTTCTATGGATTTGATCGATTTGTTGTACAAGCGTGAGATCGCACAAAAAGGATAATCAAAATGGGAAATAAGGTTCTAAAAATTATCATGGGCGTTGTTCGTTCAATCATCATTTTGATTGGATTGATCTGCTGCCTCGTGATTATCGGAAAGAGTGTTCCCGAAGAAAGCATGATGGAAGGTATGGACAACTACGGTACCTACTTGAACATTGTGTATAACGTGACCTTAGTAGTTGGTGTGCTGTGTGTATTGGCCGCCGTGATCTTCGGTATCGTGTTCTTCGTGATGAACATTAAAAAAAGAATGGGAATGTTGATTGGTCTTGTTGCCTTTGTTTTGATTGCTCTTGTGAGCTTCTACGGATTGGCAAGTGATGAAATCTACCCAGCACTCGAGAAAATTCAAGATGAAGTAGTAACGCCAAAAATCTCACAGTTCTCTGGTGGAGGTTTGATCATGACTTACATCCTAGGTGGTGTAGCCATCGTTACAATCTTGTGGGCAGAGGTGAGTAAAATCTTCAAATAAACGGAATTATGAGTCGTCGATCCATACCTGAAATTAATGCCGGTTCCATGGCGGATATCGCCTTCCTCCTGCTGATTTTCTGGTTGGTGACAACTACCATTGATTCCGATGAAGGAATTCAACGCCAGTTGCCGCCAATTCAACCTCCTATTGAGAATCCTCCAGTTGTTAAGCAACGTAACATTTATGTTGTTTTGGTGAACGGTAAGGACCAACTCTTGGTTGAAGGGGAAATCATGAACATCAGCAAACTGAAAGAAGGCGCTAAAGAATTCTTGATCGCGAACGGAGACGGTCTGCGTTACCCTAACAAAGGTGACGTTGAAAACTTCCCTGTGAGAGCAAGAGTAAGTAAAGCAGATGTAGCACAAAAAGTAGCCGACTATACACAAGCGGTTGCAACAGCTACTGATGAAAACACGAAAAAAGCCTTCGAAAAGGAGCTGGAGAAATGGGAAGAAAAAGCTGCGGCTATTCGTCTTCTTGGGGGAGATTATTACGAACTCCCTTCTTCTGCACTGATTTCAATGCAAAACGATAACAACACCACTTACGACATGTACATTCAAGTACAAAATGAGTTGCAAGCGGCTGTGAACGAATTGCGTGATGAAATTAGCTTGGACAAATTCGGAATTACCTACGATGAACTGAAAACACGCTACGAAAGAAAGCCAGACGACTTAAAGTTGGCAGAGCAAATCGAAGCGGTGAGAGCGGTTTATCCACAACGTATTTCTGAGGCTGAGCCAAATGAAACAGGTAACATGTACGGTAATTAATATTGATCATGGGAAAATTTAGAAAAGGTGGAAAAAAGGAAATGGCAGCTGTATCAACGGCCTCCCTTCCAGATATTGTCTTCATGCTTTTGTTCTTCTTCATGGTTGCAACCGTATTGCGTACCGAAGAAGAAAAAGTAAAAGTGGTGAAGCCAAAAGCTTCCGAAATTGAGAAAATCGAAAAGAAACACCTTATTCGTTATATCAATATCGGACCACCACAAGACCGCGAAACATTCGGTAGTGAGCCCGTTATTCAATTGAATGATGTGTTCGCAACTGTTCAAGATGTACAAACTTGGGTAGACAAAGAAAGAAACACCATGCGTGAGGAGGAACAATCCAAAATGTGGGTGTCGCTTAAAGTCGATCAGGATACTAAAATGAAAGTAGTTACAGACGTGAAGCAAGAACTACGTAAAGCTACTGCATTGAAAATCCTTTACTCAACGAATGAACGTGAACGTACTGGAGGAGGCAACTAAGCCTACTTTCAGCTGAGATACTGAAAAGACCTACATGTTGAATGTGGGTCTTTTTTTGTCTAAAAGATCTTGTCTTGATCAGCGATATCAGTTCAAATGCCCATCGCAAAAGATTCAAATAACTTACTTCGTTGGAAAGCGGTGCTGAATTTTATCGGCCAAAAAGCTGGAGAGTTTGATGAGGCTTTCTTCTGTCCACCCAGCAACATGTGGTGAGAAAATCACCTGTTCAAAAGCACATAGCTCCTTAAAAACCTGAGGTAAAGCTTTGGTGTCTAAACCTTCGAATGACGAGGGTTCGTATTCCAATACATCAAGACAAGCGCCAAGTACTTTCCCAGACTTCAAGCCCTCGAGCAAAGCGCTGGTGTCCACCGCAGAACCTCGGGCTGTATTGATGAGATAGATGTTCTTTTCGCACTTCTCTAAAAAGGCAGGGTTAAAATAATGTTTGGTTTCAGCTGTTTGAGGCGTGTGGAAACTAATCACATCTGCGCGTTGCTGCAAGGCTTCTAAACTTACAGACTGCACGTAGTCGAATTGGCTTGGCTTACTCGCATATTTATCATAAGCTAAAATTTCGCAACCAATGCCACTCAGTTTTTGAGCAAAACGCTGTCCCATGTGCCCAAAACCAATCAGTCCTACACACATCGCATTCAATTCTTTGCCCCTGTTGGCTTCTCTGCGCCATAGTCCGTCTCGAACCTCTTGGTTGCATCGCCCTAAATGATTCAACATCATCAACAACATTCCTACAGCATGTTCTCCAACCGCGTCTTGATTTCCTTCCGGGGAGTTAAACACCTCAATGCCCAATTCAGCGCAGGTTTCTAAGTCGATGTTTTCAAGCCCAGCACCACTTCGCGCAATAAACTTTAATGATTTTGCTTCGCGAAGTAGCTCCTTATTCACCTTCAAACGGGAGCGCAGAACAAGTCCCTCTTGATCGGAAATGAGCTGCTTCAATTCATTAAAGTCGCAAGTATAATTGTGCGTACAAAGGTGTCCGTCTGCAATCAAACGTTCCTCAAGAATGGGATGCACACGATCAATAAAAAGGACCTTCATGTAAGTAGATATTAAGCACCAACGGCAGTCATCAGCATGTTACCCACCATAAAGTAGATCATGAGTCCAATGATGTCGTTTGCAGTGGTAACGAAAGGACCAGTAGCCAAGGCGGGATCGATTTTGTATCTGTTCAATACCAAGGGAACAAAAGTCCCAAAAACAGCGGCAAAGGTAATTACCGAGAGGAGTGCCACGCTTACGGTGATGCTCAAATCAAGGCTAAAGTGCAAAACTACACTAGAGAGCAAGAGGATGGAGCTACAGATCAAGCCGTTAAAAAGCCCCACTGCCAATTCTTTGAGTAGTTTTCTGGTGATGGCTTCCATTCTTAGGCTGTTGTTGGCCAAACCTTGAACAACAATGGCCGCAGATTGAACTCCAGCATTTCCAGCCATTGCCGTAATCAAAGGGATGAACAAGGCCATTTCTGGGTGCTTCTCAATATCGAAGATGCCAATAACGTAAGCACTAGCGATACCACCAGCCATTCCAATTAAAAGCCATGGAATACGCGCTCGTGTGAGGGTCCAGATGCTGTCGCTTGCCTCAACGTCTTCAGAAATACCACTGGCCATTTGGTAGTCGCGTTCTGCTTCTTCCATGATCACATCAACCACATCATCGATGGTAATTCTACCAAGGAGTTGCCCAGATTCATTCAAAACAGGAAGCGCCACCAAATCATACTTCTCCATGATGTTGGCCACTTTCTCCTCAGTTTCACTAGCCAAAACGGTGTAAATGGTTTGAGGGTCGTAGATGTCTTTTATAATGGTTCTGGTAGTTGAAGCAGAGAACAAAAGTCGTTTTAATGAAAGACGGCCAAGCAAAACATCTTTGTCGTCAACAACATAAATGGTGTAAACATTATCGAGTTCCTCCGCCTGTTTTCTCATTTCGCGAATGCAGTGCGCAACGGTCCATTTCTCATTCACCCTGATTAACTCTTTCGCCATCAGTGCACCCGCCGTACCTTCTCGATAGTTGAGCAGGTCGATAATATCGCTTGCCTTTTCTTCGTCTTCGATATGAGAAATGATCTCTTCGATTTTCTCGTCAGACAACTCGGAGATCATATCAGAGGCGTCATCAGAATCGATGTGCTCAATCACCTCTTCGGCAATTTCTTTACTGGTGAATGATTGCAGGAGTCGCTCTCGAACATCTTCATCAAGCTCCACAATAACTCCTGCGGCAAGTTCTCGATCGAGCAGTTTATACACATAGGCGTTCTCTTCAGCGCGAAGTTCCTCAAAGACATCAGCGATATCTGCGGGGTGAACGTCTGTTAACAGGGCAATAATCGCGGAGTCTTTTCCAAGGGCGATGTCTTCCTGCAAGTTTTGTATATAATCTCGTGTGATTTCGAGCATGGCGCAAAGGTATGAATTCGCTTTGAGCTCTTAATACAAAACCGAGAAGCTGATTTAACGGAGCTTGGGCTTTCGTTTTGAGGCGAAGAAGCGCTTGATTAAATCGGCACATTCTTCTTCCATGATGCCGCCAGTCACTTCTGTTTTTGGATGAATAACGGTGTCATGCTTCAGCTGTTTCTCTAAGCGTTGATAACCTCGCTTCAAATCGTGTGCTCCGAAAACAATTCGACCAATTCTCGTCCAAAAGGCAGCTCCAGCGCACATGGGACAAGGCTCCAGAGTAACATACAAGGTGCACTGATCAAGGTACTTTCCTCCGAGGTATTCTGTTGCAGAGGTGAAGGCCTGCATTTCAGCATGTGCCGTAAAATCATTGAGCCTTTCCGTGAGGTTGTGTGATCGGCCAATGATTTGACCCTTAGCTACCACAACAGCTCCCACCGGAACCTCGTCCAATTCGAAAGCTATTTCAGCTTCGCGAAGGGCCATTTTCATAAAGTGTTCGTCGCTTAATGGCTGTAACATAAGGTGTTTTTTTTGGGGGATGATGAAGCACAAAGGTAAGGAAGGTGGCTTTATTGCCCGAGCAGTTCAGCGATTATTCCTTGGCGCTCTTTGATGCTGATGTTTTCAGGTAATAAGCTCGCCTCAAAGGGTCGCTCTAATCCAGCTTGAATTTCAGCATGAAGATTTTGGAGTGCCTTCACCCAAGTAAATCCGTAGCGCTCAGCCCAGAATTCTGCGAGGTATTCTTGCTCTTTTTGTCCGGGAGTGGGAATAAGAAAGGCCTTCTTTTTTAGACTAGCGAGGTCCATCAAAGAACTATAACCTGCCCTTGTAATGATCACTTCACTCTGCTGCACTGCCTCGCTGATTTCCTTGCTTTCATGCAAAGTGAAACACTGGATTTGTGCTGTGCTTTTGAATAAAGGTGAGTTGCTTCCAGTAAAAAGGAGGTGTTTACCGGGAATGTTTTGAAGCGATGCATGTAGTGCTCTTTCAAAATACGCCCGTTCGGGCTCGGGTCCGCTTATTAACGCACAAACGCTGAAGCTTTTTTTCGCATGAATGCTGGAGTCATCGCCTTCAAATCGGCTCAAAGCGCCTATATAATGGACTTTTTTGAGTTGATGATGAGATAATGCGCCTGCGAAATTAAGATCACCTGCAACATCTGGAATAAGAACGGCATCGAAGGGAGCCAGTGCCTTGTTAACTCGCTTTTGTGCCATTTTCCCTGCTAAGCCTTTTACGGGAAGTTGGGTTTGGTGCGTGATGATGAAGGAAGGAATTGTATGGTGGTAACAACCGTAACAATTGTCTGAAATGATGGCTTGAAAGGGGCGCTTTTCCAATAATTCATCCAACCATTTTTTCTCTTCCTTAATGCGTGAAAAAAGCTTGGGGAGCTGACGAAAGACATCGATGAAAAAAGGGATTTCTTTGCTGTAGCTCACCTCGTAACCAGGCTTTTCGATGATTTCCAGTTGAGGGAAATTTTCCTTCAGCCAGAAAAAAGCAGCGCCATGAGCCGCAAGAACAGGCGTGTATTCAAGCGCTTGGAGGTCTTTGATGATGACTGCGCAGCGGGTAGCATGACCAAGGCCCCAGTCCAATACACAAACAAGCACCTGACGATCTGCCTTCATGACACGAAAATAGCTAATTTTGCGTCCTTCAAAGACAGACCATGGGAAAAGGGAAATTGAAAAAGTGGAATGAGAATAAAACCTTCAACAACGTTTATGAGCCATCATTACAAGAAATCATCGACGGTAAAGAGTTTATGAAAGGGGAGTGGCACAAGGAGGTTTTTGGGAACGATCATCCAATAACCCTTGAGTTGGGCTGTGGAAAAGGGGAGTACAGTGTTGCGCTGGCGAGAAAATATCCTGAACGAAACTTCATCGGTGTAGACATTAAAGGTCACCGTTTCTGGAGAGGAGCGAAAACCTCAAACGAAGAGGGATTGAAGAATGTGGCTTTCTTGAGAACAAGAATCGAGTTTATTGCTCAATTTTTTAGTGAAGGTGAGATTGATGAAATTTGGTTGACTTTTTCGGACCCTCAACCGAAAGACGAAAAAGGAACAAAGCGACTAACTTCACCGAAGTTTATCGACCGTTATAAGAAGTTCATTAAGCCGGGCGGATTAATTCACGTGAAGACCGATAGCCCTTTGCTTTATGAATACACTCAAGAGGCTCTGGCTGAAGAGAAGTATGAAGTTTTAATCGACTCCAATGATGTTCATGGAAAGTTAGTGCATGAGGTGGATGCGGATCTTGCGGAGATTTTAAGTGTTCGCACGCATTACGAAGAAATTTGGTCGGCAAAAGGGCGTAGCATCAATTACATTCGATTTAAGGTTTGAAATACAGTGCCAAAACACATTCTTTTTTCGACGACGTTTTTGCCGTTGTTGAATTGATTCCTGAAGGAAGAGTGAGTTCTTATGTGGCCATAGCCAGGTACCTCGGAGCCCCCCGGAGTGCGCGAATGGTAGGATGGGCCATGAATGCCTCGATAGGTCGAACACCGGCAATTCCAGCCCACCGTGTGGTGAATGCCCAAGGCTTACTCACGGGCAAAATCCACTTTTCTCAACCCGATGAGATGGAAGAAAAGTTAAAAGCTGAGGGAATTCCTGTGTTGAACAACCAAATTGTGGACTTTGAGCAGTATTTTTGGGACCCCAGCACTGAACTTAAAATGGAGTCTTGAGCTCATGGTTGAAGAATAGGATTAAGAATAGAAGAAGCGATATGACAAGAGAAGCAGTATTAGAGGCCTTATCCAATGTGGTTGAGCCAGATTTGAAGAAAGACATCATTACCTTGAATTTGGTTGATGAGTTAAAGATGGAAGGAAATACTGTTTCATTCACGGTGAAGGTGAGTAATCCGGCGATGCACAACAAGCAGCGCATGGAAGACGCTTGTATGTTCGCTATAGAACGCGCTTTCGGAAAAGAAGCAAAAACCTATGTTAATGTTGTTCCGCTTCCGAAAGAAGAACAAACCATTGACACAAGAAAAGTACTTCCAGGGGTGAAACACATCATTGCTGTTGCTTCTGGAAAGGGCGGAGTTGGAAAGTCTACCGTATCCGTTAACCTTGCCACTGCGCTTGCGAAACAAGGTAAAAAAGTGGGGTTTATTGATGCTGATATCTACGGACCATCTGCGCCAACGATGTTCGACCTGGTGAACGATCGTCCGCAAGTAAAAGAAATCGACGGGAATCAATTCATTGAGCCACTCGAACAATATGGCGTAAAAGTATTGTCTATTGGCTTTTTTGCTGATAACAGTCAGGCCATTGTTTGGCGTGGGCCCATGGCGGCAAAAGCCCTCAATCAGCTCTTTACCGACGCTTATTGGGGTCCGCTCGACTACATGATTGTAGACCTTCCTCCAGGTACGGGAGATATTCATTTGTCTTTGGTTCAGGTTGCGCCAATCACTGGGGTCATTATTGTGAGTACGCCGCAGGAGGTTGCTTTGGCTGATGCGCGTAAGGGTGTTGCCATGTTCCGCTTGCCAAGTGTCAATGTGCCGGTATTGGGAATGGTGGAGAACATGAGTTATTTCACGCCACCGCCTCACCCAGAAGAAAAATATTACCTTTTTGGTCAAGACGGAGCAAAGCGTTTGGCCGATGCTGAGCAAGTACCGTTCTTGGGCGAGCTGCCTTTGATTCAAAGTTTACGGGAATCTGGAGATGTTGGTAGACCAGCAGTTTTGAATGAAACTGGGCCTGTGAAGCTCGCTTTTGATGAAATCATCGCTAACTTCGAGAAGTCTTTAGAGGAACGCATGAAACAAGCGCCCACCAAAGCTGTTGATGTGAATATGGAATATCCGAAATAATGGGAAATTTGACACTGGAAAATCGAATTGAAGCTGCTTTAGAAGAGCTAAGACCCTACTTAAGAGCTGATGGTGGAGATATTTCTTTGCTAGAAATCACGGCAGACATGACCGCACGTGTTGAACTTCACGGTGCTTGCGTGAACTGCAGCATGAGCGCAATGACTATGCGAGCGGGAGTAGAAGAGGCCATTAAAAATGCCGCTCCTGAAATTGAAAAAGTAGAGGCTGTAAATCTTTGATGCTTCTTGAATTAAACGAGTTCTTGGCTTAAGGACTTGATGATTTTACCTTCCCAAGAATCTACATTTTTGACCAAATAAACTTGAAAGGCTAAAACGGGAATGAAGATCAATGCGTTGACGATCAAAGACAAAATTATTCCGTTGTTCATGATGCTTTCTGAATACAAGTTTTTATGGCTGATTGAGCCAAAAATGAAGGGGAGGGCACTTAGCGCCCACCAGCTCAGGCGGTAGAGAACGAACAAACCCCACCAGAGATAGATAAACTCCAGTCCTTGCCACAAACGCTGATTCTGAATGCACTCTTTTTGGTAGCAGTTCCAGATGTCGCGAACCCCAATAATAGGAAGTATAAAGGCAAGCAGAGGAATGAACCATGAAAAGCCAAAAAGCATTCTACCAAGCGTAGCTTTTCCGTCCAAAGTGAAAACATTTCGATAACAGCGGTTCACCCAAACCATAAAGATCACCAGGCATCCTGTGCTCACAAGAAGGGCCATGAGGTTGACCACAATCTGAAAAATACCTGCTGTTTCTAGTCGGGCATAATCGCTTTCATGAAGTTTGAAAATGCCTTTTTCAATAAGGAAGTAGGTCCAAAGCTGCATCATCAAATCAATCGCCGTAAGGGCAATTAAAACGATGTAAGCTACTTTCAAAAATCGAGCAAGTTTTGGAGATCCAAGAAGGTTTTTTCCTGAAACGCCAAAGCCTTGATCAATGATGCTGTTATCCATATTTATTCAACCAGTAGTTTCTCCTCAACATGCTCTCCTGCATCATTTACCAAACGAAGGAGGTACAAACCACTTGGAAGTGTTGTCAGGTCTCTAGTGATGATATTGCTGCTTAGCTCTTCGTCGAGAATCAATTTTCCGTCTTGACTAAAGAGGTTCATTCTTACTCTTCCTTTGAAAGGGTGTTGAATCGTAACGACACCATCGCTCGGGTTAGGGTAAAGGAGGAGTGCTTGCTCATTTTCTACTTCAAGCACGTCGATGGTTATTTCTCGGTATTCACAATCAAGTTCAACGGTGTTGGGACATACGAGGTGCCCTGTAAAATTACTCATGATTGAGCGGGTGATGTCATAATAAAAATCACTGCTCACGTGAGGAACGTGTCCTTGTTGATCGTAAATCTCAAAACAGTTCGTGAGACCAATGGCATCTGCCTGTTCGTGAATGGCGCTAGAACCTGCTACTACCGTTACGTTCACCAAGCCAAAAAGCTGTAGCATGGCTTCACCAAAAGGCACTGTATTGTCTCCCGTTCCATGAAAGCTCAAGATGGGCTCATCCTCGGCAGTCATCCAATCAACATCTAACAATGCCCCTGCGATGTTTACAATTCCGATTACCTCGCTAGAATAGCCTTCATTACCGCTCGTTCCTTCTAGTCCACCGCCCAATCCTGGGAGCGATTGATCGAGCAAAGGCGGTAGTTCTTCAAGCTCATCCATGAACGCGATATGAGTAGTAATAAATCCACCAGCGGAGCTTCCTGCAATGATGATTTTATCTGGGTCGATGTTCCATTGGTTACCGTTTTCGGCCACATCTTTTCTGAAAAAACGGATCGCCGCCTTCATGTCGTGATAGCCTCTCGCAACAGCCTCAGTGGCTGAAGTTTCTACAATTGGAAAAATTGGTGGAATGCCAAGTCTATAGTTGATGGAAGCCGTTACATATCCCATTCTAGAGAAATCTTCGCACAAAGGTGCAACATCAAGTTCATCTTTCGAGCCACCAACGAAGCTGCCGCCATGAGCGAAAATGATTAATGGTCTGCTGGTTTCTGAATCGCCCACAGGCTGGTAAACGTCCAAGAGCAATTCCGTATCATTTCCTTCATAGTCGATATTGTTCCCATAAGGAATGTTCTCTATTTCTGTAAATTCTGGGAAAATCATGTTAAGGTACCTTCCGTTTTCGCACTGAGCGATAAGAAGATTAGTGCTTAATAAGAGTAGAAGGAAAGTATAGACTTGTTTCATTTGTAAAAGGTTTTGGATAGACCTACAATTTAGAGAAAAAAGTGGGAGAATCAATTTGTGGTGAATAGAACAAGAAGATCGCGTTCTTGTTTCACTTCTCTGTGTGCAGATGAAGTCTGCTTGCATGAAATTCAATACTTTTGTCGAAATATTTTTCTGAATGATCGAAACAGATATCCTCATCATTGGAGCAGGCCCTTGCGGTTTGTTCACCGTTTTCGAAGCAGGCTTGTTAAAGTTGCGTTGCCATTTGATTGATGCCTTACCTCAAGCTGGAGGTCAGTGTGCTGAAATTTATCCAAAGAAGCCCATTTTTGATATCCCGGCTTTCCCAGAAGTACTTGCTGGAGATTTGGTAGATAACTTAATGGCTCAGGCGGCTCCTTTTAAGCCTGGTTTTACTTTGGGTGAACGCGCGGAAACCATTGAAAAGACAGATGACGATAAGTTTATTGTAACCACGAATCGCGGAACAAAGCACATTGCTCCGGTTGTTGCCATTGCAGGTGGCTTGGGTTCTTTCGAGCCTAGAAAACCTCCTGTAGAAAACTTAGCGAACTACGAAGACCACGGGGTGGAATACATCATTAAAGACCCTAATTTCTACCGTGGTAAAAAGGTGGTGATTTCTGGTGGAGGAGACTCGGCATTGGATTGGACGAATTTCTTGGCAGACGGAATTGCAGCTGAAGTGAGTTTGGTGCACAGAAGATCTTCTTTTAGAGGTCATCCAGACAGTGTTCAGAAAGTGATTGACTTGGCAGAAGCAGGTAAAATCAATTTGATCACTGATGCTGAAGTGGTAGGAATAGGTGGAGACGGCAAAGTAGAGCACGTTGAAATCAAGAAGAAAGAAGGCATTACGAAAGTGGAATGCGATCATTGGGTGCCCTTGTTTGGATTGAGTCCGAAACTCGGACCAATTGGAGAGTGGGGCTTAGAAATCGAGAAGAACGCCATCGTGGTGGATACCTTCGATTATGCGACCAACATTCCTGGAATATATGCCATTGGTGATGTGAACACCTACCCTGGTAAATTGAAGTTGATCCTTTGCGGTTTCCATGAGGCTACCTTGATGGTTCAATCAGCATTCAAACGCATCTACCCAGATAAAAACTACGTTTTAAAATACACCACCGTGAACGGTGTTAACGGATTCTAGTCGTGGAAAACACAATCAATATAACGGTTATCGACCGTGAAGGTACTTCTCATGACTTGGAAGCGCCTACAGACATGAACATGAACATGATGGAGTTGTGCAAGAGCGCTGAACTCCCTGTTGAAGGTACTTGTGGTGGAATGGCCATGTGTGCTTCTTGTCATATGTACATCGAGAGTGATCACGAATTACATGAGGCGAGCGAAGATGAAGAGAACATGCTTGATCAAGCCTTTTTTGTGGAAGGCAACAGCCGTTTAGGTTGTCAAATTCATCTTGCTGATGATTTGGACGGTTTGGTAGTTCGCCTCGCTCCAGTTGGAGAATAAGCCCGATTACAAGGTTTTATTCAAGAGCTTGTTCGACTCAATGAGTTGATGAAGCGCTGAATGGCTTCGTGCGCTGCTTGTCAGATGAATGTGCCCATGATGGTGGCAATCTGTTCCTAAGAATTGAATCAATCCTTCTTGTATCAATTGCTCTCCGCATTTTTGCACTTGAGGAGAATAGGTACCTGTTAGGGAGTTGATGTTCAATTGAAGAAAAACATCTCGATCTACCAATTCTCGGTACTTGTCGAACTCTTTATGCCAATATGGGTAACGTTCGGGGTGAGCCAGAATGGGTTTGTAACCGGCCATTTGAAGTTCGAAAAGCACTTTTTTGAGTGAGGCAGGTTCAGTCATAAAAGACAACTCAAAGAGAACATGATTGTCGCCAAAGGTGAGCACATCTTTTTCAGCGATCAACTTCTCAAAGTGCTCATCGAGAAAGTACTCTGCAGCGGCCTCAACAGGAATGGTGATGTTTTCTTTTTGAAGTGCTTCGCGAAGCTGGTCCAATCCCCTCAAAATATCGCTGCTTGAGTTTCTGTAGTAGTCGCTCATCACATGGGGAGTGGTAATGATTTTGGAATATCCGAGATCAATCAGTTTACGAATTAAATCAAGGCTAACCTCCGTGTTTGGAGAACCATCATCAATTCCAGGAATGAGGTGGGAGTGCATGTCAGTTCCCACGAGGCTCAAATCAATGGGCTCGAGTACTTTTTGTTTTCTAAAAAGTTTGGAGAGGAAAGACATGCTTATCTTTTTTGGTATTGACGCTCGTAATAATCGCGGTAAGAACCGTCCATAACACTATCAAGCCAGCTATCGTTTTCAAGGTACCATAAAGCAGTTGCTCTCAGGCCATTTTCGAAGCTCATTTTCGGCTCCCAGTTCAATTCCGCTTTGATTTTCGAAGCATCAATGGCGTAACGAAGGTCGTGTCCTGCGCGGTCTTTCACATGGGTGATTAAACTTGCAGCGCTTCCTGGCTGCCTTCCGAGCAGTTGATCCATTTGCTCACAAAGGGCGTGCACGAGGTCGATGTTTTTCCATTCCTCGTTGCCTCCAATGTTGTATGAATCACCTGTTTTGCCTTGGTGGAACACCAAATCTAGGGCTTCCACATGGTCTTCCACCCACAACCAATCGCGCACATTCAACCCTTCACCATAAACGGGGAGAGGATGGTGTTTAACGATGTTGTTGATCATTAAGGGAATGAGCTTTTCTGGGAACTGATTTGGTCCGTAATTATTGGAGCAGTTGGAGATAACGGTATTCATTCCATAGGTGTGACCGTAAGCTCTTACAAAATGATCTGAGGAAGCTTTTGAAGAAGAGTAGGGACTCCGAGGGTCGTAGCTGGTGTGTTCATTAAAAGCACCATGTTCTCCCAGCGATCCAAACACTTCATCGGTACTCACATGATGAAAGCGTTTGTTTGCATTTCCTTGCCAGTGTTTCTTGGCCGAATTCAACAAGGTAACGGTTCCTATAACGTTGGTTTGAACAAATTCGAGCGGTGATTCAATGGAGCGATCTACATGAGATTCTGCTGCCAGGTGAATGACGTCGGAAATGTTTTCCTCCTGAAAGAGCTTGTCTAACAAAGCTTCATCACAAATATCACCTTTCACAAAGCTGTGATTTGGGTGATGAAGTACTTCAGCTAAATTGCCTAAATGTCCAGCATAAGTCAATTTATCCAGCGTAAGGATGCGGTAATCGTGGAGCTTCAAGAAGCGCTTCACGAGGTGTGAACCAATAAATCCAGCTCCTCCTGTGATAAGAACAGTTCGTTGTGACATGAAGCTAAGTTAAGATTTCAAGTCGGAATGAAATGCTAAAAAGCGTTTACAAACTCCAGTAATGAAGATCTTTAATCTTACGTCGGTATGAGCCACGGATATCAACAAGAACTCCTTTTTCGTCTTTCATCAAGGCTTTAAAGTCGTCTTCGCTGTAATCTTGATATTGTTTGTGGTTCACAGCGATAATCACTGCGTCATAACCTTTTGCTTGAGCAGCATCTTTAAGCTCGAGATCGTACTCCGCTTTCACTTCCTGCTTATCTGCATGCGGGTCGATAATATCAACTTTTACGCTGAACGATTCAAGTTCGCGAATCACATCGATT
This sequence comes from Flavobacteriales bacterium, assembly GCA_029238785.1. Classification (GTDB taxonomy): domain Bacteria; phylum Bacteroidota; class Bacteroidia; order Flavobacteriales_D; family Sanyastnellaceae; genus CALKGK01. The sequence continues at coordinate 25,514 of JAQWFN010000100.1, read as the reverse complement.
ACTTTCGAGTTTCGAATGTCAGAAACGTCTTCTTTAAAGGTCATTCCCATCACCAATACACGTGCATCGAGGATGTTTTTCCCTTGATCGAGAATGCGTTTTACGGTTTGTTTACCAACATAGAAGCCCATGGAGTCGTTTACGTAACGACCAGAATTGATGACTTTAGCGTGGTAGCCTAGTTTTTTTGCTTTGAAAGTCAGGTAGTAAGGGTCAACACCAATACAGTGTCCGCCTACCAAACCTGGAGTAAAGGGCAAGAAGTTCCATTTTGTAGATGCACTTTCGAGCACATCATAGGTGTTGATGCCAACGCGGTTGAGGATGATCGAGAGCTCGTTGATCAATGCGATATTGACATCTCGCTGGGTATTTTCGATCACCTTAGAGGCTTCTGCTACTTTGATGCTTGAGGCTCTATGAACGCCCGCATCAACCACAATTTCATAGGTTTTAGCGATGTTTTCAGCACTTTCTTCATCGCAACCACTAGATACTTTAGTGATGGTGCGAACGGTATGTTGTTTGTCGCCCGGGTTGATTCGTTCTGGGCTATAACCCACTTTGAAGTCTTTGATGTACTTCAGTCCTGAAAGTTCTTCGAGAATGGGCACACAATCATCTTCGGTACAACCAGGATAAACGGTAGATTCATAAACCACATAGTCGCCTTCTTTCAAAACGTTTCCAACGGTTCTGCTCGCTGCGAGTACTGGTCCTAAATCAGGCAAGTTGCTTGAATTAATTGGAGTTGGTACGGCAACTACAAAAAAGCGTGCTTCTTTTAATACCTCTGGGTCTGCGGTAAAAGTGATATCAGCACCATCAAAAGAGGAAGACTCAAGTTCGTTTGATGGATCGATCTTGTTGTTCATCATCTCCACTCGCTTAGCGTTAATGTCAAAGCCAATAACGCTAATCGATTTAGCGAATTCCAAAGCAATTGGGAGTCCAACGTAACCTAGTCCTACTACAGCTAGTTTTGCTTCTTTGTTAATTAGTTTTTCGTACATCTCTCTTAATTGTTCGTGGTTAATTTAACCACTTTTTGATCTTTCAATTGATATTTTTCTCCGCTTTCTTTACAGACAGCGATTCCGTCTTGATTAAATTCGAGTCGTTCACCAAATTCGCTCATCCAGCCCAGTTGTTTTGCTGGGTTTCCAACCACAAGTGCATAGTCTGGAACTGTTTTCGTTACAACAGCACCTGCGCCAATAAAGGCAAATTTACCAATGTCATGTCCACATACAATAGTTGCATTTGCACCAATTGATGCGCCTGTTTTAACGGTAGTGCGCATGTATTCGTTTTTGCGATTTACAGCACTTCTGGGGTTAATGACGTTGGTGAACACGCAAGATGGTCCTAAAAACACATCATCTTCGCAAGTAACACCAGTGTAAATAGATACGTTGTTTTGCACTTTCACATTTTTACCCAAAACCACCTCTGGTGAAATCACCACGTTTTGTCCGATGTTGCAGTTTTCTCCCAGCACGCTTTTGGGCATGATGTGAGAGAAATGCCAGATTTTAGTTCCAGCACCGATAGTACAACCTTCGTCAACTACAGCAGTTTCATGTGCGAAATAAGCTTTTTCCATTATTTGGTATATGCGTCGAAATTTTTGTGGTCTTTCTTGTAAAGTTCCTCTTCTGGAAGCGATTTGAAGTACTCATAAGTGATCTTCAATCCTTCAGCGCGATCGACTTTAGGTTCCCATCCGAGAATTGCCTTGGCTTTTGAAATGTCTGGTCTGCGTTGCTTTGGATCATCAACAGGAAGGTCTTTGTAGATGACTTTTTGGCTTGTACCGGTGAGTTTAATGATCTCTTCGGCAAATTCACCTATGGTAATTTCACTTGGATTACCGAGGTTAACCGGTTCTGCGTGGTCCGACATCAACAAACGGAATATTCCTTCCACCAAATCATCCACATAGCAGAATGAACGCGTCTGACTCCCATCACCAAAAACGGTTAGGTCTTCACCGCGCAAAGCTTGCCCGATAAAAGCAGGCAATACACGACCATCATTCAGTCGCATTCTTGGTCCGTAAGTGTTAAAAATACGCGCAATTCTTGTTTCAAGTCCATGATAAGTATGGTAGGCCATGGTGATGGCTTCTTGAAAACGTTTTGCTTCGTCGTAAACTCCTCTTGGTCCAACAGGATTCACATTACCCCAATAGTCTTCCGTTTGTGGGTGTACCACAGGGTCTCCATAAATTTCAGAGGTAGAGGCGATGAGCAAACGGGCATTTTTCGCTTTCGCCAAGCCCAAACAGTTGTGAATTCCCAGCGAACCCACCTTGAGGGTTTGGATGGGGATTTTCAAGTAGTCAATCGGACTTGCAGGTGAGGCAAAATGAAGCACGTAATCTACATTTCCAGAAACATGCACGAATTTCGAAACATCGTGGTGATGAAACTCAAAATGCTCATTTGGAAAGAGGTGCTCAATATTCTTCAGGTCACCAGTAATGAGGTTATCCATGGCTACAACGGCCATTCCTTCGTTGAGGAATCGCTCGCAGAGATGTGAGCCTAAAAATCCGGCGGCTCCTGTGATTAATACTCTTTCCATGCTAATTAGTCGTTTACGGTTTCTCTACCAATACTCTTGTAGTGGAATCCGAGCTGTTTCATTTTGTTGAGGTCGTAGAGGTTACGTCCGTCAAAAATAGCTTTGTTGTTCAAACGATCGGCGATTTGTTGGAAGTCAGGCGTTCTAAACACGGCCCACTCCGTGCAAATCAGAAGTGCATCTGCTCCATCAAGAGCGTCGTAACGATCATTGGCAAATGAGATTCGGTGTCCAAGAAGGCGCTCAACATTTTCCATGGCTTCAGGGTCGAATGCAACTACTTCCGCTCCTTCACTCAAAAGTTTTTCTATCATGTACAAAGCGGGAGCTTCGCGAATGTCGTCGGTATCGGGTTTAAATGCTAGTCCCCAAAGGGCCACTTTCACACCTTTCAAATTGCCTTTGAAGTAGTCTTTCAAGGGTTCGAAGAGGATTGTTTTTTGATCTTCATTCACGCTCATTACCGCATCGAGAATGTTGAACTTGTAATCGTTTTGCTGACCAGAAAGGGCCAATGCCTGCACGTCTTTCGGGAAACATGAACCTCCGTAACCAATACCAGGGAAGAGGAAACGTTTTCCGATACGGGTGTCTGTTCCCATTCCGATTCTTACCATGTCTACATTCGCTCCAACCTTTTCGCAAAAGTTAGCGATTTCGTTCATGAAGGTGATTTTTGTAGCGAGGAAAGCATTTGCAGCATACTTGGTTAATTCTGCGCTGGCCTCATCCATAAAAATGAGTGGGTTTCCTTGGCGAATGAACGGGGCGTACAATTCAGACATCGTGGCTTTCGCACGTTCAGATTCTGTTCCAACCACAACACGATCTGGTTTCATAAAGTCATCTACCGCAAAGCCTTCACGAAGAAACTCTGGGTTTGAAACTACGTCGAATTCCACATCGGTGTGCTGACGTATTGCAGCACTAACTTTTTCGGCAGTACCCACAGGTACAGTGCTTTTGTCAACGATAACCTTGTAGTCTTTAATCAACTTACCCAAGTGTTCAGCAACACCAAGTACGTATGATAAATCGGCACTACCATCTTCACCAGGAGGAGTTGGTAAGGCGAGAAAAATAATCTCAGCATCTTCTACGACTTCTTCAATATTGGAGGTGAACGATAAACGTCCGGCCTTCAAATTGCGTTCGAAAATAACGTCCAAGTGTGGTTCGTAAATCGGAACAACACCATTGCTCATCTTTTCAACCTTCTCCTTATCGATGTCAACACAAACCACATTATTCCCCGTTTCCGCGAAACAAGTTCCGGTGACAAGTCCTACGTAGCCAGTGCCGATAACTGCAATGTTCATGATCTATTTGTTTTTGAAGTATGAAATTACTTCTTGAGTAATCGTTTTTAGTTGGTCTTCGGTCAATTCTGTGTGCATTGGTAAAGAAATAACTTCCTTACTCAATTGAACGGTAACAGGGTATTCAGTCTCACCTGTTTTGTAAGCTTCAAAAGCTTCTTGTTCGTGCAAAGGAACCGGGTAATAGATCATGGCTGGAATGTCCTGATCCATCAAGTGTTTCTGCAGGTGGTTTCTATCTTCCGCCGGAACACGCAAGGTGTACTGGTGGAAAGTGTGCGTGCTGTCTTCTGCGCGTTTTGGCGTTTTGATTTCTGGAATGCTAGCAAAAGCAGCATCGTAGTAATCAGCTGCTGCAATTCTAGCATCACAATACTCGTCCAACTTGCGGAGTTTAATTCTTAGAACCGCAGCTTGAATGCTATCGAGACGAGAGTTAACTCCAATTAATTCGTGGTAATAACGCACGCGCATCCCGTGATTACAAATCTGACGAGCTCTGTCTGCAAGTGCATCATCATTGGTGTATAATGCGCCACCATCGCCATAACAACCCAAGTTTTTCGAAGGGAAGAAGCTGGTAGCTCCAATATGTCCCATCGTCCCCGCTGTCTTCACGCTGCCATCCTTTAAAGTGTAGCGTGCTGAAATCGCTTGAGCGGTATCTTCAACTACGTAGATGTCTTTTTCTTCAGCAATCGCCATGATTTCATTCATGTTAGCACACTGACCAAAAAGGTGAACAGGAACAATAGCTTTGGTATTTGGAGAGATGGCTTCGCGAAGTTTCTCCGGATCGATGTTGTAGGTGTCAGGATCCACATCAACCAAAACTGGTTTTAATTTGAGCAAGGCGATCACTTCAACCGTAGCGATGAAGGTGAAATTGGTGGTAATCACTTCATCACCCTCTTTCAAATCAAGCGCCATCATGGCAATTTGAAGGGCGTCGGTTCCATTCGCACATGGAATCACGTGCTTAACACCGAGGTATTCTTCGAGTTCTGTTTGAAAGTCTTTTACTTCCGGACCGTTAATGAATGCGGAAGAACGCACTACTTCATTGATCGCTTGATCTACTTCTGTGCGGATTTTTTCATATTGACCTTTGAGGTCAACCATTTGAATGTTGGCCATATTTCGACACTAATTAGCGCTGCGAATATACCAATTTTTTAAGCGCTCGGAGGTGATGAACTTGGGCTTTGACTTGTCATTAAAGTTGACTTTTCTCTCATGTGCCCGTTTCATGGCAATTTGCTTTCTTTTATCTTCGCTGAATGATTAGATCTATTTATTGTTTTATCATAAGCTGCGCGCTCTGCTTGACCTTGAGTACTTCATTGAGTGCACAAGAGCGGAACCTCAATGATAGCATCGTTTTTGCGCCACACATTACGGTTCATTACGCTTACCAATTTCCGGGTGGTGATCTCGCTAAACGTTTTGGGGCGAACAGTGCTGTTGGTGCAGATTTCTACATCAAAAACAGAAAAAACTATTTTTTCGGAGGGGAGTTTAACTTTCTTTACGGGAATAAGGTTACTGAACCGGGCTTGTTGACCAACCTCATGACCGATCAAGGTGAAATTATTGACTTGGAAGGAAAACCTGCCGAATTGTTGATTCAACAGCGCGGGTGGACAGCCACTTTGAATGTGGGGAAAGTTTTTCCTGTTTTCGGACCAAATCAAAACTCTGGCTTGCTACTCCGCGGTGGTGTGGGCTACATTCAGCACAAGATTCGCATCGAACAACAAATCAACGACCTGCCTTTTTTGAGGGATGAGTATTTGAAAGGTTATGATCGGCTCACCAATGGTTTGTTATTCAATCAATTCGTAGGATATTATCACATGAGCTCTAATCGTTTGGTGAATTTCGTAGTTGGTTTTGAAGCCTATCAAGGTTTTACTGCTGGGCGAAGAGACTTCAACTTTGACACGCAAACGGTTGATAACGATCCGCGTTTCGATCTCTTGTTAGGTTTTAAAGCAGGTTGGATCATTCATTTCTATAGAAGACAGGGTCCTGAATTCTACTACGATTGATGGGGTTTTTCTATTACATCGGAATCCTCTTATACGCACTCGGAGTGCGCTTTGCTGCGCTATCTTCTCCAAAAGCGCGATTGTGGCTGAAGGGCAGACGAGATTGGAAAAAACAACTCGATGCCCTGAAATTCGATGCCCCATGTGTTTGGGTGCATTGTTCTTCATTGGGAGAGTTTGAACAAGGAAGACCTGTGATAGAAGCCATTAAGAAGGCAAACCCACAAAGGCCTGTTTTACTTACTTTTTTTAGTCCCAGCGGCTACGAGATTCGAAAAGACTATCCGTATGCAGATGCCGTTATGTACTTGCCTTTAGACACCCCGTCAAACGCGCGTTATTTCGTTCGTAGTTTAAAGCCTAAAGCGGTGGTGTTTGTGAAGTATGACTTTTGGTTTTTCTTTTTGAGCGCCTTGAGGAAGGAGGGGGTATCACATTTTTTGGTTTCAGGGATATTCCGACCATCCCAGTATTTTTTTAAAGCATACGGGTCTTGGTTTGTGAAAGGTTTGAAAGGCTTTTCGAAGCTCTTTGTGCAGAATCAAGAGAGTCAAGACTTGTTGGCTAGCATTGGCCTTACTTCGAGCTTGAGTGGAGATACCCGCTTTGATCGTGTAGTGGAGGTGGTGAGTGAAGCGAAGCCCATTCCTATGATTGACTTGTTTTGCGAAGGCGCTCCTTTTGTTGGGGTGATGGGGAGTTCTTGGCCTCAGGAGGAAAAGATGCTTTCGGATCGTTTGCTTGTAAATAGCAATGAAAATTGGATCATCGTTCCTCATGAGGTTGACGAGAAACACATCGAACAAATTAAAGCACTCTTCCCCGAGGCTTTGTGTTTTTCTGAAGCGCGAACGGCCGACTTGGCAGCTGCTCGGGTATTGATTATTGATCAAATAGGCCTGCTGAACCGCATTTATCGTTATGCTGATCTTGCTGTAATTGGAGGAGGTTTTGGCAAGGGAGTGCACAATACCTTGGAAGCCGCAGCCTATGGAGTGCCCGTACTATTTGGACCAAATTATGGGCGTTTTCAAGAGATCCACGATCTTCTCCATCACCAAGCTGGATTTGCCTTCAAGGAGGTGGGAGAATTCAATAGGCTGGTAGATCAAATGCGAGAAAATCTTGATTTGAGGCAACAATCTGGTAGAAATGCCAAAGACTACGTGCACAGTAAAACGGGCGCAACTACAGCAGTTTTAGAGGCAATTCAAGCTATTTTTTCTTAAGGATAAAAAAAATCGGGACAAGACTTGACCCGATTAAAAAAACGTTTAATTTTGTCGTCCACTTCCACGGAAGGTGGAATGCGAGAATAGCTCAGTTGGTAGAGCACAACCTTGCCAAGGTTGGGGTCGCGAGTTCGAGTCTCGTTTCTCGCTCTTTTTTTCCTCTCGTCAGTGGCGGGAGGTTTTTTTTTAAATGGCTGCTCGGATGGTGGAATTGGTAGACACGCAGGACTTAAAATCCTGTGGCCAGTAATGGCCGTGCGGGTTCGACCCCCGCTCCGAGTACAAAAAGCAGAGTAAAAACGAAGCGAAGCAAGTTTTTATCTCTGCTTTTTACTTCATTCTCATTCTGTTTCTCGCTCTTGTTTATAGAAATGGCTTGTGTTCCTAAGATGGGTGGAAAAATCTTTCTTCTGTAGTGTCGAAAGTAATTGCTTTCTACTTAGATGAATTAACTGTCCTGAGGGTTTCAATCAAGGTGTTCATCCAAAAAAGTCAACAAGGTGGCGGAAGTCCAATGATTCGGGGCTTTGCAACTAACCGACTCCTATACACGGTAGACGGTGTTCGAATGAATACAGCGATTTTTCGCGGAGGGAACATCCAAAACGTCATTTCGCTCGATCCATTCGCTATTGAACGCACAGAGGTGCTTTTCGGACCAGGATCGGTGATGTACGGCTCCGACGCGATTGGTGGTGTGATGAGCTTTCAAAGCCTCAAAGCCCAACTTTCGCTGAACAAGGAAACACTTGTTTCTGGTAAGGCAGATTTCCGAGTGTCATCAGCAAATAACGAAAGAACCGGACACTTCGATGTCAATGTTGGTTGGAAAAAATGGGCCATGCTCACCAGCTTTTCTTCTTTTGATTTCGACCATTTATTGCAGGGGAGTAATGGGCCGGAGGATTACCTGAGACCCTTTCATGTTCAACGTCAAGATAGCGCTGATGTGGTGGTTTATCAGGAAGATGAGCGCCTACAAATACCCACCGCCTACTCGCAGAAAAACTTCATGCAAAAACTGAGGTTCAGTCCGAATAAAGCTTGGGACATTAACTACGCGCTGCATTATTCGGAAACATCGCCTTATGGGCGTTACGACCGTCACAATAGAACACGAAACGGCCTGCCAAGACATGCAGAGTGGAATTATGGTCCGCAAGTTTGGATGATGAACCACTTGCAAATCGAACACAGCGGGAACAACGCGTTCTATGATCAAATGAACATCAGTTTGGCCTACCAAAATTTCGAGGAAAGTAGAATCGATAGGGCTTTCCAAGGCGATGTTAGAAGCACTCAAACCGAACAAGTAGCGGCTTCAAGCATCAACCTCAATTTTGTTCGATTCCTCTCTAAAAAGAACACCCTGAGCTATGGTGCGGAGTACGTCTTGAATGAGGTAAGCTCCACAGGAGAAGAATTGAACATCACTACGGGAGAGCAACAAGTGGCTGCAGCTCGTTACCCTCAGGCCAACTGGAACACCTTTGGGGCCTTCGTCAATTCCCAACACCGCTTTAATGAGAAATACCTGATGCAAGGCGGGCTTCGATTTACCCAATATGGCATCGATGCTACTTTTAATCCGGAATTTTATGACTTGCCTTTTACGAGTGCAAATTCGAGCAATTCCGCTTTTACAGCAAACCTGGGCATGGTCTTCAGGCCTTCATCATCTTGGGTGATGAGCATGAACCTCTCAAGTGCTTTCAGAGCGCCAAATGTGGATGACATCGGGAAGGTGTTTGATTCTGAACCAGGAGCAGTGACGGTACCTAACCCAGATTTAGAAGCGGAAACAGCTTACACGGCAGATTTCAGTCTTGGTAAGGTGTTCAATGAACGTTTGAAGTTTGATGCGAGCGTGTATTATACCTTCCTCGACAATGCTATGGTTCGAAGAAACTTTACTTTGAACGGACAAGATAGCATACTATATGCCGGTGAACTGAGTCAGGTTCAAGCCATTCAAAACGCAGCACAATCTCGAGTTTATGGTGTGCAGGCGAGTTTGGAATTGAAATTGGGCGCAGGGTTTACTTTTTCTAGCGATTTCAACTACCAAGTTGGTGAGGAAGAGTTGGATGATGGAAGTACCAGCGCATCTCGACATGCAGCGCCTTGGTTTGGGGTGAGTAGATTTACCTATAAAGCGAAAGATTTGACCCTACAGCTTTTTGCTCAATACCAAGGAGAGGTGGCTCATGAAGATTTAGCGCTGGAAGAACAAGCTAAGGTAGAGATGTATGCTAAAGATTCTAATGGCAACACTTATGCCCCGGCTTGGTACACCATCAACATGAGGGCGATGTACCAAATCAATGAGAACTTTAGTTTGAGCTGTGGAATTGAAAATTTAGACGATCAGCGCTATCGTCCTTACAGCTCTGGAGTTTCAGGAGCTGGTAGAAATTTCTACAGCAGCTTGAGAATAAACTTCTAAATGAAGATAACTCCCGAGGCTTCGTTCTCGGGAGTTAATTCAAATTTTCATCTGAATCACCACGCTCATGCTCCAAGCCTTTTGTTTGGCTGCTTCGGCATTTGGACCCTGAAACAGTTTATCAACCGTTCCCGAGAAAAGGGCTACCCAATGATCAAAGTGCTCCTTCTTCATGCTCGACTTAGCATTTAGGTCTTGATGGGTTTTAATGATGTTTCCCTTAAATCCAACCGTATGAAAGAGTCCGGCCTCCCAAAAATCTTTGAGGTGAGGTAAGTGCTCGTCCCAGTTGACCTTCGCTACGTCATTAAAAAACGGACCAATAACAGCATCTTTTTGAACCTTTCCGTAAAAGGTGTCTACCAATAGGTCGATGTCTTCTCTTCCTTCAATATCCTTCATGAGGTCTATTTTATTCAAAGGTATTCCATTCTGAAAAGAGAAGGAAGGGGCAAGCTTTTTTAATCCTACACTTAGGAAAAATCCTACAGGGGATTGGCCTATGATTAGCACTTGAAACTCTAAGCAGAATTGCTTAATTTAATCCAACTTAAACAACGTTGATATTGAAGAGGCGTGGACAATGAATATTTAACCCTTTAATCATTTCGCCATGAAACGTACCATCAAAAGTTTTTCTTCATTGACAGACGTCGAGAAAACCTTAATTCGTCAAAAGTACCCTTACGGCTTCGGACCTCAAGACATCCAAAGTTTAAAAACAGCCAACAACATCAAGCTAGAGGTGCTCGAAGTACCTACAGAAGATACCTTGTACTTAATTAAGGTGAACCAAGATTTGCTGAATGAGTTTTATGAGCCGAACGATTTCGATGCCGGCGATGACTTGTGGAACGCTTCCTTCTTGGAAACGAATTTTTAAAACCAAATGAGGTATTTAAAGGCGGGGTTTTGATCTTAAGATTCTAGCTTAAAGCCCACACCATGAATGTTCGTGATGCTTACTTGCTCATCGCGCTTGAGGTACTTGCGTAATTTTGTGATGAACACATCCATGCTTCGGCCTACAAAATAGCTGTCGTCACCCCAAACCATGTTGGCCACCAATTCCCGCTCGAGCACTTGTCCTTGATGCTGACAAAGCAATTTGAGTAAATCAGCTTCCTTTTTTGTGAGCTTGCGAGATTCTTCTGGGTGAAGCAATTCGTAAGTGCTCATGTTGAAGGTGTAGCTTCCAATTTGGTACTCATCCTGCACGGTTTTAACGTCGCCAAAACTCCTGCGAAGAACGGCTTCAACACGCAATAAGAACTCCTCATTGCTGAAAGGCTTGGTGATGTAATCATCAGCCCCAATTTTTAATCCTCGAATGCGATCTTCTTGCATCCCCTTCGCTGTAATGAAGATGATAGGAACCGAAGCATTGATTTTACGGATGTCTTCAGCCAAACTAAAACCGTCCTTTTTCGGCATCATCACATCGAGCAAACACAAATTGTATTCTTCTTTGTTGAACTGCATCAAACCTTCTTTGCCGTCTTTGCTCAAATGAACGGTATAGCCTTCCATCTTCAGTAGGTCTTGGATCACAAATCCAAGATTAAAATCATCTTCAACTAAAAGAATACGCGCTTTACTCATTTTGATTGGCTTGTAAAATCAAGGTAAATGTACTCCCTTTCCCCAATTCACTTTGAAGTTCAATTTTCCCGCCATGAGCTTCTACCACACTAGTCACATAATACAAGCCCAAGCCAAAACCTTTGACGTTGTGAACATCACCGGTTGGAACGCGGAAAAACCGATCAAAAACACTCCTGTGGTGCTTTCTAGCAATCCCAATTCCATTATCCTGAATGGAGATGTAAAGCTTGTCTTTGATGTTTTCCGTGCTCACCAAAATTTGCGCCTCAGTTTCACAATACTTCAAAGCATTATCCAATAAATTGTAGAGAATATTGGTGAGGTGAACGGGGTCGCCATAAACCTGATGAGCTGAAGCACTCAGCTGGGTTTTAATTTCTCCGGCCAAACCCTGAGCTAAAATTTCACTCGAAGCCACGGCCTGTGAAATCACTTGGTGCATGTCTACCCACTCCTTTTTCCAATCGCCTTTACCCGGACTCAAAGTGGCAATGGACAGTACTTTTTCGACCTGATTTTTTAAACGAAGGTTTTCACTTCGAATGATCTGAGCATAGTGCTTTAAGCGATCGGGTTGCAAAGCAATGCCTTCACCCATAAGTACTTCGCTGGAAATCCCAATGGTAGAAATGGGCGTTTTCAGCTCGTGGGTCATGTTATTGATGAAGTCGGTTTTGACCTCGCTCAGTCGCTTTTGTTTTAGGATGATGAAAATAGCATAAGCAAAGAAAACCACCACGAGCACAATCAATAAACTACTGAAAATCCAGAAGTCCATTTTACCTAAAATCATGCTCGATTTCGCAGGGAAATAGATGCCGAAGTAATGTCCGTCTTTCTCAAACTTTTTCTGAATATTGGTAGCTGTACCTTGAGGCTTCCCCTGCTCTTGGTCGAAAACAACTTTTCCACCAAACACAATGCTGTCGTTAAAGCAATCGTAAATGCCGTATTCAAAATCGTTCAGAAGATTTGAACTGGTAAATTCATCGCGAAGCAAAGCCTCAAGAAGATAGGGGTGCAGGGTGTCGTTGATGTTGGCGGTGTAGAAATTGGCAGAAACTTGTTCAACCGGTTCAACAAAAGAAGAGTCTTGGTTCATTTCTAAAATCCGCTGAACCACGGTAGACATGGCAATAACGATGCGGTCGTTAACCTCTTTCTCTTGAAGCGTGTAGGCCTGACGAACCCAATAGATTTGTGTAACGACAATTCCACTCAAGGAAATGACCGCCAAAATGATCAAAGCGTAAATCGTTTTTCTACTCACGCAATAAAAGTAATGGTTTTCTCATCTTTGCTCAACGAATTAACACCACATTAACAGCCATGAAGAAATCAAGGATAGCTCCTCTTGTTGCATTTTGTAGCCTCATGTTCTTTGCCTCATGCTCGAATGAAGAGCCAGCAATGACTTTACCTCTTGAGGTGCAATACCACATCAATTCACCAGATCCAGATGTGGAAAAGATGGTTTTCACTTACTTTGGTGATCGTGTTACTTATCAGATTTTTAGCGACTCCATGTTTACCGTTCAGCGAAACGCTGAGGTTGGTTTGTACCAAGAATGGGTACATGGTGATTCCTTGTGGATTCAAGAAAAAGGCAAAACCTATGCTGTTTCTTGTCTGCTTGATGGCGTGTTTCTAAAAGAATACCTCTCTTCACCTTTGATTGAGTCTTTCATCGAGTCAGAAAAACGTGAAGTCATCATGGGGGTGAACTGTAAACACGGTTGGGGCTTGACTGCTGAAAACGACAGTATTGAAGTGTACTATGCTCCTAACATTCCTAACGCTTGGATGAACCAGAACGTAGTGCCCGGAATGCCGCTGCGCTACATCTATAAAGTACGTGGTGCTGATGTGATTTATGAGGCAGACTTGGTGAATACCATCGATGCCAATTTCGACCGAAGCATGTGGGGAAGAAACACCATTGAACAATCACCTTTGGCTTATTTGGGCTTGACAGATGACACCTTGGGCACCTATGATCTTCATCGCGATGTAGTTAATGTGAAGCTTTTGGCTTACGATCAAGAAACAGATAACTTGCTTCCAGTAAATTTATCTCTATTGAGCGAAGTACAGGGAAGCACTGAACAAGGCAACATGAACCTTCAAGAGGGAATGGCAGAGTTCTTATTGCACCCAGGTGCGAAACATACCTTTATGGTGAACGCCATTGGCTATGCACCAAAAAAGATTGTTATCGATTTAAGTAATCAGAGCGCAGGACTTGGTCAGTATGATCTAGAAATGGATGTTGGCCTCTTCAAAACCAATAATGGGATTATTCTAGAGTACTTGAGCGACACCCCAATGGGCATTGCAGAGTTCGATACGGAGACCGAATCCATCGTTTTCGATCTCGAATACACCAGTGCGGTGAACGAAGAGCTTGCTCGATTAGTGGAGTTGAATAAGTGATCATCAAACAAAAGGCCCTACCAACAAGTGAACTACCTCGCCCATTTTTACCTCAGTCAGAACAATCCCGGCGTGGTAGTTGGAAACTTGCTTGGAGATTTTATCAAGGGCAGGCACTTTGAGTATTTCCCAAAGCCCATTTATAACGGTATAGTGCTTCATCGCTTTATTGATGATTACACCGACCATTTCCCGGCGAATGAAGCCACCAAAGAACTTTTGCGACCAATTACAGGGAAGTTTGCTGGTGTGGCGATGGACTTGATCCACGATCATTGCCTTGGATTAACTTGGCCAGTATGGTCTGAACAAGCGCTCCCAGATTTTGTAGCATGGGTTCATCAATCCCTTGAAGCGCAAGTAGAATACCTCACGCCAGAAGCAAAAAAATTACTTCAAGCGATGATAAAATATCAGTGGTTATTGCGTTATAGCACCTTTGAAGGCTTGGAAAATTCATGCTTCGGTTTGGCGCGAAGAATTAAGCACAATAGTGGCTTAGAAAACGTTCCAAGCTTGTTTAAAGAGAACAAAGTCTTCTTTCTTACTGAATTTGAGCGTTTTTTCCCGCATATAGTCAATGCTTGTTCGGAGAAATATGCTAATTTCGTCCAAACTTAGCGGAAAAAATGAGTGTTCAGCATCAATGCGAAAATGCTATATTTGACTGAGCTCTTCACTAATTACGTCACTCAGAATGAAAAATTTTGCTCTTGTCCTTCTTACTGTGCTTGCGAGTCTTACTGGCTTTGCAGGAACCATTGTGCTCGAAGGTAAGTACCAACAAAAAAACGTTTACATCATCAATAGTATTTCTGCCGAAGGAGTTGGATTTTGTGTTTACGAAGTTCTTGTCAACGGTGATGTAACTTCAGACGAAATCAACTCCAATGCTTTTGAAGTAGATCTATCTATCTATGGTTTCAAATTAGGAGATGATGTAGTGGTCTCAATCAAGTACAAAGAGGGTTGCGAACCGAGAATCCTTAACCCTGGAGCCCTAGAACCTCAACCAACCTTTGATGCTACGAGCATTGATATTAGTAATGGAGGTCTTTTGAAATGGGAAACAACCAACGAGCAAGGAAAATTGCCTTTCATTATCCAACAATACAAGTGGAATAAATGGGTGAATGTTGGAGAAGTAACAGGAAATGGAACTTCAGTTAAAAACTCCTACAGCTTCCAAACAACGCCAATTTCAGGGGTAAACAAATTCAGAGTAGTTCAACGCAGCTACGAAGGTCAAGTGAGAAAATCAGGAAGCGCAGAATACATCTCAGACAAAGCGCCAATCACGTTTACATACGATAAGAAACTAGAACGCCTTGTGTTCAGCGCCGAAACAAACTACGAGTTGTATAATGTTTACGGACAAATTGTAAAGCGAGGTTTTGGATTGGAAGCCGACATGAGCAATCTTCCCAAAGGAGAATATTACATCAGTTTCGACTCGATGACTGAGAAATTCGCAAAGAAATAAGCAATTTTTCTTCATAACTTACGTAAAGGGGTCATTAGGCCCCTTTATTTTTCTTCGTAAATTGAAGATAGTACGCATGCAAGAGTTCGTGAAGACATACCTGCTGCTCGGATTGGCTTTTTCTCTGATGACCGCTTGTAACTTCGATAAAAAGAAGGAATCAAAGCTCATCGAACACCCAAAGAAAGAGATCATTGTTCGCGATCTTGATGCCATTAGGCAACGAGGAAAATTGGTTGTGCTCACTGAAAATAGCTCAAGCAGCTACTACCTCTATCGAGGACAACCCATGGGTTATGATTATGAAATGCTCAACGACTTCGCCAAGTCTGAAGGCCTTGCCCTAGAAATCATTGTGATGGAAGATTTGAACGATATGTTCGATCACCTCCACTCCGGAAAAGGAGACCTCATCGCCTGCAATCTTACCGTAACTTCAGAAAGAAAAGATAAAGTTGAATTCACCAAACCTTTGCTCACCACCAGACAGGTCTTGGTGCAAAGAAAACCCAATAAGTGGTACGACCTTAAGGCGAGTCAGCTCGAAGATAGCCTGATTAGAGATTTGAAAGAACTCGCTGATCTCGATATCTATGTGCACGAATATTCTTCGTTCTATAGCCGTTTACAAAGTGTTCAAGACGAAATTGGTAAAGACATTAATATCATCAGTGCATCAGGAAACATTGATAGCGAGCAACTTATTCGATTGGTAGCAGAAGGACAAATACCATACACGGTTGCAGATGAAAATGTAGCCCTTCTCAATCAAACCTACTATCCACAACTGGACGTAAAAACGCCCATCAGTTTTGAGCAAGATATCGCTTGGGCACTGCGACCAAACAGTTCAGAATTGCTCGCCGCCTTAAACGATTGGATTGGCTCTGCTGTTGGTCAGCGAAAACTCACCTTCGCCCACAAAAAGTATTTCGAATCAAGCAAAGATCAAAAAGACAGAACACAAAGTGAATACTCTTCGCTTAATGGGAATGGCATTTCCTTGTTTGATGATGCGATTAAGAAAGAGAGTCAACGACTCGAATGGGATTGGAGGTTGCTGGCAAGCATGATCTATCATGAAAGTAGATTCAACCCCAACGCAAGGTCGTGGGCAGGAGCTTTCGGACTCATGCAACTGATGCCGAATACAGCAGAACGTTTCGGAATCGATTCAACGGCAAGCAGCTCCGCAAATATTAAGGCTGGAGTGAGCTATTTGAAATACCTCGAGAAATTCTGGGAGAAACGTGTCCCCGATAGAAATGAACGACTCAAATTTATCTTGGCATCGTACAATGTTGGTCCCGGACACGTACTCGATGCTCAAAAAATTGCGACTTATTTAAATAAAAACCCGCAAATTTGGGAAAACAACGTTGCTGATTGTTTGTTGCTAAAGAGTCAAAGCGAATACTTTACCTTAGATGTGGTCAAACACGGGTATTGTAGAGGCGAAGAAGCTTATAAATACGTGAAGAGGATCATGAGTACCTATCAGCACTATCAAACCATGGAGTCGTGAAGCAATTATTTATCTTGTGTATGTGTGGGCTAATATTACTGCCATCATGCAAAAAAGAAAATATAGATAGCCTTTCCGTTGCTGGAAAAGTAAGGGATGGGAGAAACAATAATGGACTGTCATCAGCTAATGTGAAGTTCAAAGAAAAGGTGCTCGAAGGAGGTGCCTTCAATTCTTCTTTCCAAACAGCTGCGGAAACAAGTACCAGTGGAAATGGCGACTATTCAATAGATTTCGAGCGTAAGAATGCCGTTGAATACCAAATTGAATTTTCTAAAGACGGCTACTTCACCAAAACCATAGACATCAACCCCGAAGACATTTCCTTGGACCAAGCCTACATGCAAAACGCAACCATCAACGCAGAAGCAGAAGTGGAACTAAGGATTGTCAATGAAAACCCCTGGAACAACCAAGATCAGATCAGATTTCGCTACCTCAATGCGATCTTTGACGACTGCTTTTGTTGTAACAACGATTTTATTGTTCTCAACGGAACCGATGTGGATAGCACCAAGAACTGTCAAATCTATGGCGACTTTTTAATCAAGTACGTCTATGAGGTCACTAAAAGCGATACCACTATAACTACGGTAGATTCACTTTTTTGTCCGGCCTTCACCACCACCCAAATCGTGATCGCATATTAATGGAAGAGCAGTACATCTCCGTTCCATTAAACTGCCGATACTTTCAATTAAAAGCCGAAGGCCAAGCTAGGGCACATTGGTACGTTTTACATGGTTACGGTCAGCTAGCGAGGTACTTCATTAAAAAATTCACCAAGCTTTCTGCAAATGGAATTCATGTGACTGTACCAGAAGGTTTGCATCGTTTTTACCTTGAAGGAAGCTCAGGAAGGGTAGGAGCATCTTGGATGACCAAGGAAGATCGCGAAACAGATATTGCTAATTACATTCAAGTCTTAAACGCACTTCATCACAATAATGAACGCGCCAATGACAAGCTAGAACGGGTGCTCTTTGGTTTTTCCCAAGGATGTGCTACTGCAATGAGGTGGCTTTGTTTGGGCGATGTAAGCTTTGATCATGTGATCATGTGGGCGGGTTCTTT
This sequence comes from Flavobacteriales bacterium, assembly GCA_029238785.1. GTDB lineage: Bacteria > Bacteroidota > Bacteroidia > Flavobacteriales_D > Sanyastnellaceae > CALKGK01. Next base: position 7,757 of record JAQWFN010000100.1, on the reverse strand, counting down.
TCCAACAGATTTACCCTTGGGAGAGGTTAAAGCGAAACTTAAAAACACCAAGCTTACTCTAGTTATTGGTGATGACGATGAATTTATCAAATCGCAGCACATTATCGAATTACAAGACTTGCTTGATCAAGCGAATATCGAGTATGATTTACTGCGTTTTCAAGGAGGACATCATATCGATGAATTCACCCTACTCAAATTAATTTAAGCAATTGATTTCGTTCGTTTTTGCATCATTCTCGCAACTCCATCTGAGAGACGAAGGAGTTGGAAACTCAATCGAATGAATGTTTTTGTTCGGGTGATTGCCGCTTTGCTTGTATCTTTAGCACTATGAAACGAATCTTTACTCTCCTTTGCATCTTTTCTGCTGTAGCGATGCATGCGCAGCAAGACGAACAAGTACTTCCTAGATATGCCACTCCGGAAGAGTTAGACATGATGCGCCACTACGACTTTGGAGCTTCAAACAACTCAAGAGGGATAACAACGGCCCCTAGTGAAGATTACAGCTCACTTAGAACCATGGCTGAATGGTAAGAAATTGAAGCTTTAACCATTTCTTGGGCCTTCTTTTTCCCCATCTTAAAGCAAATTACCTCTGCGGCCATGCTCGAGTGTGAAGTCATTATCTTGAGCGAAGATGTAGCAGAAACAGAACAATACTTGTCGAGCGTGAACGCTGGCGGACCAGCGATCACCGATTTTTCCAACATTACCATTCTCGATGCGGAATTCAATTCCATTTGGATGAGAGACTACGCTGCTAACACCGTGTATGGAAATGAAATTGACGATCGAATTTTGGTAGATTGGATCTACAATCGTCCGCGGCCACTTGATGATGCTTCGCCAGCCGCAATCGCTGAATACTTGAATGTTCCCTTGTATTGTACCACCGATGCACCGAGCGACCTAGTAAATACGGGAGGGAATTTTATGTCGGATGGTTTCGGTACGGCCTTCGCCTCAGAACTGATTTTGGAAGAAAACGAAGCAGGAAACCCTTACGACGTTTCTACAAAAGATGAAGCGCAAATCGACGATATTATGGGCGATTGGATGGGCTTGAATCGCTACATCAAAATGACCAACCTCCCCAACGACCTTATTCACCACATCGACATGCACATGAAGTTGTTGGATGAGGAAACACTGCTCGTTAGCGAATACCCTGCTGGCGTTTCTGATGGTCCGCAAATCGAAGCGAACATGGAATACGTGCTGAGCAATTTCACCAGCGTTTACGGAACACCTTACCGCTTGATTAGAATTCCTGTACCGCCAGACGGAACACAATACCCACTCATCAATCAAAACAACGCGAGTTATAATACTTACTCCAATGCGGTATTCGTGAATAAAACCGTCCTTCTTCCCACCTATTACGAAGAGTACGATACCACGGCCATTCGCATTTGGGAAGAGTCTTTACCGGGATACAACATCGTAGGCATCGACTGCGATAACCAAGGGAGTGACATCATCAGCCTCTCGGGAGCGATTCACTGTATTACGCACAGTGTAGGTGTCGAAGATCCATTGCTCATCAGCCACCAAGCGCTTCTAGATACGGAAGACGATCAAAACCCTTATGCTGTGGTGGCCAACATAAGACACCGATCTGGAATTGCTTCAGCTAATCTTTATTGGAGATTAAATGGTGAAAGCGACTATCAAATGGTGAACATGATGGCAACAGATAACGACAATTGGGAAGCAAACATTCCTGCTCAAGCTTTTGGTGCTACCATCGAATATTACATTCAGGCAACGGCGATGAGTGGGAAAGAGCAAGTTCGGCCAATGCCAGCACCAGAAGGCTATTGGTCTTTCGACGTGCTGACTCAATTGGTAGGAGTGGATCAATTGGCTTTTGCAGATTTTCAAGCGGTATTCCCTAACCCAGCATCGGCCATTACCTGTGTGCCTTTGAACTTCAAAGTGGCTACGAATGGAACTGTTCGCTTGTTAGACATGACGGGAAGAATCATCCAAGAAATCCACTCTGGGCAAATTAAATCAGGAGAACAGAAATTCTTCTTCGATGCATCGCTGCTAGCACAAGGCACTTATGTTGTTGAAGTGAATACCAGCTATGGTAGACTAACTCAGTTGGTGGCGGTCAAATAGCCCGAATGCGGGAGGCCATCCATCACTAAAAAATTGAAAAAAAGTTTAAAACTGAAGGCGAATGTTTGCTTAATCAATTCCCTTGTATATCTTAGAATATCTCAAAAGGCTAGTTTCATAGCTTAGCTGACGGAGTTATTTCAGATGATCAATAGAAAAGCCTAGGTTCGCCTAGGCTTTTTGTTTGTATACATTGTGGTCGATTGCTTCTTGATGACAAAGTTGTCTGGCCCATGTTAGGCTAATCAAGTAGGTAGTTGTTGCACCAAATAAGGATGCGCTAAACGTTTTGCAAGGTCCTGAAGTTGCGCCAAAGCTCGCTGCTTCTCTTCTGACGCTGAGCTCAGCCTGTAGGTGTTTCGGTGAATGAAGAAACGCAGCAAAGGCAAATAGGAATAACGCAGCTTGTTTTCTTGGAAATCTTCCAGTTGAAGGCTAGCGGCGTTCTGCTTACCTAAAGCAGTTTGATGGGCTATTTTAAACAACAGGTACAAATGATAATGATGGAAATGATAAAGCGCTTGAATGTCATCCGTGTTGATGTGGTTCTCAATCGCACGATACAAATCAGCATCGTCGAGGAGTAAAGCCACAATCATGATTTCGTGCCACCCAATAATGTTGTTCGCCTCGTGACGATCGAGAAATGCAGCATGTTCCTCAATTCCATCGCTCAATTTGAATCCGTTCGTTCTATTCCATAAGATTTTATTGGAAACAATACGGCTCATCAAAATGGGATGAGTGTTGGCGGTAATCTGCATTTCACTGGGCGAATAAGGCAAGGCCTTAAGATTTAAAAAATGTTGGAGGTTCAAGACGCCTTGAAAGAAGTAATCGTTTTTCCCAGGATATTCTAGGGATTTAGAAACAAGGGTTCCATAATGCCCATTCAGTGATTCATAATCCACGAATATGCACAAGATGCTTTCTTGAAACACTGGGTTTTTACAAAAGTCAGATTGAAAATCAGGATCTATCGGCACCATTCGAATACCAGCACCTACTACACCTCCAATAATGATCAAAGTGTCATAATCATCTAAATATGATTTAAAGTTGGGGTTATTAAGCACCTTAAGGGCATCGGGGTAACGCTTCATGATGAACAACTCTCGTAAAAACAACCCGATGATGCCAGGAGGAGATTGTAGCAAAAGCTGAGAGACATTGAAATCATCAGTATTAAAGGTTTCAAAAAGATGAAACCAGTCATAGTCAAAAGGCATAGCTTTAATAAAATCTTGGTAATCAGAGTAGCCTACATACTTGCTCAAGACATCCAAGGTATAGGTTTGCGGCATAGTGGGTTTTATGAGTCCGAAAATGCGGCGAAGCGTATTGTAATTCAGCAATTCTTGAGTTTCGGCAAAAATAACCTTCGATAGCTCCTTGCAGTCTCCCAGTGTGAGAACGGCTTGGCCAAATTTTGAAATTACTTTATTCTTTAGATAGGGAATCATGCATCCTGAAGTTTGAATTGCAAGCAGCTTCCAAGCAGCTTCCAAGCAGCCTGTGAAGAATGTATCGCAATGTACTCAATAGCAATGTGAATTATAGGCTAGCTGTTTTACTTTTGCTACACTTTAAACTTTAGTATGTGTCAACCTAATTTTATGAATAGCCCCTTCCTTCTGTCTATTGCCTTTTTTCTCCTCGGTATTTCGAGTGGATGGGCTCAATTTCAAAGCACATCAGAGGGGATGACGAATCGTCGATTAAGCATTGAAAATCGGTCGTTGGATTGTGCGGAATTGGTCTACTCCAATGATTTCTCAGATTGTTCAACGTGGTCTTTGGGGAATACAGGCGTGGGTTCTTGGCTTTGTGGGGCTGGAATTACTCCTTCTAGCGGTCTTGAAACAATCAACTCAGCAACAGCTCTAAATGGCTTCGCTTTGATCAATGCTTATCAAGAACCTGTTAGCAGTAATTGCTGGATTCAGACTGAAAGCCCCATTGAACTTCCTTCCGCCTCAGGAGCAATTGTAGAATTTGATTTTTATGGCACCTATCCAGGGCAGGCTTTGACGAATTTTATGTTCCTCGAGGTGTCTACTGACGGAATAAATTGGCCGTCAACCTCTAACACAAATCCAAATGCCATGCGAGGTAACTTATTCGATTTTGGCAACATTCGGAATCAAAACCCTTATACCTTCCGGCTTAACATCTCATCGATCATTGGTAATACAAACCAAATCTGGTTGCGTTTCCATTGGTTTGGAAGTGTTGGAGAATACATGATAGACGACTTAAAGGTATACGAACCATTGCTTGATGACTTTCAGTTGAGTAGGCAATATGTTTACGATCAACCGGAAGCTGGATTCGAAGATTTTGCCGGACTAGTTCAATTAAGGTCCTGTACTCCTAATCAAGCAACGAACTTCCAGGTGGAGAGCTATTTGATTGCCGAGAATTTTTCCCAACAAGAGAGTACTTTTAATTTGGATAGAAACTTGAATGGAGAAACACTGTGGAATGGTAATGTCGATTTTCCAGTGGTTTTTAATGGACCACAGGGGATTTTAGCTGAGAATAATTTTATTCCAATTCGTCAAGATGTTTTTCCTTGGCCAAGCGAAATCGGGCAACATATTCTCACCAGTGAAATAACAGGAGACGAATGCGCAACGGGTAATTCCCTTTCAACAACATTATATACAAGAGAGGATGAATATGGCTATACCACCTTTGCAGAAACAAGCACTGGTTTTGGAATCTGGAATGGAACACAAAATGAATGGGGCTTGGGCAATGTGTATCATTTGAAAAATTCCGACGAAATCGAAGGCTTGGGTATCTACATCTCTGCAGCTAGCACAGTTGGTTGCCAAATTAAGGCTGAGTTATATCAAGTTGATCAAGGAACAGCTTATACTTTCGGTAATTTCGTACAAGTCCAAAATTTACTAGGAGAATCTTCTGTAGGTACCATTACCCAAGAGCTTTTGGATGCTGCTCAGCTGGGAGCCCGCATTGATCTGTTTTTTGATCAATCAGGTGCGGTTCAAAATTTCTCAGAAAATGGTCAGTACTATCTAGCATTAGTTAAGGTGGTAACACCAGAGTTGGGATTTGGACTTCTCGCTGAAGAGATGCTTTTGCCTTCATTTGCTGGGAACTATGTTGATTTCTATGAAGGGAATTTCTATAAATCAGCTTCCGTTAGTCCTGCGGTGAATCTGCTTTTGAGTGGACAAACACCTTGTATTACCCCAGATGCTTGTCTCGACCCGCAGGCTTGTAACTATGACCCTAGTGCATCATGCACTTCATCAAACTCCTGTCTTTATGCAACTTGTCTAAATCCCAACGCTTGTAATTACGATCCCAGTGGGGCTTGTAACGATGAATCTTTATGCGATCTTGAAAGTTGTGCAGGGTGCACTGATCCTATGGCTTGTAATTATGATCCTTTGGCCAGCATTAACAACGGTTCTTGCCTCTTTAATGATGTTTGTGGAGAGTGTGGAGGCAATGGTGAAATTGGTTGTACTGATGAAATAGCTTGTAATTACTCAATCAGCGCTACCTGCTCAGATGATTCATGTGAATATGAATCCTGCGCAGGTTGTACTGATACCCAAGCTTGCAATTTTAATGAAATTGCTAGCATAGATGATGGTAGTTGCGAATTTCTGAATGAGGGAATCATTCTTGGCCCAACTTCAGTAACAGCGTTTACCTCGAGTTCCTACTCGCTAGAAGATGTTCCAAATGCAGATATTACCTGGTCTGTTTCTGGTGGTGTTATTGAAAGCGGACAAACAACAACAAACGTAAATGTGCTCTGGGCGAATCCAGGTTTGGTAGAAATTTGCGTTATTCTGACAGGTCAAAATTGTGTTCTTGAGACATGTACAAATGCGGTGGTCGTCCCAGATAATGAAGTCTTGGGATGCACAAATGTTCAAGCTTGTAACTTCAACAACTTGGCCACTGTTGATGACGGTACTTGCATTTTGGTGGGCGACTCTTGTGATGATGGCGATGCAGCTACTGAAAACGATATGGTTCAAGAGAACTGCTCTTGTGAGGGCGATTTGATTATTGTTGATGTGCCTGGTTGTACGAATGAAGTCGCTTGTAACTTCAACAACTTGGCCACTGTTGATGACGGTACTTGCATTTTGGTGGGCGACTTTTGTGATGATGGCGATGCAGCTACTGAAAACGATATGGTGCAAGACGACTGCTCCTGTCAGGGAACACCAGTGCAAATGGATATTCTTGGTTGCACAGATCAGTATGCATGTAATTACAACCCTGTGGCAAATGTTGATGATGGTTCTTGTGAATACTTAGAGCTGTACCAAATAATAGGAAGCACAGAAATTGGAGCAGGGGCTCAGCAACTCTATGTTTATTCTGAAACATTAGAAAGCACTTATTTCTGGACTGTAAATAACGGAGCAATACTAAATGGGCAGGGAACGAATAGTATTACCGTTGTCTGGGGTAATGAAGGCCCAGGAAGTATCAGTATTGTTGAAACTAATGCCGAAGGTTGTGAAGGAGAAATGGTGAGCATTGATGTTGAGGTAGTCACCAATATCCTAGAACTTGATGGCGAAAGCATCTCGTTCTACCCAAATCCATGCATAGATTACCTGAATTTTAGTATTCTGAACAATATGACAATCGATATAGTCATTTATAATGGGTTGGGAGAAAAAGTCCTTGAACTAAAACAGCTTCAAGCTAAGGGAAAGATTGACCTTCGCCCGTTTGCCCCTGGTTTGTACACAATTCAAGCGGACCGAAAAGGAAAGAGATTTCATCAACTGAAGATACTACTGCAACACTAAGTCAAAAAAAAGCCCTGATTCTCTCTCGATTCAGGGCTTTTTATTACCAAATTGGCTTATGACAACTTCTGCCCAATCAACTTAATAAACTCTTCCCTTGTTTTGTGATTGTCCATGAATTCTCCTGTGAACGCAGATGAGGTCGTAACACTGTTCTGCTTCTCAACACCACGCATTTGCATGCAAAGGTGTCGGGCTTCAATAACAACAGCAACCCCCAATGGGTTTAAGGTCTCCTGAATACAATCTCTGATATCAGTAGTTAAACGCTCTTGAACCTGCAATCTGCGGGCAAAAGCATCTACCACACGAGGAATTTTACTCAGTCCAACAATGTGTCCGTTTGGAATATAAGCGATGTGCGCTTTTCCAAAAAACGGCAACAAGTGGTGCTCACACAAAGAGTACAATTCAATGTCTTTCACAATCACCATTTGATGATACTCCTCTGCAAACATGGCACTGCGTAAAATGGCCGCAGGGTCTTGATCGTAACCGTTGGTTAGAAACATCATGGCCTTGGCAGCGCGCATGGGCGTTTTCTCCAATCCTTCTCGCTCTATATCTTCACCAGTACCTTCCAAAATAGACTTGTAGCTTTTGGCCAAGCCTTCAGCCATTTCCATGTCGTAGTGATCTTCTTTTTTATATCCTGCCATGATTTTGCTCATTGCTCACCGAAGTAATCGGCGTAGTTGTTTTCTGTTTCATACAAACGAATGCCGTGCAGCGTGCAACCCACAGCCTTGATGGGCTCGAAAATCTGATCCCATATTTCGATAATCAAAATCTCGGTACTCGCCATTTTAC